>DAORTX010000009.1:0-21240 GCA_035432885.1 Usitatibacteraceae bacterium
GGAAGTAGAAGACGTCCTCGACGGCGATCTGGTGGATTTCCTCGCCCTTGAGGGCACGCACCCAGCGCAGGAAACCGCCGGTCGCGCCCGGCAGCGAGGCGGCGATCCGGGCGAGAACTTCGCCGATGCCCGGTGGCGCCTCCCGTGTCGCGAGCTTGGCCTTCAGGCGCTCGACCGCGCGCGCCAGGCGGTCGTCGGCTACGGGCTTCACGAGGTAGTCGACCGCGTTCCGGTCGAAGGCCTCGACCGCGTACTGGTCGTAGGCGGTGACGAAGACGACGTGGGTGGCGCCCTCGATGCGCGCGGCAAGTTCCAGCCCGGTGAGGCCCGGCATCCGGATGTCGAGAAACGCCGCGTCGGGTTCGTGCTCGCGGATCGAGGCGAGCGCTTCCACGCCGTTTCGCGCCACGGGCAGCAGCCGCGCCTCGGGCCACAGGGCGGCGAGCCTTGCGCGCAGGTACTCGGCGAGCGCGGGTTCGTCGTCGGCGAGGAGGATCCGCGGCGCGTTCATGGCGCGGGGAGGGGAAGCTCGATCGCCACGACGGTTCCCGCCGGGGCGTTCCCGCGGACCGTGAGCCTGGCCGCGTCGCCGTGCGTGAGGCGCAGGCGCTCGCGAACGTTGGCGAGTCCCACGCCGCCCGTGGTGGCGTCCGCGAAACCGACGCCCGTGTCGCCGACTTCCACGATCAGGCGGCCTTCTTCGCGGTACGCGCGCAGCTCGATCATGCCGCCCTCGACCTTCGGCTCCAGGCCGTGGCGAATCGCGTTTTCCACGACGGGCTGCACGATCATCGGCGGGATGCGCACGCCGGCGAGTTCCGCCGGGAGATCCACGCGCACCTCGAGCCGGTCGTCCATGCGGACCTTGAGCACCGCGAGATAGTCGGCGATGAGGGCGAACTCGTCGCCCAGGGTCGTGGCGCTGCGGCGCGTGGCCGCGAGCGAGGCGCGAAGGAAGCGGATGAAGCTCTCCAGCATGTGCTTCGCCCGCGCCGGATCGGCGTCGACGAGGCTTGTCACGTTGGCGAGCGTGTTGAAGAGGAAATGCGGCTCGATCTGCGCCTGCAGGGCGCGAACGTTCGCCGCCATGGCCTCGCGGCCGATGTCCGCCGTCCGGCGCTGCTCGCGCTCGAGCGCGGCTTCGGCGAGCGCGGTCTTTTCCCGCCAGAAGAAGATGATGGCGAGAACGATGGAGATCACCATGCTCGTGATCGCGATCGCGACGATCCAGCGCGGGTCGGACATCCGCGGCAGGAACTCCCGGCCGAGGTATAGGGAGGCGATCCAGAACCCGGCCACGACGCCGCCGGTGCTCACCAGCATGTAGTAGAGGGTGACCGCGATCCGGCCGCGGCGGCGGATCGCGGCCTCGATCGTGCACCCCGTGAGCCAGAAGGTCGCGTGGAGGCAGTAGCCGATCGACTGGGAAATGACGAAAGCCGCGCCCACCGTCGCGGGCGTCGGCGCCCGCAGCGACGAGACCATCCCGATCATCAGGAACATCGCCATGAAACCGGTGTTCCAGATGAACGTGTAGGCGAGGTTGCGCAGATGCCCCGGCTTCCAGCGCCGGAACCAGGGAAACATCTCGAGCGGGTGCGACGCCAGCACGCGCCTGGCGAGCGCGTCGGGGCCAGGCGAGGCGAAGGTGGGAGCGAGCCTTTCCATGTCGAGCATCCTATCGCGGCGCACGGGCACCCGCCGGATGTCCTGCGACGAACCGCGCGTGGCCCGCGCGAACCGCCGTCCGGCGGCGCGAACGGCATGGGCCGACGGGCGCATCCACCTCGGGTAAAATGGCGCCTCGCCGCGGGTGTAGCTCAATGGCAGAGCAGAAGCTTCCCAAGCTTACGACGAGGGTTCGATTCCCTTCACCCGCTCCACGGCCTCCTGCGATGTCCTCCCGTCCTCCCTCGTTTGCGAGCCGCGTCGTGTCCTGGCAGCGCCGCCATGGCCGCCACGACCTGCCCTGGCAGGCTAACCGCGACCCTTACCGCATCTGGGTCTCGGAGATCATGCTCCAGCAGACGCAGGTGGCGACCGCGAGCGCCTACTTCGAGCGGTTCGTCGCGCGGTTCCCGGATGTGGCCGCGCTCGCGGCGGCGCCGGTGGACGACGTGATGCGCCTGTGGAGCGGGCTGGGGTATTACGCCCGCGCGCGCAACCTGCACCGGGCCGCGCAGGCGGTCGTCGAGCGCCACGGCGGCCTTTTCCCGCTGTCGATCGAAGAGGCGGTCGCGCTCCCGGGGGTCGGGCGATCCACGGCGGCGGCGATCGTGGCCCTGTCCACGGGCGAGCCGCACGCGATCCTCGACGGCAACGTGAAGCGGGTCCTCGCGCGCCAGTTCGGCGTCGAGGGCGAGGTCGATTCCCCCGCGGTGCTGTCGAGACTCTGGGCATTGGCGGATTCGCTCGTGCCGCGCAAGGCGGTGCAGGCGTATACCCAGGGCCTGATGGACCTCGGCGCGACGGTCTGCACGCGAGCGAAGCCCGCCTGCGCCGGATGCCCCGTGCGCGCGAGCTGCATTGCCTTGAGGGACGGACGCATCGCGACCCTGCCCGGGCGAAAGGCGACGCGAGCCACGCCGGCGCGAAAGGTGGCGATGCTGGCGATCGTTTCGCGGGGCGCGGTGCTGGTCGAGAAACGCCCGCCTTCGGGAATCTGGGGCGGGCTGTGGAGCCTGCCGGAGGCCCCGGACGGCACCGATCCCGCCGCGTGGGTCGCGAAGCGTTTCGGGCTTCGCATCCGGCTCGTGGAGGCGCTCGCGCCCTTCACGCACGCCTTCACCCATTTCTCGCTCGGCGTCACGCCCTGGATCGTGCGCACGGAGCGGGGTCGCCCGACCGGGACGGATGCGCAAACGCAATGGCTCGACATCGGAACGGCCCACGCGGCAGCGCTCCCGGCGCCCGTGAAGAAACTGCTCTCGCGCCTGCCGGCCGGTGGGGCTAGGAAAGGAGCCCGCGCTCGACCAGGAAGCGGTGCAGGATCGCCAGGCGGGCGACGGGATCGGTGAGTTCCAGCAGCTTCTGCTTTGCCGCCCTGCGAAGCGGCAGGATCTCGGCGAGGCGGAAGCCGACCCAGCTTGCGTCGTCGTAGCGATAGGGCTGCGAGAAGCGGGCCGGCCCGACCGCTTCGACCACCTTGCGCACGAAGCCCGCGCTCGGCGCGAGCTCGGGCGCCTGGACGGGAAGCTCTGCGGGAATGCGCTCGATGTCGCCCAGGATCAGCCCGGAGGGCGCGGTCCTGGTCGCCGTCAGCCGGAACCGCTCGAGCCCCTCGGCCGTCACGTTGAGCACGCCCAGGGTCGCCATGTCCCAATCCCCGATGCGAGCCAGGCATCCCACGGCCTCGGGCACCGCGGGCGTGCCCACTTCCTGCCCTTCGCGGATGAGGCATATGCCGAAGGCGGCGTCGTGCTTGAGGCAGGCCTTGGCCATGTCCATGTAGCGCGCCTCGAAGATCCTGAGCGGCAGGCGCATCCCCGGGTAGAGCACGGTTCCGAGCGGGAAGATGGGCACGGTCTCGGACGGCGCCGGCCCGGCGGACAGGATGTTCATCACGAGCATGCCGCGTGGACTCCTGCCTACCGGTCGAGGTCGCGGTGGCGGACGATCAGCGGGTGCCGGGGCCGCAGGCGCTCGGCCAGTCGCTCGACCAGGTACACCGACCGGTGGCGCCCGCCCGTGCAGCCGATCGCCACCGTGAGCGCGGCGCGTCGGTCGAGCGCGAAGCGCGGCAGCCAGCGCTCGAGCAGCCGGTGGATGTCCTCCACGAGGAGCAGGGCCTCGGTCTCGCGCTCGAGAAAATTCGCCACCTCGGGATCGAGTCCCGTCCGCGACCGGAGCGCCGGGTCGTAGTGCGGGTTGGGCAGGAAACGCGAGTCGAAGACGAAATCGGCGTCGAGCGGCACGCCGCCCTTGAAGCCGAACGATTCGATGCACACGAGCATCTGCGAAGCGTCGGTCACGAGCAGGTCGCGAATCCATCCCCGCAGCTGGACCGGCGTGAGGGAGCTGGTGTCGACGCGGTGGCCCATCTCCGCGATCGGCGCGAGGAGGCCTCGTTCGATGGCGAGGGCTTCCTCCAGCGTGCGTCCGTCACCGGCGAGCGGATGCGGGCGGCGCGTTTCCGAGAACCGGCGAACGAGGCTCGCGTCGCTCGCATCGAGAAAGACCAGGCGCACATCGGTGCCGCACGCGCGTTCCTCGGCCACCACCCGGGGCAGGATCTCGAGGGAATCGGCGCTGCGCGCGTCGGCGCTCACCGCGACGCGGGGCTCGCCTCGCGAGGAGACGAAGCTCACCAGCGAGCGGATGAGGCTGGGCGGCAGGTTGTCCACGCAGAAGTAACCCGAGTCCTCCAGCGCCTTGAGCGCAACGCTCTTGCCGGAACCCGAGACGCCGCTGACCAGCGTGAGCTGCATTCAGTCGCTCCGGGGCTCTCGGTCCGCCGGGTCCCCGTGGCGCATCGCGGCGGCCTGGCGGGAGATGAAGTCGCGCGTGGAATCGATGCCGCGCGTCATCAGGATGTGGTTTCGCACCGCGGCCTCGACCAGCACCGCGAGGTTGCGGCCGGGCGCGACGGTGAGCGTGACCGTGGGAATCTCGACGCCCAGCACGCGCCGAGTCCCCGATCGCGTGGCGAGCCGGTCGCGCTCCTCGTAGCGCCCGTCCGCCGGAAGCTCGAGGTGGACGATGAGACGCAGGATCTTGCGGGGCCGCACCGCCGTCTCGCCGAAGATGGAGCGGATGTTGAGGACGCCGAGCCCGCGGACCTCGAGGAAATCGCGGAGCATCGCCGGGCATCGGCCCTGCACCGTCTCGGGGCCCGTCTGCTGCAGCTCCACGACGTCGTCGGCGACGAGCCCGTGGCCGCGGGAGATGAGTTCCAGCGCGAGCTCGCTCTTGCCGATGGACGATTCGCCCGTGATGAGTACCCCGATCTCGAGAACGTCGAGGTAGACGCCGTGAAGCGACGTGCGCTCGCCCAGCTCGCCCTGGAGGTAGGGGCGCAGGACGTTGATCACCTGCTGGCTCTGCTCCCGCGAGGTGAACACGGGTACCGCCGCCCGCGTGGCGATGACCTCCAGGGCGGCCGGCACGGCGTGGCCGTCGCCGACCACGATGCAGAGCGTGTCGCCGCCGGCCAGGCGCTCGAGCATCTCGGTGCGAGCCGAATCGCTCAGGCGCGCGATGTAGTCGATTTCGCTCGCGCCAAGAACCTGGACGATGAGCGGGTGGATGAGGTTCAGGTGCCCGATCAGGCCCAGCCCGGGGCGGGAGAGCATCTCGTTGGTGAGCTCCCGGTGGCTGCCGGAGCCCCCGGCCGCCCAGGCGAGCCCCAGGCGCTCGCGCCGGTCCTCAAAGAGCTGCTGTACGCTCAGCCGGGGCATACGGCGACCACTGCGTGAGCAGGCGGTGCGCGGCCTCGACGTCGCCCGCCGACAGCAGCTGCTCGCGAAGCGAGTGGTCGCTGAACATCTGGGCAAGGTCGGAGAGGAGCTCGAGGTGCTGCTCGGTCGCGTGTTCGGGCACGAGCATCGCCAGCACCAGGCGCACGGGCTGGCCGTCGGGCGACTCGAACGGGACGGGCGACTGCGTGCGAACGAAGGCGCAGAGCGTGTCCTTCAGGTTCTTCAGCCGGCCGTGGGGAATCGCCACCCCGTAGCCCAGCCCCGTGGAACCCAGCTTCTCGCGGTCGAAGAGGCTGTCGAAGACGCGCGCGCGCGGAATCTGGCGCGAATTCTCGAACAGCAGCCCGATCTGCTCGAAGAGGCGCTTCTTGCTGCCCACGTCGAGGTCGAGCGCCACGTGGGCGGCGGGCAGCAGGGGAGAGAGTCGGTTCATCGCGACGATCCTGTCGGTCGGGGCGCGGGACTCAGCTGGCCGCGCGCTTGGGGCTGGCGTCATGGCGGCCTTCGTGGAACTTCTCCTTGTGCTTGATGATCTGGCGGTCGAGCTTGTCGACCAGGCCGTCGATCGCCGCGTACATGTCGGCATCGTGGCAGGCGACGTGGATGTCCTTGCCCGAAAGGTGGACGGTCGCCTCGATCGTCTGGTCGAGCTTCTGGACCGAGAGGATCACGTTCACGTCGATGACCTGGTCGAAGTGCCGGTTGATTCGCTCGAGTTTCGAGACGACATATTCGCGGATGGACGGCGTGATGTCGACCTGGTGGCCGGTGAGCTGGAGGTTCATCGAGGAATCCTTTCCATTGTCGTTCAGATGGACTTTCTCATGCTCGCGGGCTGGATGTGCATCGCCTCGCGATACTTCGCCACCGTCCTTCGCGCGACCTGGATTCCCTGCTGCGCCAGGATGTCGGAAAGGCGGTGGTCCGAAAGGGGCTTCCTGCCGTCCTCGGCGGCCACGAGCTGCTTGATGAGCGCGCGTATCGCGGTGGAGGAACACGCCCCGCCCGTGTCGGTGGAGACGTGGCTGCCGAAGAAGTACTTCAGCTCGAACATGCCGCGCGTGGTAAGCATGTACTTCTGGGTGGTCACGCGCGAGATCGTGGACTCGTGCAGCCCGACCGCCTCGGCGATCTCGCGAAGCACGAGCGGGCGCATCGCGACCTCGCCGTGCTCGAAGAAATTGCGCTGCCGGTCGACGATCGCCTGGGTCACGCGCAGGATCGTGTCGAATCGCTGCTGCACGTTCTTGATGAGCCAGCGCGCCTCCTGGAGCTGGCCCGAGAGGTTCCTCGCGCCGTTGTCGCGGGAGGACTGCAGGAGGTCGGCGTACATCTTGTTGATGCGAAGGCGCGGCATCGCGTCCCGGTTGAGCTGCGCGACCCACCGGCCCCCCGACTTCTTCACGGTGACGTCGGGCACGACGTAGCGAACGTCGCCCTCGCCCAGGGTGCGGCCCGGCTTGGGGTCGAGGGTGAGGACGAGTGCGCGCACCTCGCGAAGCTCCTCGTCGGAGATGCCGAGGAGCCGCCGCAGCTTGTTGAAATCGCGTGCCGCGAGCACCTCGAGGTGGCGGGAGACGAGCGCGAGCGCCGGTTCGCGGTGGGGCGTGGCCGGGTCGAGCGCCTTCAGCTGCAGCGTGAGGCACTCCGCCAGGTTCCTCGCGCCGACGCCGCAGGGCTCGAGATTCTGCACCTGGAGCAGGGCGGTCGAGACTTCCTCGAGATCGAGCTCGGCGAGCTCCGTGGCGCCGATGTCGCGAAGTTCCTCGAGCGTCGCGCAGAGGTAGCCGTCCCCGTCCAGGTTCGCGATCACGAGAAGCGCCAGGCGCTTGTCGCGCTCGCTCATCGCGGTGTACTGGAGCTGGCGGATGAGCGCCTCCTGGAGGCCGGGCTCGGCCGCGGCGATCTGCGTGAAGTCGTCCCAGTCCTCGTCGTTGCGCCGCGAGCCGCCGGTCGGCTCGTCGCCGAAGGAGAACGAGTCCTCGGGCTGCGCCGGCGCTTCGGCCTCGGCTTCGGAGGCGGTCGCGCTGGCGGCGGCGCCCGCGGCGACCGGCGTCTCCTCGCCGGCGAGGTCGATGCGTTCGAGGAGGGGGTTCTCGGCGAGGTAGCGCTCCAGCTCCTGGTTCAGCTCGACCGTGGACAACTGCAGCAATCGGATCGATTGCTGCAGCTGCGGCGTGAGCGTGAGGTGCTGGGAGAGCTTGAGCTGGAGGCTGTGCTTCATGTCGAAAGCCGCGGGGCGCAGGATCGAGTCCGCTAGAGGCGGAAATTCTCCCCGAGATAGACCTTTCGGACCGCTTCATTATAGATGATTTCGTCCGGCTTCCCGAAGGCGAGGACGGTGCCCTGGTTGATGATGTAGGCGTGGTCGCAGATGCCCAGGGTCTCTCTCACGTTGTGATCCGTGATGAGCACGCCGATGCCGCGCTCCTTGAGGAAGCGGATGATCTGCTGGATGTCGAGAACCGCGATGGGGTCGACGCCGGCGAAGGGTTCGTCGAGCAGGATGAAGCGCGGGTCGGTGGCGAGCGCCCTCGCGATCTCGACCCGTCGCCGCTCGCCGCCGGAGAGCGACAGGGCCGGGCTCGCCCGAAGGTGGCCGATGTGCAGGTCGCCCAGCAGGTTCTCCAGGCGCGTCTCGATTTCCTCGCGCTCGAATTCCTGGAGTTCGAGCACCGCCTGGATGTTCTGCGCCACCGTGAGGCGGCGAAAGATCGACGCCTCCTGCGGCAGGTACGAAAGGCCCAGCTGCGACCTGCGGAAGATCGGGAGATGGGTCACGTCCCGGCCGTCGAGACGGACCGTCCCGTGGTCGATCGGGACGAGGCCGAGGATCATGTAGAAGCACGTGGTCTTCCCCGCGCCGTTGGGGCCGAGAAGCCCCACCACTTCGCCGCTTTCGACGTCGAGCGAGACGTCCGAGACGACGGTGCGCTTCTTGTAGCGCTTCATCAGCGCCTCGGCGCGAAGCACCGACGCCTTCGGCTCGCTCTTCACGAGCGCGAGGTGCTGGGCGGCAGGATTGGGGGTCACGGCTTGCCGCCCGTCGCCGGGGCGGTGTCTGTCCTGAGCGGGACCGGCGGCGCCGGCGTGGCCTCAACGGGCTTTCCGTCCGCGCCCCGCCGCTGCGGAATGATGGTTGCCTTCACGCGAGCGCCCGCCTCGGCGGCGGCGCCCGGCGCCGCGGCAGTGACCTGGAAGAATTCCTTGCCCCGGTCGTACGAAATGAAGTCGCCCGAGAGTTCGCCCTGCGAGCTCTTCAGCTTCGCGCCCTTGTAGAGCTTGAGAAGCTCGTCGCGATCGTCGAACTCCGCGCGCTCGGCGCTGCCGTCGATCCAGTCGTCCTCCTTCTCGCGCTTCTGGCGGAAGGTGACGGGAGAGCCGGTCGCGATGAACGTGCGGTATCCCTGCGCGTCCTCGCGCACGACGATCCTCGCCGACGTGATCCGCATCGTGCCCTGGGTCACGACGACGTTGCCCTCGTAGACGGCCTCCTTCTTCGCGTCGTCGGCCGAAAGGCGGTCGGCGAGGACCTGGATCTCCTTTTCCCGATCGGCCTTCTCGGCCTGCGCGACGGTCGCGACCGCGGCCACGACGATCAACCGCAGGACATGGGCGAAACGGCCGGTGTGGGTCATGCGCATCAGCGTCGGGGCTTGTAGGTGGCTTGCACGCGATCGAGCCTGAGTGTGCGCGCCTGGTTGTTCATTTCAAGGCCCGAGGCCTCAATGCGGGCCGCGGGGTTTTCGAGCAGCACGGGACCGGTGGTGCGGGCGATGCCGGTGTCGGGAAGGACGAGCAGCCGGTCCGTGCTGAGCCGCGAAGCCTCGTAGCGCAGGTCGGCTTCGCGCACCATCACGACGTTTCCCTCGAACCAGACCTTGTCCCCGCGCTCGAGAAGCCTGCCCGTGTCGGAAGCGATCGTCACGCGCGGCTGGCGCGGCTCGTAGGCCTCGAAATCCAGCTTCTCCAGGAGAGCCGAGTCGTCGTCGGGGTAATGTACCATCTTGCGCGCGGCGAGGGTGTAGAGCGTCCGCCCGTCATGGCCGTACTTGCGCGCGCTGAATTTCTCGACGATGAGGTCGGGGTCGTGACGCTTCTTCGCGTCGCCGCGGTTGCCCTCGGGCTGCACGAGCTGGTCGAGCCACATCGTGAGCGCGACCAGCATCGCGAGAACGCCCAGCGGGAGCCACGACGAGGGACGGAACACCCGTCAGCTCCCGCTTCCGCCGGATCCCGCGGCATCGGGAAGCGTGCCTTGCGCGCGCATCACGAAATCGCAGACTTCGCGAGCCGCTCCCGCACCGCCGGCCGTCACGGTGACGAGATGGGCGATCGCCTTCACCTCGGGCACGGCATTGGCGACCGCGACCGCCAGCCCGCAGCGCGCGAGTACCGGCATGTCGGGCAGGTCGTCGCCGACGAATGCGCACTGCGAGGCCTCCAGGCCGAGTTCCCCGCGCAGGCGGTCGAAATGCGCGAGCTTGTCGTCGGCACCGAGGACGACATGGGCGATGCCGAGCTCCCGGGCCCGGGCGGCGGCGGCCTCGGAACGCCGGCCCGAGAGGAGGCCGGTGGCCACGCCCGATCGCGCGAGCATCTTCAGGCCGTGCCCGTCGAGAATGTTGAAGACCTTCATGGCCTCGCCCCCGGGGCCGTAGAAGAGGCGCCCGTCGGTGAGCACGCCGTCCACGTCGAAGAGCGCGAGGCGTATCGCGCGGGCGCGGGCGATTGCTTCGACTTCGCGCGTCACCATGGGCTCAGGTTACTCCGTCGCAGGGAGCGCTGCCGTCGATCGGACGGGGTTCGGGCGCGCGCTCGAGCGGACCGTTCGGCACCGGTCAGATGACGCCGGCGCGAAGGAGGTCGTCGACATGCAGCGCGCCGACGAGACGCCCGGCCTCGTCCACGACGAGGAGCCTGCCGCTCACGTGGTGCGCCTGCATCACCTGGGCGGCTTCGGCCGCGAGGCGCGCCGGGCCGATGGATCTCGGATTGCGCGTCATGACCTCGGCCACGCCGAGGCCGCGGATATCCTCGTGCTTCTCCAGTGCGCGGCGCAAGTCCCCGTCGGTGAAGAGCCCGGCCACCCGGCCGTCGGGCTCCACGATCGCGGTCATGCCGAGGCCCTTGCGGCTCATCTCGAGGATCGCCTCCTTCAGCGTGGCGCCGGCGGCCACGCGCGGAAGCCGGTCGCCCGAATGCATCACGTCGGAGACGTGGAGCAGGAGCTTCCTGCCGAGCGTGCCGCCCGGATGGTGCAACGCGTAGTCGTCGCTGCCGAAGCCGCGCTTTTCCAGCAGGGCGACGGCGAGCGCATCTCCCAGGGCGAGCGCCGCGGTCGTGCTCGCCGTCGGCGCGAGATTCATCGGGCACGCTTCCTTGTCCACGGCGCCGTCGAGGTGAACGTCGCTTTCCTTCGCGAGCGTCGACTGCGCCCGCCCCGTGATCGCGATCACCTTCGCGCCGCGGCGCTTGATGAGCGGGAGGATGCGCAGGATCTCCTCGGATTCGCCGGAGTGGGAGATGGCGAGCACCACGTCGCCCGAGGCGATCATGCCGAGGTCCCCGTGGCTCGCCTCGCCGGGGTGCATGAAGAACGCGGGCGTGCCCGTGGACGCGAGCGTGGAGGCGATCTTGCCGCCGACGTGCCCGGACTTCCCCATGCCCGTGACGACGACGCGGCCGGCGCAGCCGAAGACCAGGTCGACCGCGGCGAGGAAGGGCTCGCCGAGCCTGTCGGCGAGCGCGGCCACGGCGCCCGCCTCGATCTCGAGCACCTGCCTCGCGAGCGCCAGGATGCGCGCGGCGTCCGGCGACGCGCGGGGATGGTGTAGATTTGTCACAGGGCAAAGTATAAAGGGATTGACCCACAACCGCCGCCCGCGCCCACCATGCACGACGCCCTGCCAGTCGCCCTCATCCTGCTCGGCTCCGCGGTCGCCGTCGTCGTGCTGTTCAGGCGCCTGTCGATGCCGCCGATCCTCGGCTACCTGCTCGTGGGCGCGGCGATCGGGCCCGGCGCCCTCGACATCGTCGCCGCCTCCGAGGACAAGCGCTACCTCGCGGAATTCGGCGTCGTTTTCCTCATGTTCTCGGTGGGGCTGGAGTTCAGCCTGCCGCAACTCATGGCGATGCGCCGCCTCGTGTTCGGCTTCGGCGGCGCCCAGGTGTCGCTGGTGATGGGGCTCGCCACCCTCGCGGCGATCATGGCGGGGCAGTCCTGGCAGACCGGGCTCATCGTGGGCGGCGTGCTCGCGATGTCGTCGACCGCCATCATTTCCAAGACGCTCTCGGAACAGGCGCAGCTGCACACGCCTTCCGGCCGGCAGATCATGGGCGCGCTCCTCTTCCAGGATCTCGCGGTCATTCCGCTCCTGGTCCTCATTCCCGCGCTTGCGCTGCCGGCGGAGGCGCTCGCCGGCGCGATCGCGATTGCGCTGCTGAAGGCGGCGGTGGTGCTCGCCCTGGTGCTCTTCGTCGGGCAGCGCCTGATGCGCCCGCTCTTCCACCTCGTGGCCAAGCAGAAGTCCTCCGAGGTCTTCGTGCTCTTCGTGCTGCTGGTCACGCTGGGGCTCGCGTGGATCACCGAGGCCGCCGGGCTGTCCCTCGCGCTGGGCGCCTTCCTCGCCGGCATGCTGATCTCGGAGACCGAGTACCGCTACCAGGTCGAGGACTACATGAAGCCCTTCCGCGACGTGCTGCTGGGCTTCTTCTTCGTGACCATCGGCATGCTGCTCGACCCGCGGGGGGTGCTGGCGCACTGGGCGCTCGTCGGGCTCGTGCTGGTGGCGCTGCTCGCGGTCAAGTTCGCGCTGGTGTTCTGGCTGGGGCGCGCCTTCGGCAACGAGAAGCCGGCCGCGCTGCGCTGCGCCCTGGCGCTGGCGCCGGCCGGGGAGTTCGGGTTCGTGCTGCTGTCGCTCGCGGGGCGCGAGAGCGCGCTCGACCCGGCGACGCTGCAGGTGGTGCTCGCGGGCGCGCTGCTGTCGATGCTGCTCACGCCCGTCCTGCTCGCGCACTCGGAGCGAATCGTCCTCTATTTCGTCGCGAGCGAATGGACGCAGCGCGCGATGGCGCTCCACCAGCTCGCGGTGAAGACCATGGCCACGCAGGGGCACGTCATCGTTTGCGGGTACGGGCGCAGCGGGCAGGCCCTGGTGCGCTTCCTCGAGCGCGAGGGCGTCTCCTTCGTGGCGCTCGATGCGGACCCGGAGCGCGTGCGCCAGGCCGCGGCGGCGGGCGACTCCGTGGTCTACGGCGACGCCTCGAGGCGCGAGGTTCTCGCGGCGGCGGCGCTCGCGCGCGCCACGGCACTGGTGATCACGTTCGCCGACACGCCCCGGGCCCTCACGATTCTCGCGCACGCGCGCGAGATGCGCCCGGACCTGCCGGTCATCGTGCGCACGCTGGACGATTCCGACGTGGAGAAGCTGCGAGAAGCCGGCGCGGCCGAGATCGTGGCGGAGGTGGTGGAGGGCTCCCTCATGCTCGCCACGCAGACGATGATGCTCCTGGGGTTCCCGCTGAACCGCGTGCTGAAGCGCCTGCGCGAAGTGCGCTCCGAGCGATACCACCTGCTGGGCGGCTTCTTTCCGGGCGCGACCGATGCGGACGACGGCGCGGACGCGACGCAGGCGCGGCTGCGCTCCGTGATGGTCGGCCCGAGCGCGGCCTGCGTGGGCATGACGCTGAGGAGCCTGCACCTCGAGTCGATGGAGGTCGAGGTGACCGCCGTGCGCCGCCATGGCGTTCGCGACACCAATCCCGCCGGCGACCTGCGCCTGATCGAGAACGACATCGTCGTCCTGCGCGGCACCCAGGAAGGACTCGCCAAGGCCGAGATTCGCCTGCTCCAGGGCTAAAAGAAACGGCCCGCGCGAGGCGGGCCGTCGGGGTGCTGCCGGTGGCCGCGGTCAGAACGTCTGGCAGACCGTGTAGCTCGTCGCATCGTCGACCGCCGCCGTCGCGACGGGAGCCGACTGGGCGAACGTCGTGCTGGTCACGTTCGCCGTCGCGCGCAGCGAACCCGTTGCCGTGTCGCCGTCGTCCATCTGGATGTCCAGCTGCTTCACGAACTTGCCGAGGATGCCCGTCGAGCAGATCTGGTAGGTCCCGGTCATGCCGGTGACCTGCGCGGCGGTCGCCGAGGCGCTGTTCATGCCGATCACGCCGCCCATGGCGTTCGTCGGCCAGTAGTTGGCGTCGGCCGCGGCCGTGGGGCCGGGCGCCAGGTTCGACAGGCGCACGTGCTGCCAGAAAAGGAACGACTCGTCGGTGGCCGTGCTCGACCACCAGTTGCCCTCGATCACCCCGTTGCCGATGCCGCCGCCCGTCGTGGCCTGGGTCGCGGTGCCGCCCAGGTGCCCGGCGATGTTGTTGTCATCGCCCGGCAGGCTCTTGAACTTGTCCTGGTAGGCGTAGATGTAGGTGGGGATCGTGCGGAAGTCGTTCGCGAGGTTCTTCACCTTCGCGCTGTTGATCAGTTCCTGGCCCTTGAGGATGCCGCCGAGCAGCAGGCCGATGATCACGAGGACGATCGCGATTTCGACGAGCGTGAAGCCGGATTGCTGGGATTTCATGGTCTTCTCCTAGGGTTCTGCCGTGTGAATGCGTTTTTTGGCCGCCTACTGGCCGAGGACCGCCGAAAGGGGGCGGAGGATTTCGAGGAGCCGGAGCGCCAGCCCCAGCGCGAGCCCGGCCCCGAGGACGGCAATGGCGGCTTCCGGGCGACTGAAGTGATTCAGGTTCATGGGGTGCTCCTGGACGGATCGTGACGGCAAGAGTAGAGCAAACCTCGGGCCACCGACGGCAAGTCATTGTTTATGAATAGTAATCATGGATATCTCGATCGATGCCGCGGCGCATCCACGGGCCATGTGTCGAACGTTCGCACAGGCGGTGTCCGGAAACCCGTCGCTTCGACAGGCAAGTGCCGCGCCTGAAGGGGCCGGCGCCCGAGCTGTGCCATGATTCGACGGCGCCTCTCGACCCGAGCCCACCGTGCCCCCCGAATTCGCCCGCTTCCCGCCCAGCCCGAGCCCGGTCCTGCGTTCGGCACGCCGGTGGATGGTGCTCGCGATGCTCCTCGCCCTTCACGCGGGCCTCATCGCCGACCCGGAAACGCACTACCAGCGCATCTGGCTGCTGGTGCACTTCGGCTTCTTCCTGCTCTGGCAACCGTTCCTCGCCGCCGAGACGGAGCTGGGGCGGTTCGCGATCGCGCTCCTGCTCGCGATCACGGGCACGATCCTCTACTTCCTGCCGGGCTGGCTGATCATCGCCTGGCTGTGCGTGCTCCTGGGCATCCTCGGCGGAAAGGTGTTCACGCAGCAGGCGGCGCTGCGCAACCGCTTCTATCTCGTGGCCTTCTTCTACCTCGCCTCGATCATGCTCCTGTGGGCGGTGCCGCACTTCCTCCTTCGGGACCAGGTCATCCCGGAACCGGTGGTGCTCTTCTCCCACTGGGTCCTGCCGCTCTCGCTGCTGCTGCTCGTCATCCTGCCGTTCGAGCCGGAGAGCGACGACGCGCGGCAGGTCTTCGATTTCTTCTACGCGTTGCTGGTCTTCCAGCTCGTGGTGGTCCTGGTGCTGGGGTCCGTCGCGCTGATGCGATACACGGGCGACGAGTATTTCCGTTCCGCGGGCCTCACGGTCATCGGCTTCGGCGGCACGCTTTTCGTCCTGGCGGTGCTGTGGGCCCCCCGGGAAGGGTTCGGCGGGCTGCGGACCTACCTGTCCCGCTACCTCATGACCGTCGGCATGCCCTTCGAGGTCTGGGTGCGCCGCGTGGCCGAACTCGCCGAGCGCGAGGCCGATCCCCGGCGCTTCGTGGGCCAGGCGCTCCTGCTCGTGTCGGAACTGCCGTGGGTCCGCGGCGCGCGCTGGAAATCCGACGACGGCGACGGCGAACTGGGGGAAGCGGCCGAGTACAAGGTGGAGTTCGCCTTCCACGGGCTGTCGCTCACCTTTTTCACGAAGATCAGCCTTTCGCCGGCGCTCTTCCTGCACATGCGCCTGCTCGCGCAGGTCGTGGGGGAGTTCTACGAGAGCAAGCGCCGCGAGGCGGCGATGCGCCGCAATGCGTACCTGCAGGCGGTCCACGAGACCGGCGCGCGCCTCACGCACGACATCAAGAACCTGCTCCAGTCGCTCTACGCGCTGACCTCGGCCGCGCCGCGAGGCGATTCCGTGGATGCGGCCTATGCGGCGCTCCTGCAGCGCCAGCTGCCGCAGCTCACGCGCCGGCTTCAGTCCTCGCTCGACCAGCTGAGATCCCCGCAGGTCGAGACCCGGGAGGTGTCGCGTCCCGCCGCGGCCTGGTGGGAGGACGTGAAGCGCCGGCACGGCGATGGCGCGCTCGAGCTCGAGGCCCGGATCGACGGCGAGGCGAGCCTGCCCGTCGGCGTGTTCGACACGTTCCTGGAGAATTGCCTCGACAACGCCCTGGAGAAACCGGGATCCGACGGCCACGTGAAGTCGAAGGCGACCCTGGTCGTGGCGGCGGGACGGTGCGAATTGCTGTTCGAGGATTCCGGCTCCGCCATGCCGGCGGAGATCGCGAGGGTCCTGTTCCGGGAGCCGGTGTCGGCGGGAGAGGCGGGGCGCGGACTGGGCATCGGCCTCTTCCAGGTGGGACGGCTCGCGGCGCTGGCCGGGTATCGGGCGGAACTCGCGGGCAACGAGGAGGGTCGCGTCCGCTTCCGGCTGTTCCCGGCCTGAGGACATCCGCGTCAGGGCAGCCTTCCCGCCGCGGCGAGACGGCTAGCCAGCAGGCTGGTCGCCACCCACGTGAGCTGGTCGTCGAAGGCGTTGTCGCGAGCGACGCCCGCCTCGCGCGAAACGAAGACCGGGTCGCCATCGACGTTACGCGACTCGTCCGAGCCCGGCGGCGGTGTCGTCGCCGAGTTGGGGCCGAGCGACAGGATCACGAAGGCCGCGCGCCGCGTGAGCTGGTTCGAGGCCGCGCCGCAGGAACTCGGCCCGACGCCCGCTCCGGACGCGCAGAGGTGGAGATAGCCGGGCGCGGAGCCGAGTCCGGCAAGCGTGGCCGCCTGCATGCCGTTCGCCCGCGTCAGGGGATTCGGGATGCCGGCGACGGACTGGCCCGCGCCGAACACGGCGTAGCGGACGCGGTTCGATTCCAGCCCCCAGGCGTCGCGGACGAAGCCGCTCCCGTCGAGAGGAGAGAAGCCGAGCGACGCCCCGGGAAGGAATCCGTCGTGAAAATTCGAGCATCGGCCCTCGCGCTCGTCCGTGCCGGGCTCGAAGCTTTCGCGGCCGTGGCTCGCGGCAGTCGCCGGGCAGGGAAGGCGGCCGTTCGCGAGGGCGAAGCCGAGAACGGCCTCGCGCGCTTCCTCCAGAAGGCGGTTCGTCTCCGCCTGTCGCCGCAAGGTCATCTGGGTCGCGAAGGGCATGGCGAGACCGGAGGCGAGGATCGCGAGCATGAACACCACCAGGGCTACCTCGAGCAGCGTGAAGGCGCGCGAGCGCGAGGCGACGCTCACCGGGCGCGCTCCGCCGGATTGGTCACGACGACGTCGTTGCGATCGAACGTCCGGGTCGTCGAGACGCGCAGGGCGTCCTCACGCCTCGAGCCGGCCCCCGCGACAGGATCGGCCGGGCACTGCGGCGCGGCGGGATTCGGGTTGAGCAGCCGAAGCCCGGCGTTCACGCCCTCGAGCCAGTTGCGGGCGTCGAGATCGGCAGGAGAGCCGCGAACCTGGCGGATAGCGCCCCGCCGCAACGGAGCGCCGGCGACGAGCACCGCGAAGGATTGGCGAGCGGCGATTCCGGCCTCTGCGTGCTCGGCGCTGGCCAGGCACGTCAGTCGATCGCAGGCGGGCAGCGTCGGCGCGTCGGGCCCGAATGCGGGGGAGAGCGCGTAGAAGACGTGGCGCTTCCAGGAAGTCCACCAGGAAAGACCGGACGCGCCGGCCGTCACCCCGGCGGAATCGGCGATGGCACAGGTCTCGCGCCCCTGGACCCAGAGCGGCGAGAGCGACGCCCCGCCGTCCTGCTGCGCGGCGGTGAACGGCGTGTCGGGCACGCGGCCGAAGTAGACGCCCGGGGCATCGGCGAAGCGCAGCGAGGCCTCCGGATCGGAGGCACGGCACAGCGGCGCTGCCCAGGGCAGCCGGCCGCGGTTCGCGGGCCCCGCGCCGAACGCGCGCAGGCAGGCCGCCACTTCGTCGGCCACGCGGCGCATGACGCGCGGCATCAGGTCGTCGTACGAGATGACCGCGACGCGGTCGTTGACCCAGATGTGCCCATCGGGCCCGGCGACGGGGCCGAGGATGAATCCGTCGCGATTGCCGAGACGCCCCGGCAGGTCGTTGCGATCGATGAACCCCGCGTTGTCCTCGTCGGCGTAGGCCGGGCCCGGCGATCGATCGAGATAGTTCCGCGGGTCGCACTTGGGCGTGAGCGTCGGCGGATGGGTGAGGCAATGGCCCGACGCGTTGCATCGCCCGCCTTCGCAGGAGCGATCCTGGAGCGCCGGCGCGGACCCCACGCCCGCCCAGCGCTCGAGCGCCGGGCCGGGCGCGAGCACGATGGCGACCGCGCCGCCGGCCGAGGGCTCGTACGGATCCGCAAGCGTCCCGTCATGCATCACGGTGCCCGAGGAATCGCGGACCGTGATCGTGCCCAGCGCCGTTTCCGGGCCCATGTCGAGGCAGGCGGCGCTCACCGTGCAGTTGAGCAGCCCCTTGTGCTTGCTCGACACCGCGTACCACAGGCGCTCGCCGTGCCCGTCGCGAAGGTCAGGCAAGCCCAGTGTCTTCCACGGCAGCCGCCCGAGGCGCTGCCATTGGCCCGTTTCGCCCGTCATCGAGCCGCAGGTGGACTCGGCCCAGCCGTCGTCATCGAGATCGGGGCAGGGCAGGTAGCCGGGACCGACGACGGGGTCGATGGGCCGGCTCGTGGCGTAGGCGATCAGCGCCTCGCGCGCCGAGGCGAGGGCGCGGTCGGTTGCTTTCGCGCGGGTCGATCCGCCGGCGATGCGTGCCAGGGCGGTGGTGAAGACGGTGGCGACGGCGATCGCGACGATGGCGCAGACGACGACGAGGGCGAAGCCTCGTTCGCGCGGGGAACTAGGCATGTCGGCACTCCGGGCGATGGAAACATGGCCGGAGTTCTACGCGCGGTGCTAAAGCGCGGCGACGGAGAATCGGGGATGAGTACGGGGGATTTTCGGCGACAGCGCCAGCGGCAGCGCCCGCGCGGCAAGGCTCAAGAGCAGGGAGGCGTCGTGAACGCGACGTCGCTGCCGGTCGTGGTGCCGGTCCCGCTCACGGCCCTGACGCGAAAGTGATACTTCAAGTTGCAAGCAAGCGGCGGAGTCGGGGTAGTCGGATGGTCAGGATCACCGATCACCGCGGAAACGGCTTTTGCTCCGGATCCGGCAGTAACCGTGCCCGGCAAGGGCAAGGATGAAACGCTGGATCCGTAGCAATTCGAGGGGCCATAGTCGAAAGTTACCGTCGTGTCGGAACCATTGTCGTTGACGATCGCGTGCAATGTAGTCCTGTAGGTCGGTGGAGGCTGAGGTGGGTAGGGCGGCATATCCGGGTTCAGCACGAAAGGCCCTATTGCACCAGTTGTCGCGACGGGCATAGGAAACGCGCACGCGTCGGTGGTGAACATGGCGTCGTTGCCGGTGGTAGTTCCTCCGGCGCTCACCGCCTTCGTTCGGAAGTAGTAGCTGGTGTTGCAGGCGAGTCCGGCCAACGCAGCCGTAACCGTCGTGTTGCCCGCTCCGGCGACGAGGTTCGCGGGTGTGGCGGCAATGTTCGACGGATAGGAACAGGTCGTGCCGTAGTCGAATGAAACCGCCGTAGCCGCGCCATTGTCGTGGGCGAATCCCTGCAGGTCCGCGGCGGTCGCAGTGATGGTCGCGGCCGCCGTGGAAGAAGCGCTGGGCGGCCGCACCGGACAGTCGAGGGCGTTCGCCACCGTCGTCGCGCAGCTCGCCGTCGCCTCGTTGCACGCCTTGACGGCAGCCACCGTGAATGTCGTCTGGTCCCCGTCGCCGGTTCGGGAGATCGGGCGGATATCCATGCGGTCGAAAACGGCCGAGGGGACAAGCGCGAACAGGCAGCGCGCAGGCTGGACGGGCTCCACCCAACTTGTCACGACGGAAGTCTGAAGCACGTCGCCGCCGCGCCAGAACGACACCTCGGCGCGCTCCTCGAGGCGGGTGGGAGCAACTTGGACGACCCGGAAGCGGTTGAGGGCGATGTCCATTTTCTGGAACTCGCTGCCACTCCCCAGCAGGAAAACGAGGCGCTCGCCCAAGGAGGAATTGAGGTCGCCTCCGTTGGCTTCCCCGCTGAAGACCCCGATGCCGGTGGTGCCGTCCTCGGTCCGCGCGCCGACATTTCGAAACCCTGTGGAATCAGTGGCGACGACCAGGAAGCCGCCAATGCCGAGAAAGGCCTGCCCGGCGTCATAGTTGTCAAGGCCTGCGCCCGCAATCCCCGGCGCGGCCGCCGTCACGGCTGGCAACGTGAACTCGGCGGATAGTGGAATGTTCAGCTCGGCCCAGGAGCGCGCCGCGAGCTTGGCTCGCGTCACGAGATCCGTGGCGCTCAGGTAGGTCACGACGTCGTCGAAGTGGGCGGTGTCGCTTGCGGGCGTGCCCGGAGCGCTGCGCGGAAGGACCCAGTAGGTGCCGGTGGCCTGCGTGTTCGTGAATTCGCGGCCGGCGATGCTGGGCAGCGTGGTTCGGGCCGTCGCCCCGTCGGCCGGAAACGCGCCGTACCCGCTGTCGCCGTGGCTCACGAGCACGAAGGCATTGCCGTTTCGCGTCGTTCCCGCATCCTCGACCACCAGCATGTTGCCGCGCACCGTGAAGAACTGGATCGGCATGTTGGGCGGAGGCGTTCCCGACTTGCAGAGCGCGCCGGGGTCGAGCGCGGCGTCCAGGGGGAAGCCGAGGGAGCTGTTGCAATTGGTCATGTTCGCCCCGCCCGTCTGGGTGAAGCCGAACGGGCCGCCGTAGACGCGATAGGAGATCTTCCGGCCCCAGCCGTCGAGCCCTTCGTCGCGGCGAAGGGCGAGGGATTTCCAGGGCACGACGCCGTCGGCGTCGGTGCACGCCGTGGTCGCGGCATCGGGTGCGGCATCGCCCGTGTCGAGCGTGCCCGTCGCGGGACAGGGCAGCCGGCCGTTCAGCGCGACGAACGCCACGAGCGCGTCGGTGATCTTCGTCATGCGCGCTGTCGTCACGCCACGCTGGTCGAGGCCGGCCTCCTCGTCGCTGAACGCCCCGCGGCCCAGCGCCACCGCGAGCAGCGCGAGAATGACGAGGATCAGGACTGCGGCGCCTGCAAGACCTCGTTGCTGCCGGGCCGATCGCATCGCGTCGCTCCTAGTGGGCGCGCGGCCCGAGCTGAGCCTTCGTTGCCACCGTGAGGATGGACGGTCGCAGCAGCGTGTCGTCGAAGTGGCCGGTGCCTTCCGCGTAGGACGGGAAGTCGTCGATGAAGGGGTTGGCCGTGCCGGAAGTCGCATTGACGAAGGCCGCGTTCGCCGCGTTGTTCGCCGCTTCCAGCGTTCCGGAGGCCGGCGTTCCGTCCTGGAGCAGGCCTTCGTTGCTGTAGGCGCCCTGGCGGTTTTCCCCGTGGCTGATGACCACGTAGGCGGCGCCGGTGGAGGAAGCGGGCAGGGCAATCGTGGGATCCATGATGGGCGTCGCGGAGGCGAGATTGCGGACCGTGAGCCCCTTGCTTTGCGTGTATTCGGACGGGCGCGTGCACCGTCCCGGGAAGTTCGCGGCGCTGCAATCGTTCGCGCCGGTGCCGACCTGGTTGCAGCGACCGGC
>DAORTX010000009.1:21340-26415 GCA_035432885.1 Usitatibacteraceae bacterium
CTTGTTCTGCGACACGAAGAGGGCGATCGCAGTCTCGATCCCCGCGAGCCGCTGCCGTGTCACCTCGCGGCGCTGCTGGCCGACCAGCGCGGCGGCCACGCCGGCGATCATCGCGAGCAGGAGCCCCAGGATCACGATGACGAACGCGATCTCGACGAGCGTGAATCCCCCGAGCCTCGCGGCATGTCGCTCGGCGATCGGGCGGCGCATCGGACTCACTCCTGCCGACTGCCCTTGGACGCGGCGACGGGTGGCTCCGCGGGTTTCGGATCCTCCACGGGAAGATCCGGCGGCTCGGGCAGCGGGTCGAAGCGTTCCACGATCCGCGGGTCGAGCCGCTGGCCGATCTTCGCGTCGCGCACGGGATAGGGGCGCTTGTCGAGAAAGACGGTGCTCTTGCCGTCGCTGCGCTTCACGAATCCCGTGAGGACAGGCTCGCGCGTCTCGGCGGCAGCCTGGCCGCCGGCGGCCTGCACGGCTTCGCCGCGGCGCTGCCGGTCGAGGCGTTCGCGTTCGGCGGGCGACATGAACAGCGTCCCGAGCTGCTGCGCGGACGCCGCCGCGGAGCAGGCGAGAAAGAGGAGCGCGATCCTAGCTCGCACGGGCGGTGGCCTTGTCCTTGAGGGAGATCCGTTCCAGGGAGCAGCTGCCTTCCACGCGCGGGTTCGAAAAATCCGTGCTCGCGCGCTCGATGCGCTGCAGGTGGCAACGGCTGATGGCGTTGAAGCCGCGGGGGGGATTGGACAGCTCCTCGAGGAACGCGAGCGCGTCGCCTTCGTGAAGCGCCTTGAACCGGAACCTGACGCGCGTGCCCATCACGTCCAGCGAATGGAACACCCGCCCTCCCGCGAGGGTGAGCAGGCGCTGCGGCTCGATGTCGTATTCGAGGCTGTCGATCCGGTGGCCAGCCTTCAGCTGGTCGAGGCGCTCGATGAAGTCCAGCCGGCGCTCCTCCTGGAGCACGCCCTTGTCGAGCAGGTCCTGGAACAGCCTCGAGGACGTCCGCATGTCCTCGATCTCCCGCTTGATGGCCTCGGTACGCGCCTTGGCGGCGTTCAGGCGCCCGGCGGAGACCACGCTGTCGCGCTTTTCCTTCTGCAGGTACCAGTAGCTGCCGAAGCCGAGCGCGCCGCTCGCGAACACGGCAAGCGCGAGCGCGATCCACGAAAGCCTCAGCGTGCGAAA
The DNA here is from genome assembly GCA_035432885.1 of Usitatibacteraceae bacterium. Classification (GTDB taxonomy): domain Bacteria; phylum Pseudomonadota; class Gammaproteobacteria; order Burkholderiales; family Usitatibacteraceae; genus FEB-7. The sequence continues at coordinate 22,526 of DAORTX010000009.1, forward strand.
GCCCTCCTGGGAAAAGACCGCCTTCATGGCCTCGGTTCCTTCGTGCGCGCGATCCGGAGGCTGAAGCGCGCGTCGCTCGAGCCGGGTTCCCGGGAATCGAATTTTCCCTGGATTCCGCCCTTCGGGTTCACGTCGAGCGGGCTTTCCACGATCGCCGCGGTGTAGCCTTCGAGCCGTCCGATGTCGTCGGCGAGCCGCTGGACCTGCGCGTTGGCATCGCGGAAGCCGAGCCCTTCCATCTTGACCGTGCCCTCGAGCACGGCGACGGCATGGCGCCCGGTCGCGAAGGATCCGCCCGCATCCGGTGTCCCGCGCACCGCCACGTCGCGGGCCGGATCCCTGGCCGTGGAGATGGTCTTCACCGGGGGAAGCGACCGCGGGGCCATGGGAACGAGAACCGGCGTGACCTTGTCGTCATCGGCGGTCTGCCACTGGATCTGGCTCAGCCGGATGGAAGGATAGCGCTCCAGCACGCCCGAAATGGGGAGCAGGAAGGCCGACATGGTGGGATAGGCGCGCATCGAGCCCGAATAGAACGCCACGACGTCGCGCATCGTCTCGCCCGCCACGCCCTGCGAGGGGATCGACTGCAGGAGCTTGTCGTGCTCGGCGTCGAAAGCCGATCCTCCCGCCGTGGCCTGGAGGTTCTTCTCGCGGCTCTGGAGCGAGACCGAGAGGTTCCACGCGCCGTAGGCGACCCCCGCCGCGAGGACGACGGCGGAAGCCGCGCGGATCGCGATCCGCGCGCGGCGGAGCAGCGCGAACCGGCGCAACTCCGGCGAGGCGAAGTGATTGTTCTCGCCCCGCCGCAGGAAGATGTGGGCGAGGAGCTCCTCGGTGCTGGACGAGATCGGCGGCGGCTTCATGCCGACCTTGGCGGCCGCCTGCTCGATGTCGACCAGGCGATACTGGATCTGCTCGAAGTCCCGGAAGGCGGGCGCGATCGCCGCCCGATCCTTCGGGTGCACGATCACGCACACCTCGAGATGGTTGTGGGCCCCGAAGAAGCGGACGCTGTCCAGGTATTGCCACGTCCGGGCCGCCTCCTCCGCGAGGAACGTGCCGAGCGTCGCGCCCTCCTCGAGGTCGACCGGCGTGAGCCGGCTGAACTTGAGTTCCTTCTCGCGGAAATAGGACTGGCGGACCGCGCCGCCGGGGGTGAAGGTGACGAGCAGCGTGTGCGTGAAGACGAGGCCCAGGGCCTCCAGCAGCCGCCCGCTGAGGACGGCGGAGGAGTGGATCCCCTCCACCGGCACCTCGAGGCGCTGGAAGATCTCCACCCAGGGCCTGAGGACCTCGTCGTTCGTGATGGCCGTGTAGATCACGCGGTCGTCCCGGCGCCCGTCGGGCTCGCGGCCCTGCGCGATCGCGTGCCGGTAAGAGGAATTGCGGAAGATCTGCGCGAGCTTGCGCGACATGACCGCCTGCCGGTCGCGCTGGCCGAGGTGGGGAACGGTGTCGAGCCGGAAGTCCTCCTCGGCGAGGTCGGTGACGAGGTGGGTCGGAGCGCCGCGAAGGCCCGAGATGTGCGCCTCGAAGGCGCCGGCGCCCTCGCCGGACACGGGGAACACCTTCCGCTCCACGATCCGCCCGCCGCGCGCGACCAGGCTCACGAGGACCGTGTTGGTGAGGTAGAGGATGTGCCGAGCGGCCATGGGCTTCAGATCTTGACCTTGCCGATCACGTCGTAGAGGGGCAGGAATATGGTGTACAGGATGCCGACGATCAGTATGCCCAGAATCATCGTCGTCGCGGGGCCGATGAGGCTCTGCATCTTGCTGATGCCGTCACGCACTTCGCGGTTGTAGAAGTAGCTCACGTTGAGCAGTGCCGTGTCCAGCCCGCCGGTGGACTCGCCCACCCGCAGCATCCGGAGCACCAGCGGCGGGAAGAGCTTCGTCGCGGTGAATGCCTGGCTGATGCCCTGCCCCTCGGAAATGGAGCGCCCGACGCGCTGCAGCGCCTCCTCCATGATCCGGTTGCCCATGATCTTCTCGCAGATCTGGATGCAGTCGAGCACGCTGATGCCCGAGCGGTAGAGCATCGCGAAGAAGGTGGAGAACCTCGCGAGCACGATCTTGAAGCGGATCGGCCCGATCACCGGGAGGCGGATCGAGAGCGTGTCCATGCGGCGCTGCATCGCCTCGTTGGTGCGCGCCATGAAGAACACCACCGCGCCGGCCGCGATCGGCACGCCCAGCATCAGGTACCAGTACTTCACGAAGAAGCCGGAGAGCGCGATGAGCAGCTCCGTCTCCCGCGGCAGTTTCGGCACGAGCGACTTGAAGGTCGCCGCGAGCTGGGGCACGAGCACCGTCATCAGCACGAAGATCACGCCCAGGATCACGACCAGCACGATCACCGGGTAGATGAGCGCCCGCTTGGCCTGCCCGGCCATCTCGTCCTGCCACTTGAGGTTCTCCGAGAGCTCGTCCAGCACCTCGTTCAGCTGCCCGCTCTGTTCGCCCGCCCGGACCAGGGCCACGAACACGGCGTCGAAGACGTACGGGTGGTTGGCCATCGCTTCCGAGAGCCTCTGGCCGCCCTCGATGTCCTCGATGACGCCGGCCACGACCTGACGGAAGCCGGGGTTGTCCACGGTGTCGCGCAGGTCCGTGAGCGCCTCGATGATGTTGACGCCGGCCTTGAGGAGCTGCGACAGGTGGAAGCAGAAGGTGATGAGCTCGATCCGCGTCACCCGCCGCGTGCGCATCGCGACGATCCGGCGCACCGATTCGTAGGTGACGAGGTCCAGGCCGAGGCGGCGCAGCCGCAGCTCGAGGTCGATCGCGTTGGAGGCGTCGAGGCTCCCGGAGGAGATCCGGCCCTGGTCGTCGACGGCTCGATAGGCGAAAAGCGCCACGGGGACCCCTAGATCACCCGGTCGGTGAGGTCGACCACGCGCGAGATCTCCTCGAGGCTCGTCTGCCCCATGAGCACCCGCCCGATGGCGTCGTCGGCCAGCGTGCGGAATCCCTTTGCGGAGGCCGCGGTCCGGATCTCCCGGCCCGTGGCCCGGCGCGCGATGAGCTCGTCGATCTCCGCGTCGAGCTTGAAGATCTCCATGATCGCGAGGCGGCCCTTGTAGCCCTGCTTGTCGCACTTCCCGCAGCCGACGGGCCGGTAGACGGGCCGGTCGTCGTGTTCGGCCATGCCGAGCAGGCTCCTCGTGGCCGGGTCCGGCTCGTAGGGCGCGCGGCAGTGGGTGCACAGCTTGCGCATGAGCCGCTGCGCGATGACGCCGATGATGTTGCCGGCCATGATGTCGGGCAGCACCCCCAGGTCCATGAGGCGCGGGATCGCCCCGATCGAGGAGTTGGTGTGCAGCGTCGAGTACACCTGGTGGCCGGTCATCGCGGCGCGGAAGGCCATCTCGGCCGTCTCCTGGTCGCGGATCTCGCCCACGAGGATGATGTCCGGGTCCTGGCGCATCATCGAGCGGATGCCCGAGGCGAAGTCGAGCTTCACGACCTCGTTCACCGAGGTCTGGCGGATCATCGCCATCGGGTACTCGACCGGGTCCTCGAGGGTCATGATGTTCACCCCCTCGGTGTTCACGTAGTTGAGGACCGAGTAGAGCGTGGTCGTCTTGCCGCTGCCGGTCGGGCCGGTCACGAGGATGATCCCCTCGGGACGCGCGAGCATGAGCTTGAGCGTCTTCAGCTCGTCGGGCCGCAGGCCCAGGTCCTCCAGCGGAACGATGCCCTTCTCGCGGTCGAGGATGCGAAGCACGATGTTCTCGCCGTGCGTCGTGGGCTGGGCGGACACGCGGAAGTCGACCTGGTGACCGGAGAGCAGCAGCGAGATGCGCCCGTCCTGGGGTGCGCGCGTCTCGGCGATGTTCATGCCGCTCATCACCTTCAGGCGCACCACCATCGCCGCCCAGTAGT
>DAORTX010000010.1:0-16226 GCA_035432885.1 Usitatibacteraceae bacterium
TCCTGCTTGCCTTGCTTGTGGCGGCTCTCGGCTTGCCTGCGCTGGCGGCCGACGCCTTCGCTCCCGCGGGAGCGAAGGCCATCCTCAGCGTCGACTACGCCTACGCCTCCACCGGCCGCAAGAGCAGCCAGGGGATGTACGACCCCTACGAGTGGCGCGTGAAGCGCAACCTGAGCCTGGAGGCGCAACTCGCCGCGAAGGCGCCCTCCGCGATGCCGACGGTGCAGGTGATGGACGACGTGCAGGTGTCGCGGGTCGCGGACCAGCAGGCGAAGGCCCAGTCGATGGCCACGCAGATGGCGCCGATGCAGGGGGACATCCAGAAGATCATGGCCCGGTGCGGGGACAACGAGGACTGCATCTCGCGCGAGATCCGGAAGTTGGGCGACGCGATGGCGGATGACCCGAAGCGGATGGCCGCCATGGGCGCCGTGAAAAAGGACGCCCGGTCTTTCGCGAGCCCGGGCGGGATGCGCTACCAGGCGTGGCGCCCGACCTCCCAGAAGGGCAGCTACCTGATCGACGAGCTGGTGCAGATCTCGGTGACGGACCCGATCTGCGCGAGCAAGCCGAAGCGCCGCTGCACCCGCGAGGAAACGCGCAAGGGCTCGGGCGAAGTGCGGGCGCCGGCCGATGCGCGGTCGAAAGGCAACGTGGGAGCGGTGGCAGGCCTCTCCGCCGTCGAGCTCGACGCGCAGAAGGAACGGCTCGCCATCCTGCTTCCGGTGCCGCTCGCGATGCTGGAGTACACCGAGACGATCACCAGCGACGAGCCCGACGGCACCCACGAGACGCCGATTCCCCGGGGCGCGCGCAAGCGCGAGGCGTTCTTCCGCGTGAGCGCTTCCGAGGCGGGCTACATGCACGAAGTGCCGTTCACCGTCGCGCTGAAGGACGGCTGGCGCGACCAGACCGGCGTGCAGGTCGTGAAGCTGAAGGGCGACTTCGGCGACGGCGGGACGCTCACGATCCGGTGGCGGTTCAAGGTGCTATGAAGTTCATCCTCGTGCTATCGACGGCATTGTTGTGCGCCGCGTGCGGCAACGACCGGCCAGCGGCCTCGACCCCGAACGTCCCCTTGTCGACGGTCGCTTCGGGCGCGAAGCCCGCCACGACGCCGAACGCTTTCACGCATCCGGTCGTCGACAGGAACGCGCCTTTCCCGCCCTTGAGCGGTGGGGTCCTCGACGCATTGACCGCGCAGGTGCCCGAACTGGCGAAGCAGCGCGAGGCCATCCTCGCCGCCGAGTCCGCGGCCATCCAGAACCTCCTCGATTCCGGGCGTGGCAAGGCCGCACCCCGCCGTCCCCTCGCCTTCATCGGCCGGGCCCTGGGCGACCTGGTTCCCGCGGCCATGGCGGGAGACCTCGCCACGGACAACTTGATGAGCTACGTGGTGGGCCACAACTTCGTGCTGCTGCTCGGAACGTCCGGCGCGAACGAGGACACGTCGCGGGATCGCACCGGAAGGCGCACGGAATCCGTCGAGGGCGGCCATGTCGTGGCTACCGCGTCCGTCTCGATCGAGAATGGCCAGTCAGTCGCCACGCTGGAAACCTCCGTCGACCTGCCGCTCTTCTTCGTCGACGCCAACTCGAAGGTCTCGCTGGTGGGCAGCGTGTGCCCCTCGCCCGACGGCAAGGTCGATTTCACCCTGAAGCTGGGCGCCAACGGGCACGCGGGACGAGGAGGCGCGGCCACCTACGACCAGAACGTGGAAGTCAGGGTCGCGCTGCAGGTGAACGACGAGGCGGAGATCGCCGACATGCACTTCGACGTGAAACAGGACACCCGCTCGAACATCGGGGGCCGGCAGGCCTGGGTGGAAAGCAACCTGTCGATGCCCGGAGGGCTGGGGGGCTCCGGCGGAAATCCCACCGTCACTCGCTCGTCATCCCAGGTGACGAATGTCGAGCTGCAAAACGCGAACAACGCCATTCGACGCGCAGCCTACGCCGCGGAAGGCGCCGCCACGGGCGCGAAGGAGTTCTGGCAGAAGGGCGGTTGCATCCAGGTCGTCGCCGCTTCGCCGGGAACGGTGCGGCCGGGAGCGACTTCGCGGATTCCCGTGGCGGTGAAACACCGCAAGGACGGCTCCAGCGTGCCGGCCAAGGTGAAGGTCGAGCTCTCCGGCGGCAAGTCCGTCGATCCCGCGGTGATCCCGAAGGCCCCCGGCGAGCTGACCCACGTGGCCCCGGCCGAGAAGAAGGCGGCGATGAAGATCACCCTCGACGCCTCGTCGCGTCGCGGGAGGGCCAAGCTCGAGCTCACGCTCGACACCGTGGGGGGCGCGTTCGCGGCGGAGGGTGGCCTCGACGACTTCCACGGCACGGGCGTCATCTGCGACATCGCCAGGACCTTCACCATCAAGGGCGGCGGCAACGTGGTGACGTTCGAGCCGACCTCGGAGAAGGGCGGCAACTACAGCTACAAGGGGACGATGCAGGGCTTCGGGGTCTTCGGCAGGGGCACGTACACCGTTGCCTACCAGGGGGAGGTCCCCGTGGGCATCACGGGCACCGGCGTGGGGTCGGTGAAGACGCCGCTGGGGGTGTTTTCGAACTCGGGCACCGAGAAGTACGTCCTCACGCCCCGCGACGGCTGCTAGGACGCGGCTGGCGGCCCCGCGCCCAGGGTCGTCCGGCGCGATCGGCGGATCGTTGCTCTGGCGCAAGTCCCGGTGCGCACCCGGGGCCAGAATGGCTTCCGGAGGAAAGGAATGAACGTCGACCATCTTCGCCTGCGGCTGGACGAGCTGGAGCACCGGGTGGACGATGCTCGCGACGCAGCCGACAGGCGGCAGATCAGCCTGGAGTGCACGGCGCTGGAGCGGTCCATCGTTGCGGTCGAGGAGGAGTTCGAGCGCAACCTCGCGATGCTGGAGGCGATCCGCAAGCGACTTCGGCGCCTGCGCGCCCGGGCCTGAAGGGCCGCGCCGCCCGCCTTGACACCGGACGGCCCGATCTGGGGCAGAATCTCGCCTCCCATTGCCCGGAGGCCGCCGTGCAACTCATCGGCATGCTCGATTCGCCCTACGTTCGCCGCGTCGCGATCTCGCTGAAGCTGATGGAAATGCCCTTCGGGCACGAGCCGCTTTCCGTGTTCCGCAACTTCGAGCAGTTCCGCGCGATCAACCCGGCGGTGAAGGCGCCCACCCTCGTGTGCGACGATGGCGTGGTGCTCATGGATTCGACGCTGATCCTCGACTACCTCGAGGATACGGTGGCGCCCGGCAGGCGCCTCATGCCGGCCACGGGAGCCGCGCGCCGCGAAGCGCTGCGGATCATCGGCCTGGCGCTTTCGGCCTGCGACAAGGGCGTGTCCCTGGTCTACGAGCGCGAGCAGCGCCCCGCGGACAAGCGCCACGAACCCTGGTACGAGCGCGTCCTGGGCCAGGCGCTCGCGTCGTTCACGGCGCTGGAGGATGCCGCGGGCCGCGCGAACCCCTGGCTGCAGGGTCCGGGGCCCAAGGCGGCCGACATCGCGACCGCGGTGGCCTGGCGCTTCAACCAGTTCTACCACGCCGACCTGGTGCCGGCGTGGAAGTTTCCTTCGCTCGCGAGGTTCTCCGTGCAGGCCGAGGCGCTGCCGGCGTTCCAGTCCACGCCCCTGGCGTGATCCGCCCCTTGAAGCGGACGGGAACCGACACGATCTGTTGCAGGTCCATCCCACTCGAATGCCCGACATGAAGATGCCGATCCTGCTCGCCGCCGCCGTGTTGTCCGCCGCGGTCGCTTTCTCGCCCTGGGCCCGGAAAGGTGGCGTGCCGGAGCCGCGCGCCGTCGAGCCCCGGGGTCCGCTGCCCGCCCAGGAACTGGCGCTCGCGGGCCTCTTCGAATCCACGGCGCCGTCGGTCGCCTACATCACCACGGAGCGGGTCGAGCGCACGGGATTCTTCACGGCCGAGGTCGCGCAGGGCGCCGGCAGCGGCTTCGTGTGGGATTCGGCGGGACACGTGGTCACCAATTTCCACGTGCTCGCGGGCGCGAGCCGTGTCGCGGTGAGCCTGGATGCGGGCAAGCCCATCGCCGCCACCGTGGTCGGGTTCGCGCAGGACTACGACCTCGCCGTCGTGAAGCTCTCGGAGGTGCCGAAGAAGCTGAAGCCGATCCCGCTGGGCACGTCCCGCGACCTTCGCATCGGGCAGACGGTGTACGCGATCGGCAACCCCTTCGGGCTCACGCGAACGCTCACCTCGGGCATCGTGAGCGCGCTCGATCGCCACCTGCCGACGTCCGAGTACCGCGAGATCGCCGGCGCCATCCAGACCGATGCCGCGATCAACCCCGGCAATTCCGGCGGGCCGCTCCTCGACAGCGCCGGGCGGTTGATCGGGGTGAACACCGCCATCCGCTCGCCGTCGGGGGGCTCGTCCGGCGTGGGATTCGCCATCCCCGCCGATCTCGTGAACCGCATCGTTCCGCAGCTGATCGCGCGCGGGAAAGCCTCGCTGCCCGGCATCGGCATCCGGGCCGTCGATCCCATGCTCGCCGCGCGGGCGGGATTCACGGGCGTGGTGGTCGCGGAGGTGCTGCGCGGATCGCCCGCCGCGGACGCGGGCCTCGTCCCCGTGGACCGTCGCACGGGCGAGGTGGGCGACGTGATCGTCGCGGTGAACGGCCGGCCCATCGAGGCCATGGGCACTTTCGCTGCCGAACTGGACCGGGCCGGCATCGGAAGCCTGGCCGAGCTGACCGTGATCCGCGGCCGCCGGGAACAGAAGGTCCGCGTGAAGGTGGTGGACGTGCAGCGCTAGGGGTTTTCGTATATGATACGTATATTATACGGCTGGAACCCCGCATGGCCTCCGCGCGCTACGACGAAAGAAGCATCCGTGTCCTGAAGGGCCTCGAGCCCGTCAAGGAACGCCCGGGGATGTACACCCGGACCGACACCCCGCTGCACATCATCCAGGAAGTGGTCGACAACGCCGCCGACGAGGCGCTGGCAGGCGCGGCGAAGACCATCACGGTGACGCTCCATGCCGACCGGTCGGTGAGCGTGGAAGACGATGGCCGCGGCATTCCCGTGGGCCCGCACCCCGAGGAGAAGGTCCCCACGGTCGAGGTGGTGTTCACGCGCCTTCACGCCGGCGGCAAGTTCGACAAGAAGGCGGGAGGCGCCGCCTACGCGTTCTCCGGCGGCCTGCACGGGGTGGGCGTCTCGGTCACCAACGCGCTCTCGAAGCGGCTGGAAGTGCGCGTGAAGCGCGACGGCGCCGCCTGGGCCATCGCCTTCGAGGACGGCTTTCCCGTGGAGAAGCTGCGCAGGACGGGGCCGGCGCCGGCGAAGCAGACGGGCACGCTCGTGCGCGCGTGGCCGGACGCGAAGTATTTCGACAGCGACCGGATCAAGCGCCCCGATCTCGAGCACCTGCTTCGCGCGAAGGCGGTGCTGCTGCCCGGGCTCGCCATGCGGCTCGCCGACGAAACCTCGGGCGAGACCTTCGAGTGGAAGTACGAGGGCGGCATGGCCGCCTACCTGCAGGAGAGCCTCGCGGGCGAGGAGGGGGTGGCGAGCCCGGTGATCGTGGGCGAGTCCTGGTGTGGCGAGGGCGACGCGCAGTTCGCGCACGGCGAAGGGGCGGCCTGGGCGCTCGCGTGGTGCGAGAACGGCGGCGGCGGCGAATCCTACGTGAACCTCATCCCGACGGTCGAGGGCGGCACCCACGAATCCGGCCTCAGGTCCGGCGTCTTCGACTCCATCCGCGAGTTCTGCCTGCACCACGAACTGCTCACGCGCGGCGTGACCTTGCAGACCGAGGACGTGTGGAAGAACCTGCGCTTCGTGCTGTCCACGCGGATGCTCGATCCCCAGTTCCAGGGGCAGACGAAGGCGAAACTCAATTCGCGCGACGCCGTGAAGCTGGTGGCCTCGCGATTGAAGGACCCGCTGGACGCGTGGCTGAACCAGCACGTGGAAGCCGGCCGGAAGATCGCCGAACTCGCGATCCGCGCGGCGGCGGCGCGCCAGAAGGCGGGCAAGGCGGCGGAGAAGCGCCGCGGATCCGGCGTGGCGGTGCTGCCGGGCAAGCTGACCGACTGCGAGAGCGAGGAGCTCGCGCGAAACGAGCTCTTCCTCGTCGAAGGCGATTCCGCCGGCGGTTCGGCGCGGCAGGGCCGCGACCGGCACTTCCAGGCGATCCTGCCGCTGCGCGGCAAGATCCTCAACACCTTCGAGGTCGACCCCACGCAGATCTACGCGAACAACGAGGTGCACGACATCGCCGTGGCCCTGGGGATCGAGCCGCACGGCATCGGGGAGGCCGCCAAGGCGCTCGCGGGCCTTCGCTACGGCAAGGTCGTCATCATGGCCGACGCCGACGTGGACGGCTCCCACATCCAGACGCTGCTGCTGGCGCTCTTCTTCCGGCACTTCCCGGGACTGCTCGCCCGCGGGCACGTCTTCGTCGCGCAGCCGCCGCTTTACTGCGTGAAGGTCGACGCCCAGGGAAAGGCCCGTCCCGAGCGGCGACTGTACGCGCTGGACGAGGCCGAGCGCGACGCGATCCTCCTGAAGCTCTCCGACGAGAAGGTGCGCGAGTCCGCGATCCACGTGGGCCGCTTCAAGGGCCTGGGCGAAATGAACCCCGAGGAGCTTCGCGAGACGACCATGAGCCCGGACACGCGCCGGCTGCTGCCGCTCACCGTCAGCGCCGAGATCCTCGCCGACACGCACCGGATGTTCACGCTCCTCATGGGCAAGGGCGAGGCCGCGTCTCGCCGAAGCTGGATGGAGGCGCGCGGCAACCTCGTCGAGGCGGATGTTTGATCGAAGGGAGGCGTCCCCTTCATTTCCGATAGTGGAAACATGACCCATGCTCGACACCAAGACCCCTGATCTCTTCGACGCCGCCCCGCCCGCGCCGCCACGGCCGGCCGGCGGCGGTTCCGGCTCCGCCGACGGCGAAGTGCCGCTCGCCGAATTCGCCGAGAGCGCCTACCTCGCCTACGCGATGAGCGTGGTGAAGGGCCGAGCGCTTCCGGCCGTCGAGGACGGCCAGAAGCCCGTTCAGCGGCGCATCCTTTACGCGATGCGGGAGCTGGGCAACCGCCACGACGCGCCGTTCAAGAAATCCGCGCGGATCGTGGGGGACGTGATCGGCAAGTTCCATCCCCACGGCGATTCCGCGGTCTACGAGGCCGCCGTTCGCATGGCGCAGGACTTCACGCTGCGCTACCCGCTCATCCAGGGGCAGGGCAATTTCGGCTCGCGCGACGGCGACGGCGCCGCGGCCATGCGCTACACCGAAGTGCGGCTGACGGGTTTCGCCGAGGAGATCCTGCTCTCCGAGCTGGGGCGCGGCACCGTCGACTTCGTGCCCACCTACGACGGCTCGTTCGAGGAGCCGCGCCTGCTGCCCGCGCGCCTGCCGATCGCGGTCCTCAACGGCGCGTCGGGCATCGCCGTGGGCATGGCCACGGAAATTCCGCCGCACAACATGGGCGAGGTGGTCGAGGCCTGCGCGGTGGCGTTGAGGAACGCGAAGGCGACGGACGCGGAGATCCTCGCGTCGATCCCCGGCCCCGACTTCCCCGGCGGCGGCCAGATCATCTCGCCGGCCGAGGAGATCGCGAAGGCCTACGAGACGGGGCGCGGAAGCGTTCGCGTGCGCGCGCGCTGGACGACCGAGAAGCTCGCGCGCGGGCAGTACCGCGTCGCGGTGACCGAAATGCCGCCGGGCACCAATGCCGCGAAGGTGCTGGCCGAGATCGAGGAGATCACCAACCCGAAGCCGCGCGCCGGCAAGAAGACCGTGTCGGCCGAGGTGCTGGCGCTCAAGTCCGCCGTGCTCGCGGCCCTGGAGAGCGCCCGCGACGATTCCGACCGCGAGCATCCCGTGCGCCTCGTCTTCGAGCCTCGCACCTCCCGCGTCGCCCCCGAGGAACTCATGAACCTCCTGCTCGCGCACACCTCGCTCGAGTCGAACGCGCCCATGAACCTGGTGGCGATCGACCGCGAGGGGCGGCCGAAGCAGGCGGGGCTCGCGCACTGGATCCGCGAATGGGCCGCCTTCCGGCTGGTGTCGCTCGAGCGGCGCCTCGCGCACCGGCAGGCCGAGGTGCTCGATCGCCTGCATGTCCTCGACGGGCGCCTCATCGCGTTCCTGAACATCGACAAGGTGATCAAGGTGATCCGCGGCGCCGACGAGCCGAAGCCCGCGCTGAGGGAGGCGTTCGCGCTCTCGGAGCGGCAGGCCGAGGACATCCTCGAGATCCGCCTACGGAGCCTCGCGAAGCTCGAGGGCATCCGCATCGAGCGCGAGATCAAGGAGCTCCGGTCGGAGCAAGCCGGTCTCGAGAAGCTTCTCGCAAGCGAAGGCGCCCGCCGCAAGCTCGCGGTGAAGGAAGTGGGCGCCGACGGCGAGCGCTTCGGCGACGCGCGCCGCACCAGGATCGAGGCCGCCGAGCGTGCGGCGGCCGCGCCCGTGGAGACGCTCACCGACGAGCCCGTCACCGTCATCTGCTCGCGAAACGGGTTCCTTCGCACGCGCACCGGACACGGCGTGGACGCGACGACGCTCTCGTGGAAGGAGGGCGACGGACCGCTCGCGGTGATCGAGACGCGGACCGTGCGTCCCATCGTTCTCGTGGGCGCCAATGGCCGTACCTACGGCGTGCGCGCGATCGACCTGCCGGGCGGCAAGGGCGACGGCGTGCCGGCGACCTCGCTCGTCGATCTCGCCGGCTCGCGCATCGTGGGCGTGCTCGCGGGAGACCCGGAAACGCCGCTTCTCCTGGCCTCCACCGGCGGCACCGGGCTTCGCTGCCGGCTGAAGGACCTGGTCACCCGGCAGCGCGCCGGCAAGGCGTTCATGAACGTGGGAGAAGGCGAGAAGTGCCTCGCGCCGGAGATCCTTCGCGCCGGCGTCACCGAAATCGCCACGCTGTCGGCCGCAGGCCGGCTCCTGGTCTTCCCGCTCGCCGAGGTGAACGAGCTCTCGGGCGGCGGCAAGGGCGTGATCCTCATGCGCCTGCACGAGGGCGAAGCGCTCCTGGGCGCCAGGGCCCTGGCGGGCGCGCTGAAGGTGAAGGGGAAAGGGCGCGGAGACAAGGTCTCCTTCGTGAGCATCCCCGCCGCGGACCTGGAGAACTACCGCGGCGCCCGCGCCCGCACCGGCCGCGTGCTGCAGGGCTCCCTCAAGTCCGTCGCCGGATTCGCGGACTAGGTTCCGCCATGGCACGCCGGGGACGCAAGACTCCCAAGACCGCGTCCCAGCGGCTGGCGAAGTCGCTTCGGGCGCTCAAGCGGCAAGGGGGGAAGCTCGTGTCGCTGCGACTCACGCCGCAGGCGGCGGGCGTGGTGCGGGAGCTCGTGGACGCCGAGCGCTACCGCAACGTCACGGAATGCGTGAACGAGGCTATCCTGCGGTTGGGCCAGGGAGGCGAGGCTGGGTCGCCGCGAGCGCCCCTTCGCGAACCCGAGTCCTGAAGGAGGAAGTCATGCCCGACAACGTCTTCGACAAGCCTGGCGGGAAAGTCCGCCTCGACGCGATCTCCGCGGAGCCGCCCAAGGGCATGACGCGCGCGAAGGCCGAGAAGCGCTTCACCTCGCTCGGTCGGGAGCTCTTCGACCTCCAGGACGCGATGTACGGCGCGAAGATGGCGAGCGTCCTGGTGGTGCTGCAGGGACGCGACAGCGCCGGCAAGGACGGCTCCATCAAGCACGTGGTGGGCTGCCTCAACCCGCGCGGCGTGATCGTCTCCTCCTTCGGCGTGCCCACGCCCGAGGAGCGCGCCCACGATTTTCTCTGGCGGGTGCACCGGCACGCGCCGCGCCTGGGCGAGTTTTCCATCTTCAACCGCTCGCACTACGAGGACGTGCTGGTGGTTCGCGTGCACGGCCTCGCGCCGAAGTCCCTCTGGAAGGAACGATTCGGCCACATCCGCGATTTCGAGGAACTGCTCGCCGAGCACGGCACCATCGTCCTCAAGTACTTCCTGCACATCACGAAGGAGGAGCAGGAGGCCCGGCTCCTGGAGCGCGAGGAGTCGCCCGAGACCGCGTGGAAGTTGAATCCCAACGACTGGAAGGAGCGCGACCACTGGGACGACTACACCCGCGCCTACGAGGAGGCGATCTCGAAGACCGCGGCGAAGCACGCGCCGTGGACCGTCGTGCCGGCGAACGCGAAGTGGTACCGCAACCTCGTGATCGCCGAGTCGATCGTCGAAGCGCTCAAGGGGCGGCGCCGGGGATGGGAGAAGTCGCTCGAGGAAATGGGCAGGACGGGTCGCGCGGAACTCGAGGCCTATCGCGCCGGGAACGCTGCGGCGGGGAAGAAGGCGGGGAAGAAGGCGGGGAAGCGCCGGGAATAGGGCGCGCCCGCACCGGGTGACTGTCTCCGATGCGGGCGTTCGCCGCGAGTGCGCTTGCGGGGCGATTCGTGCTGCTGGAAGCACATTGTCGGAGCCCGGCTACGCCCGCGTTACAGGCGGATTTCATCTGCAACAGTGAGGACGCGGGTCGCGACCTTCCGCCAGCGAGCCAGGCCCGGGACCGGGACCGGGGCGAAGCCCCCAAGAAAAACGGCAGCCCGAAGGCTGCCGTTCTCAATTGCTGCGAGGGGCGAGGCTTACAGCGGCTTGATGGCCGTGGCCTGCTTGCCCTTCGGGCCCATCTTGACTTCGAATTCGACGCGCTGGTTTTCCTTCAGCGTCTTGAAGCCTGCGGCCTGGATTTCCGAGAAGTGCGCGAAGAGATCCTCGCCGCCGCCTTCCGGGGTGATGAAGCCGAAGCCCTTGGAGTCGTTGAACCACTTGACCGTACCGGTTGCCATGTAATGTGTCCTTTGAACAGATTGAAAATGCGGGCGGTCCCGCTTACCGCAAGCGACACAGATTGACCAGACGGGAACTGAGTAGAGACGCCGGAAAACCGGCGGTACTGGAGTTACTGCTGAGCAGGCTGGATCACCGCTGCGGCGGATGATACGACAAAAGCGCCTGATGTGTCAGGGTTTTTTCGGCGCGGGGGCCTTGGCGTCCTCGGCGTCCTGCCAGGCTTTCACCTGCGCGAGCCATGAGGTCCAGTCCACGGGGCCCTCGGCGAAGCGCTTGCCCAAACTGGCGAGAACCCGCTCCCAGGCCTTGTCGAAGTAGTCGTAGGCCTTGTCCCATTGCCCGCCCTCGCCCCAGCCGCCGTGGGTCAGGCGGACTTCCGTGAGTCCCTCGCCCGCCGTCCGGAACCGCACCGTGACGCTGGTTCGCTGGCCGCGGACTTCCGGCAGGTGCGGCGGCGCGTTCCAGGTGAAGGAGAGCATCTTCTTCTCCTGCACCGCGAGCACCACCATGCCGTCGGCGCCCTTCATGCCGGGCCTGGCGTAGGGGTTGAAGTAGATCTCGAAGGCGCCGCCGGGGCGCGCCTCGATCCGGGCGTCGGGGGCGAAGAAGGTCTTGATGCCCGCGGTCGTGGTCCAGGCATTCCAGACGTCGTCGATGCCGGCTTTCACGGTCGCAACTTTCACCAGCGCGCGGTCGGACGAGCCGGCGTCGGCGGCATCGGCGGCGGGCAACATGAGGGCGGCGGCCAGGCAGGACGCGGCGAGGACGGGTTTCACGGCCTGGCTTCGTCAGGACTGGTCGTAGGCGGCGCGGAGCCAGCCCACCAGGTCGCTGTCGATGTCCTTCGCGGTCGCCACGCGCACCCGGTGGCTCACCATGGCGTTGAAGCTTCCCGAGATCTCGAGGCGTCCCTGGGGCGCGACCCCCTTCAGGTTGATGCCGACATCGAGCCGGTCCGCCGTCGACGGCTGGATGAGCGCGAACTGCTTCTTGCGCCGAAGGCTCACGTACGTCTTCTTCGGCGAGAGTTCGACATCGGTGCCGAAGGCCGCCACGGCCCCGGCGAGCCGGTCGTAGAGCGGCCTCAGCGCGGCCTTGTTGCCGGCGTACTGCGCGTCGACGAGTTCGTCCCCCCCGGCCGCCGGTGCATCTCCCGCCAGCGCGCGGTTGGCCACGAGGTTCGCATAGCCGTGTCCCATGCCGTGCCTCTCCTTGAGCATCTTCACGATCTCGCCATGCCTCGCGAGCTTCGCCTTCCTCGCGATGGCGATCCACGCCTCCAGGGGCTTGCCGGTGTTCTTCTCGTAGTTGGCGATCATCGTCGCCAGCGCGTCGTCGGGGGTGTTGGCCATTTCGCGGCGCCTCCGTGAGCGATTTCGTTTTCCGGGATCGGGGTCGGGGTCAGGATCGGGTTCGCGGACCCGATCCCATCGTTACAGCGGCCAGTTTTCGGATTTCGTCCTGCCCGGCAGCACGAATTCCAGCGCGCCGAACATCGCGTACATGAGCCTCGTGCCCAGGGGCGGGCGGCCCGTCTCGACGATGGCCTTCAAGTTCTTCAGGATGAAGTCGCCGCCGCGGCGCATTTCGGTCTCCGTCTTCGTTCCCGCGGGAATGTTCTCCACGGTGAGGGTGACCTCGACGCCGCCGTCGACCTTCTTCAGGTCGTAGACCACGGTGCAGGAAGGATCGTCGTGCTGGGTGAAGCGGTGCGTGTGCGCGAAGCGCGTGGGCGCCTCGAGTTCCATCACTTCGCCCACGACGATGGCGTGCCGGCCGCTGCCGGTTCGCATCTGCATCCGGCGCCCGCGCACGAGGCCCGGCGAATCGAGCGTGAGCACCGCATTGAACACCGCGCCCTGCGGTTCGCCCGTCTTGGTGAGTTCGCGGAACACCGCCTCCATCGTGCCGGCGATCAGGATCCGGAACACCGCCTTGTTCGCTTCAGCCACGTGCGCCTCCCTTCGCCCTGGCCAGGGGAACCGGGGCATTCTCGAGCCGGTACTTCAGGCGCGCGAGCCGCCCCGCCCAGTAGTCGCTGAACTCCGTGGTCCAGCGGTCGTAGATCATGTGGATCGGCACCGGGTTGAACCACAGTTGCCGCTCGCGGCCCGATTTCTCCGAGACGACGAGCCCCGCGTGCTCGAGAACGCCCAGGTGCTTCATCACCGCCACGCGCCCGAAGTCGAAGAACTCGCAGACGCGGCTCACGTTGCAGCCCGGCTCCTTCTTGAGGATGTCCAGGATGCGCCGTCGCGGCTCGCTCGCGAGCGCGGAGAACACGGCATCCATCTCGTCGGGCTTCATAGGTCACCATAAGGTGACATATTGCCGATGACGCCGTCAAGGCCCCCGGGGAGACGGGAACGCCCGGGCCAGGAAGGCCGCGAGGTCGGCTTCCCACAGCGACGGATCGGCCAGCACGAAGTGGCCGTTGAGGCCTGGCGCGCGCTGGTAGTCGGTGAACGTTCCCCGCCCGCCCGCGGCCGTGAAGGCGGCGAAGTTGGCGCGGCTGTGCCCGAGGGAATAGAACGGGTCGTTCGCGGCGTATATCCAGTAGGTCGGGAGCGGCGAGGCGGCGCCCATGACGAAGGCCGTGCGGTTCACCGGGGCGGCGTCGACGCAGGCCTCTCCCAGCCAGCCGCCCACGAAGTTGACCGCGCCGAGCACCGCATCGGGCCGGCGACCGGCCTGCGCCACCGCGAGAATGCCGCCGCGCGACTCGCCGGCAAGCAGGATGCGCGTCGCGTCCGTCGACGGGCGTCGCCGCACGTGCTCCAGGGCGGCATCGGCGTCCTGGAGCGCGTGTTCCACGCCGGGCAGGGCGAGCTCCGTGCGACAGGAGTATCGCGAGCGATCGGGCTCGAAGCCCTCGTCGTAGAGACCGTCGGAAGCGCCGCGTCCGCGCCGTTGCGCGAAGAAGACGGTCCAGCCCCGCGCCGTGAAGAAGCGCGCCGCCGTCTCGCTCACGTAGGTGAGGCGGAAGAGCGACGGGTCGTCCCCGTTGCCTGTCGATCCGTGGTGGAAGACGACGGCGGGATGGGGCCCGGGGTCGAGCGGCTCGAAGACCACCACCTCGAGCGTCACCGGGCGACCGGCCTCCACGAAGGCGGTCGCCGCGCGTTCCGTGGTCCGGGTGGCGAACGCCTCGCAGCGCGTCCCGTTCCAGGCGCTGGCGCTGGGGCACGCGCTTGCAACGGGTGGCGGCACCGGCGCGGTGCCGCCCGGGCCGCCGCTTCCGCCGCAGCCCGCCGCCTGGGCGAGAAGAAAAGCCGCGAGAAAGGGAAGGGCCGCGGCAGGCCTCGGGAAGTGGTGGGTCATCTGGGCGCTCGCCTCCGGGATCGACATGGCGGGCACGATAGCGGCGCGAGGGGCGTTCGCCGGCTTTCGCGCGCGAAGTGGACGCACGAGTGCACGAGACGGACAGGCGTCGCGCGTGCCGCGCGCACTGGTCACCGCGGAAGGCGCGGCGCAGAATCCCCCGTTCGTGAAATCCCGACCCGTCCATGTCCACGCTGACGATGTCCGCGAGTCCTGCCGAGAGACCGCCCGCCCCGGGCCGCTTCTGGCTCGCCTATGCCGGCGCCTGGCTCGCCCTGGGATTCGCCCTTGCGCTCGCGGACTCCCAGGATCCTCGCGTGGCGATGGGCCGCGCGCGGTGGGAGCCCTTCTTCCTCGAGATGGGAAGCGTTGCCGTGGTGGGCGCGCTCACCGTCCTGGTCTACCGCTGGGTGCTCTTCCTCGAGCGAGCGCGCGCAGGCCTGGCCCGGCTCGCGCTCGCGCACGCCGCGGGCGCGGCGGTGTTCCTGGGCCTGCACGTGGCGATCACCTACGCCATGCGCTTCGCAACCTATGCCGCCCTGGGGCTGGAGTACCGCACGAAAGGCTGGCTCGCGGTCCTCGCGTTCGAGGCGCCCAAGGACATGGTGACCTACGCGCTCATGGCGGGCCTCGCCTACGCCTGGCGCCTTCGCGCGCGGGAGCAGGCGCAACGGCTGCAGATCGCGCGCGCGCGCGGGGAGCTCGCCGAATTGCGGCTCGCGCGCCTGGGCGACCAGCTCCATCCCCACTTCCTCTTCAACTGCCTCAACTCGATCGCCGCCCTCGTGGAGGAGAACCCGCGGGCCGCCGTGTCGATGATCGCGCGGGTGGGCGACTTCCTGCGCGCATCGCTTCGCGGCGACGGCGCGATGTCGACGCTTCGCGAGGAGTTCGACCTCGTGCGCGCGTTCGTCGAGATCCAGCGCCTGCGCTTCGAGGGGGCCTTGCGCCCGAGGCTGTCGCTGCCCGACGGCCTGGGCGACCGGCCGGTGCCCTGCCTCGTGCTCCAGCCGCTCGTGGAAAACGCGATCAAGCACTCGATGGTGCGCCCCGAGCGGCCGCTGGAACTGCATGTCGAGGCCATGGCCACCGACGAAGGCCTGCTGCTTCGCGTGTCGAATTCGCGGGGAGGGGAGCCGCCGCCGGCGCGGGACGGCGCGGGCCGCGGGCTTGCGCTGGTTCGCGAGCGACTGGCGTTGCATTTCGGTCCGCAGGCGAGCCTTGAAATCGACGAGGCCGATGCGGGATGGTATCGCGTGAGCGTGCGCCTGCCTGCGCGGCCGGCGGGATCGGGCCAGGGCCGGTGAGCGCGCGCATCCGCGTGGCGATCGTGGAGGACGAGCCCCTGGCGAGGCGCCGCCTCGAACGGCTGGTGCGAGGCCGGCCCGAGCTCGCGCTCGCCGGGAGTTTCGAGGACCCCCGCGCGGCGCGCGCCGCGGCCGAGGGCGTCGACCTCCTCTTCCTCGACGTGGAGATGCCCTTCGCCGACGGCTTCGCGTTCCTCGATTCGATTCCCGCGGAGCGCCGGCCCTACGTGATCTTCGTCACCGCCCATGAACGCCATGCGCTTCGCGCCATCCGTCACGACGCCGTCGATTTCCTGCTCAAGCCCTTCGACGAGGGCGACTTCCGCGCCGCGCTGGAGCGCGCGGGCCGGCGGCTGGACGCGGAGGCGCTGCGGCGGGCCTCGGCGCGACTGGGCGGCACGAACGCGGCGCCGGCGCTCGCGGGCGTGCGCGTTGTCGAGGACGGCGCGGAATTGCTCCTGGCGCCGGCGAGAATCGACTGGATCCGCGCCGAGGGGCGCACCATCCTCGTCGGGACGAACGGGCGCGTGCTGCGGGCGGCCGGTCGGCTCGCGGACTTCGAGGCGCGCCTGGCCGCGCACGGGTTCCTTCGCGTGCATCGCGCCTGCCTCGTGAACCTGGGTCGCGTGCGGGCGGTGCTGCCGCGCTCCCACGGGGACCGCACGCTCGTCCTCGAGGACGGCCAGCGCGTGGAAATGAGCCGCCATTTCGCGTCCCGCTTCGACGCGCTGACGCTCTGAAGGGGTCTAGCCCCGGCGGCCGGGTGCGCGCGGCTTCGCCGGCGCTCTTGGCGCTTTCGCCGGAGTTCTCGGGG
>DAORTX010000010.1:16326-24887 GCA_035432885.1 Usitatibacteraceae bacterium
TTGCCGTCGCCACGGAGCCCAGGCCGCGAAAGAAAGTCTCCACCAGGCCTTCCGCGTGGCGCTCGAGGGAAAAGCTCTTCGGCGCGAGCACCCAGTTGGCGATGAGACCCGAGACCAGCGACAGCGCGCCGATCGCCGCCTCGCGCGGATCCACGCAGGCGGGAAGGGCGCCCGAGGCGACGCAGGCCCTGAAGCCCTTCTCGATCTGGCGCAGGCAATCCTGCTGGCTCGCGATGTGACGGTCGCGCACGGGAGCGGCGTCGCCCACGTACTCGCACTTGTGGTACGCGATGTCGAAGACGCGCTGCAGCTGCTTGTCCCGCGCGGTTCGAAGCAGCACGTCCGTGGTGCAGAGCTTCAGGATCGCGAGCGGATCGGCCGAGGCCCCGTTCCCGGCGCCCGACAGGATGTCCTCCAGCGGGAGCGTCACGCGGTCCATCATCGCCTCGAAGAGGTCCGCCTTGTCCTTGAAGTGCCAGTAGATGGCGCCGCGCGTGAGGCCGGCGGCCTTCGCGATCTCGTCGAGCGAGGTGCGCGCCACGCCGCGCTCGTGGAAGACGCGCTCGGCGGCATCCAGCAGCCGGGTGCGGGTCTCCTGCGCCTCTTCCTTGGTCTTGCGAACCATCGCGTTCTCCGTGATCCGGGCCGGCGCCGCGTGCTTGACAGCGGTGTACCGTCATCCGTAACATAGCATACATCCACGGATGTATGTTGGCCCCCGCCCGCGGGCTACCCCGAGCCGCCGCCGTGCCTTCCCACGAGGAAAACGCCATGCCCCGGAGCGCCTTTCGCCTGCTTGCCCCCTTGTCCGCCGCCTTCATCGCCGCGGCCTGCGGCCCGCAGGGCGGCCCGCCCCCTGGCGGTTTCCCGCCCGCCGTCGTCGCTGTCAAGGTGGTCAAGCCGGCCGCCGCGCCGGTCGAATTCGAGTTCCCCGCGCAGACGGCCGGCTCGCGGGAAGTGGAGGTGCGGGCTCGCGTCACCGGCATCCTGCTCAAGCGCAACTACGAGGAGGGCGCGCGGGTCCGCGCGGGCCAGTCGCTCTTCACCATCGATCCCGCGAGCTTCGAGGCGGCGGTCGCCCGGGCGCAGGCGGATGTCGCCGGCGCGGAGGCGGGCCTCGCGCAGGCCTCGCGGAACGCGAAGCGCCTGAAGCCCCTGGTCGAGGCGAAGGCCGTCTCGCAGAAGGACTACGACGACGCCGTCTCCGCGGAGGAAATCGCCGCCGCCGGCCTCCAGTCCGCGCGCACGCGCCTTGCCGACGCGCGGTTGAACCTTTCCTGGACGCGCGTGGAGTCTCCCATCGCCGGCGTCACGAGCCGCGCGCTGCGAAGCGAAGGCAGCCTCGTCTCCGGGCCCGACGTCCTGCTCACCACGGTCACGCAATCGGATCCGCTGTACGTGAACTTCGGCCTGTCGGAGGCGGAGCAGTCGCGCTTCACGCGCGAAGCCGCGGCGGGGACCCTCGCGATGCCCCGGGACGGGCATTTCGAGGTCGCCCTGCGGCTCGAGGATGGAACCGCCTACGCGAAGTCCGGGCGGCTCGTGTTTTCCGACGAGCGCTACTCCGCCGCAACGGGCACCGCCGATGCGCGGGCGGAGGTTCCGAATCCCCAAGGACTCCTTCGCCCGGGCCAGTTCGTGCGCGTGATCCTCAAGGGCGCCACGCGCCCGAATGCGATCACCGTCCCGCAGCGGGCGGTGTTGGAAGGCCCCCAGGGCAAGATCGTCTACGTGGTGGGTGCCCAGGGCAAGGCGGAGCCGCGTCCGGTCGGCGTGGGCGACTGGACCGGCGCCGACTGGATCATCACTTCGGGACTGACGGCCGGCGACCAGGTGATCGTCGACGGCCTGATGAAGGTTTTCCCCGGCGGACCCGTGCAGGTGGGCGATCCCAACGCGCCCCCGCCCGGCGCTCCCGGCGCGGCGCCGGCGCCGAAGGCCGACGCCAAGCCCGACGCGAAGAAATAGCGGGGGAACGCCGACATGTTCTCCCGCTTCTTCATCGACCGCCCGATCCTCGCGGCGGTCCTGTCGATCTTCATCGTGATCGCCGGCCTTGCCGGCATGCGCTCGCTTCCCATCGCCCAGTATCCGGAGATCGCGCCGCCCGTGGTCACGGTGCAG
This sequence comes from Usitatibacteraceae bacterium, assembly GCA_035432885.1. Taxonomy (GTDB): domain Bacteria; phylum Pseudomonadota; class Gammaproteobacteria; order Burkholderiales; family Usitatibacteraceae; genus FEB-7. The sequence continues at coordinate 18,451 of DAORTX010000010.1, forward strand.
GCGGTCTACCCCGGCGCATCGGCCGAGACGCTGGAGCAGACGGTGGCCGCCCCGCTCGAGAACGCCATCAACGGCATCGAGGACATGCTCTACATGAGCTCGACCTCGGCCGCCAACGGCGTCGTGCAGATCCAGGTCACCTTCAACATCGGCGCCGACGTCGACAAGGCCGCCATCAACGTGAACAACCGCGTGAAGCAGGCCGAGCCGCGGCTGCCGCAGGAGGTTCGCCGCCAGGGCGTCACCGTCGAGAAGGGGTCGTCCGCGTTCCTGCAGGTGCTCGCGTTCTACGCGCCCGACGGCCGCTACGACGACTTCTACACCTCCAATTTCGTGACCCTGAACGTCCTCGACCGGCTCAAGCGCGTGCCGGGCACCACCAACGTGCAGATCTTCGGCGCGAAGGACTATGCGATGCGCATCTGGGTGCGCCCGGACCGCCTGGCGCAGCTGAAGCTCACGCCCGGCGACCTCGTCCTCGCGCTGAACGAGCAGAACGCCCAGTTCGCCGCCGGCAAGATCGGCGAGCCGCCCACGGGCGGCGGGCAGGAACTCGTCTACACGATCACGGCCAAGGGGCGCCTCGCGGAACCGAAGGAGTTCGAGGAGATCATCATCCGCGCGAACCCGGACGGCTCGCGCCTGCGCCTGAAGGACGTCGCGCGCGTCGAGCTCGCGAGCAAGGACTACGGCTTCATCGGCAAGGTGAACGGCAAGCCCGCGACCCTCATGGGCATCTTCCTGCAGCCCGGCGCCAACGCGCTCGACGTGGCGAAGGAGGTGCGCGCCACCGTCGACGAGCTCTCCGCGCGATTCCCGCCGGGGCTCACCTACTCGGTGCCCTACGACACGACGCGCTTCGTGGAGGTCTCGATCCGGGAGGTGGTGAAGACGCTCGCCGAAGCCATGGCGCTGGTGTTCCTCGTGGTCTTCGTCTTCCTGCAGAACTGGCGCGCGACCCTCATCCCGTTCGCCGCGGTCCCGGTGTCGCTCATCGGCACGTTCGCGGGGCTGCTGGCGCTGGGCTATTCCATCAACACGCTCACGCTCTTCGGCATGGTGCTCGCGATCGGCATCGTGGTCGACGACGCGATCGTCGTGCTGGAAAACGTCGAGCGGATCATGCACGAGGAGCATGTCGGCGCCCGGGAGGCGGCCATCAAGGCCATGCGCGAGGTCACGGGGCCGGTGGTGGCGATCGTGCTGGTGCTCTGCGCGGTGTTCCTGCCCATCGCCTTCCTGGGCGGGCTCACCGGGGAGCTCTACCGCCAGTTCGCGGTCACCATCTCCATCGCCGTGGTGATCTCGGGCATCGTGGCGCTCACGCTGACGCCCACGCTCTGCGTGTGGATCATGAAGCGCGAGCACAAGCAGCCGGGCCGGGTCTTCGCCGCCTTCAACCGCTGGTTCGCGCGCACGACCGACCGCTACGAGAACGGCGTGGCGTGGATGATCCGCCGCGGCGGCATCGCGATCGTCCTCTTCGTGGGCATGGTCGCCATCGCCGCGGGGCTGTGGCGCGCAACACCCGGCTCGCTCGTGCCCGACGAGGACCAGGGCTTCTACATCGCGGCCGTGGTGCTGCCCGACGGCTCCTCGCTCGAGCGCACGGACAAGGTCGTGGGCCAGGTGGTGGAGGCGATCAAGTCCAATCCGTTCAACGAATTCGCGGTCGCCTTCACGGGCTTCGACTTCATCGGCGGCACCTTCCGCGAGAACGCGGCCACCATCTTCGTCACCCAGAAGCACTGGGACGAGCGGACCATGCCCGTGGGCGCCCTGGTGGGCGAGTTCTACGGCAAGACCGCCCACATCACGGAGGGGCTGGCGCTCGCCTTCCCGCCCCCGGCGATCTTCGGCCTGGGCACCGCGGGCGGTTTCGAGTTCTACATCCAGAACCGAGGCGACGGGGGGGCGACCCGGCTGTCGGAGGTCACCCAGGCCTTCCTCGCGAAGGCGGCGCAGGATCCGCAGCTCGCGCAGGTGAATACGCTGTGGCGCTCGAACGTGCCGCAGCTCCGGGTGGATGTCGACCGCGAGAAGGCCAAGTCCCTGGGCGTGCCCGTGGACGAGGTGTTCAACACGCTCGCGGCGACGCTCGGCACCTACTACGTGAACGACTTCAACAAGTACGGGCGCACCTGGCAGGTGCTCATGTCCGCCGAACCCGCCTACCGCAAGCGCCCCGAGGACGTGGGCAACGTCTACGTGCGAAGCGAGAAGGGCGCGATGGTGCCGCTCAAGGCGCTGGCGCGGATCGAGCACACGGCGGGCCCCGGCACGCTCGAGCGGTTCAACAACCTGCCGGCCGTGAAGCTGCTGGGCAACGGGGCGCCGGGCGTGAGTTCCGGGCAGGCGATCGCCGCCATCGAGCGGGTCGCGAAGGAGGTGCTGCCGCCGGAGTTCTCGCTCGACTGGAGCGGCGCCTCGTTCCAGGAGAAGCGTTCGGGGGGGACCTCCGCGATCGCGCTGGTGCTGGGCGCCCTCATGGCCTTCCTGATCCTCGCCGCGCAGTACGAGAAGTGGTCGCTGCCGCTCTCGGTGATGCTGGCGCTGCCCTTCGGCACCTTCGGGGCGCTCGCTGCCGTGTGGCTTCGCGGCATGACCAACGACGTCTATTTCCAGATCGGCCTCGTCACGCTGCTGGGGCTCGCCGCGAAGAACGCGATCCTGATCGTGGAATACGCGGTGCTCAAGAGCCACGAGGGTCTTTCCTTCTCGGCTTCCGCCGTGGAGGCCTCGCGGCTGCGCTTCCGTCCCATCCTGATGACCTCGCTCGCCTTCATCCTGGGTGTCGCGCCGCTCGCCTTCTCCACGGGCGCGGGCGCGGGATCGCGCCATTCCGTCGGCACGGGCGTGATGGGCGGCATGCTCGCGGCCACCTTCCTCGCGATCTTCTTCGTGCCGTTCTTCTTCAAGCTGATCATGGAGCGCAAGCTCGGCGAATCCCGCAGCACCGAGGAGATCAAGCGCGAGGCCACGCACCATCGGGAGATGCAGGCCGCGAGCGCGGCGCACACCGCGACCCGGCCCACGCCCCGCACGGAGGGCATGACATGAGGACGATGCCGATGAAGACGGCGCTCGCCGCCGCCACGGCGCTCGCCCTCGCGGGCTGCGCCGTCGGGCCCGACTACGCGCGGCCGGAAATGGACCTGCCGGCGCAAGTCGCGGCCGTGCAGTCGAGCGTTCCTGCACCGGCGGCCTGGTGGACCGTGTTCGGCGACCCGGTCCTGGACAGGCTCGTCGACGAGGCGATCGGCGCCAACCGGGACCTCGCGGCGGCCGCCGCGAGAATCGAGCAGGCGAGGGCGCAGGGAGCGATCACCCATGCCGACCAGTTGCCTTCGGCGGGCCTGGATGTCTCGCGCTCGCGGGATCGAGCTTCCGAGCGGGGCAGCTTCCCCCTGCCGCCGGACGCGATCGAGACCAACACCAACCGCGCCGTGGTTCGCGTCTCGTGGGCGCTCGATTTCTGGGGCCGGTACCGTCGCGCGAGCGAGGCGGCGAGGGCCGATCTCCTGGCGGCGGAGGCGGGACGGGATGCGGTGCGCGCGAGCCTCGTGGCCGACGTGGCCCGCGCCCATTTCGCGCTGCAGGCGCTGGACCGCAGCCTCGCCGTGGCCGTGCGCACGCTCGAGGGCCGTCGCGTGGCGCTGGACCTGCTGCGCAAGCGCCTCGCCGCCGGCGTGATATCGGAACTGGAAATCCGCCAGTTCGAGGCGGAGGTGCACGCGGCCGAGGCCGCCGTGCCCGCGCTCGAACGGGACCGCCACCGCCAGGAGGGGGCGCTCGCGATCCTGTTGGGACGAAGCCCGAGGGCGGTGATGGAAGCGAAGGTCGATCGCGGATCGGGCGCGACCCCCGACACCGTGGAGGTCCCCGCGGGCCTGCCCTCGGAACTGCTCCGCCGCCGGCCGGACCTGCGCGAGGCCGAAGCGCGCCTCATGGCCGCCAATGCCCGCATCGGGGTCGCAAGAGCGGCCTACTACCCCTCGGTCTCGCTCACCGGTTTTCTCGGGGGCGAGAGCCAGTCGCTCTCCGACCTGTTTTCGGGTCCGGCACGCACCTGGAGCCTTGCGGCAGGACTGCTGCAGCCGCTGTACGGCGGCGGCCAGATCCGCGGCGGTGTCGATCTCGCCGATGCCCGCACGCGCGAGGCGGCGGCGCACTACGAGCTTGCCGTGGCCCGGGCGTTCAAGGAGGCGCGCGACGCGATCGCGCTCCAGTCGACGGCTCGCGAAAATCTCGCCGCGCGCCGCGCGCAGGAGACGGCCCTGGCGCGCGCGCTGGAGCTCGCGAAGATCCGCTACGAGGCGGGAATGACCGGGCTCCTCGAACTGCTCGATGCCGAGCGACAGTTGCTTGCCGTCCGGCTGGGGGCCATCGACGCGGACCGCGACCGGCGAAACGCGGTGATCGATCTCTACCTCGCGCTGGGAGCGTAGGCCGGCGGGGCTAGAATCCCGGGCATGGCGGCATCACCGCAGCGCTGGGACATCTTCTGCCGGGTCGTCGACAACTACGGCGATGCAGGCGTCGCATGGCGGCTCTCCCGATGCCTCGCGCGCGAGCACGGGAAGCGGGTGCGCCTGTTCCTGGACGACCTCACCGTCCTTGCACGCCTTCGCCCGGAAGTGCACGCGGCGGCCGACCGCCAGCGGCTCGACGGGATCGACGTCGTGCGCTGGGACGATGGCATGAGCGCGCCGGGCCACCTTCCGCCCGATGGAGTCGCCGACGTGGTCCTCGAAACCTTCGGCTGCGACACGCCGGAGCCCTACGTGCTCGCCATGGCCGCGAGGGATCCGCATCCGCGCTGGATCAACCTCGAATACCTGAGCGCGGAAGACTGGGTCGAGGGCAGCCACGGGCTGCCGTCCCCGCATCCGCGGCTGGCGCCCCTCACGCGGCACTTCTTCTTTCCCGGGTTCACCGAGGGCACCGGCGGTCTGGTCCGCGAACACGGACTCCTCGATCGGCGCGACGCGTTCCAGGGCGACCGCGAGGCGCAGGCCGCGTTCTGGCGTGCGCTCACGGGCGCCATTCCGCCCGAGGCCGCGTTGAAGGTGAGCCTCTTCGGCTACCCGGGAGCTCCCTACGAGGCGCTTCTCGAGGCGATGCGGGCGCATGCCGGCCCGGTGTGGGTGGTCGCCGCCGATGGACCGGCGTCCGAGGCCGTCAAGGCATGGCTTCACGGCGCGCCGCAAGGCGGACGCGGCAGGGTCGAAGCCTTCCCCGTCGCCTTCCTCGACCAGGACCAGTACGACCGGCTGCTCTGGGCCTGCGACCTGAATTTCGTTCGCGGCGAGGACTCCTTCGTGCGCGCGCAATGGGCGGCGCGGCCGTTCGTCTGGCACATCTACCCGACCGGCGATGGCGCCCACTGGGTGAAGCTCGGGGCCTTTCTCGCCCGCTATACGGCCGGCATGGACCGGGACCGAGCGGCCTGCGTGAGCGCGCTCTGGGAAGCCTGGAACCGGGGCGAATCCGTGGCGCAAGCCTGGCCCCGCTTCGACGCGGGCCTCGCCGCGATCTCGCCCCATGCCGAGGACTGGGCCGCTCGACTGGCGTCCCGGCCCGACCTCGCCGCGCAGCTGGTGAATTTCGCTGATAACGTGCTAAAATGAAAGGCTTTTTCGATATCCCACCGCGTTCTGGTGGGCGGCAGAATTCACGGACGGACTTATGAAAACGGCTCAGGAACTGCGCAGCGGCAATGTGTTCATGGCGGGCAAGGACCCGATGGTCGTGCTCCGCGCGGAGTACAACAAGGGCGGGCGCAATTCCGCCACCATGAAGATGAAACTGAAGAACCTTCTCACCGGCAGCAACATGGAAACGGTGTACAAGGCCGACGAGAAGTTCGAGCTCCTCATGCTCGAGAAGCGCGATGTCACCTACTCGTACTTCGCCGACCCCATGTACGTGTTCATGGACGGCGACTTCAACCAGTACGAGATCGAGAAGGAGAGCATCGGCGAGGCGCTCAACTACCTCGAGGAAGGCATGCCCGGCCAGGCCACCTTCTACGACGGGCGCGCGATCTCGCTCGAGATCCCGACCACGCTCGTGCGCGAGATCATCTACACCGAGCCCGCCGTCCGCGGCGACACCTCGGGCAAGGTCCTGAAGCCCGCGAAGCTCGCCACGGGCCACGAAGTGGCGGTCCCGGCATTCTGCTCGACCGGCGACAGGATCGAGATCGACACGCGCACGAACGAGTACAAACGGCGCGTGAACGCCTGAGACTCGCGCGACCTGCGGCTGGATCGACGGGGCGCTTCGGCGCCCCGTTCGTTTCGGGACCGTCCGGACCGGGGCATTGCGAAGCAAACGCGGCTCGTGCCCGATGCTCGGGTGGCGCCGGGTTATCCTTCCGGCCTCGACCCATTCGCCAGGAGGCAGCGTGATCAAGCGTCCCCGATGGAAGTCCG
>DAORTX010000011.1:0-23741 GCA_035432885.1 Usitatibacteraceae bacterium
CCCACTGCGCGCGCGACGTCGACTTCGCCATCCGCTGGGGCTTCGGCTGGAAGCTCGGCCCCTTCGAACTGTGGCAGGCCGCGGGGTGGCAGGCGGTGGCCGGGTGGATCGCGGAGGACATCGCCGCGGGCAAGACGATGGCGAAGGCGCCGCTGCCGGCGTGGGTGACGGACGGGCGCAAGGGCGTGCACGGGCCCGACGGATCGTTCAGCGCCGCGGACGCGACGATGCATGCGCGCTCGACGCTTGCCGTGTACGCGCGCCAGCGCTTCCCCGAACTCGTTCTCGGCGAGAAGCCCGCGGACCGCGGCACGACCGTCTTCGAGGACGAGGGCGTGCGGATGTGGCACCAGGGCGACGGCATCGCGATCGTGTCGATCAGGAGCAAGATGCACTCGCTGGGGACGGAGGTCCTCGCGGGACTGAACCGCGCCCTGGACGAAGCCGAGGCGGGCTACGACGGCCTCGTCATCTGGCACGAGGCGCCCTTCGCCGTCGGCGCCAATCTCAAGGCCGCGCTGGAATCCCTCAAGGCCGGGAAGTTCGACGAGTTCGAGCGGATGGTCGCGCTCTTCCAGCAGACCTCGCAGCGCCTCAAGTACAGCGTCGTGCCCACGGTCGCGGCCGTGGAGGGCATGGCGCTGGGCGGCGGATGCGAATTCGTGATGCATTCGCAGCGCGTGGTGGCCGCGATCGAGAGCTACATCGGCCTCGTCGAGGTCGGCGTGGGGCTGCTCCCGGCGGGCGCGGGCCTGAAGGAGCTCGCCATTCGCGCCAACGCCTGGTCGAAAGGCGGCGATGCGTTTCCCGAGCTCGGCCGCCTCTTCCGGCAGGTGGCGATGGCGGACGTCTCGAGGAGCGCGGAGCATGCGCGGGAGCTGGGCTACCTCAAGGCCACGGACGTGGTCGTCTTCCACCCCGCGGAACTGCTGCACGTCGCCCGGCAGCAGGCGCGCGCCATGGCGGAGTCGGGCCATCGCCCGCCGCTCGCCCCCACGCGAATCCCCGTCGCCGGCACCACGGGCATCGCGACGCTCAAGATGATGCTGGTGAACATGAAGGAGGGCGGATTCATCTCGGAGCACGACTACGAGATCGGCTCGCGCATCGCCACGGTCATCTGCGGCGGCGAGGTCGAGCCCGGCAGCCTCGTGGACGAGAAATGGCTGCTCGATCTCGAGCGCCACCACTTCGTGGAACTCGCGAGGACGGAGAAGACGCAGGCCCGCATCGAGCACATGCTCAAGACCGGCAAGCCGCTTCGCAACTGAGGAGAAGACCATGAACCGACAGCTCCAGGACGCCTACATCGTCGCCGCCGTGCGCACGCCCGTCGGCAAGGCCCCGCGCGGGATGTTTCGCAGCGTGCGCCCCGACGACCTGCTCGCCCACGTGCTCCGGGGCGCCATCGCGAAGGTGCCCGGGCTCGATCCCCACGACATCGCCGACGTGATCGTGGGCTGCGCGATGCCCGAGGGCGAGCAGGGCATGAACGTGGCGAGGATCGGCGTCCTGCTGGCGGGGTTGCCCGACAGCGTGCCGGCCATGACCATCAATCGCTTCTGTTCCTCGGGCGTGCAGGCCGTGGCGCTCGCCGCGGACCGGATCCGCACGGGCGACGACGACGTCGTCATTGCCGCCGGAACCGAATCGATGTCGATGGTGCCGATGATGGGCAACAAGGTGGCGCTGAACAGCGCCGTCTTCGCGAAGGACGAGAACGTCACGATCGCCTACGGCATGGGCATCACCGCGGAAAACGTGGCCAAGCAGTGGAAGGTCTCCCGCGAGGACCAGGACGCCTTCGCCGTGTCCAGCCACCGCAAGGCCATCGAGGCCATCGCCGCGGGGCACTTCCGCGACGAGATCCTTCCCTACGAGATCGATTCCCCGACGCCGGACCTCGCCGCGGGAAAGGTCGTCCACCGCAGGAAGATCGCCGACACCGACGAGGGGCCGCGGCCGGACACCTCGCCCGAGAGCCTCGCGAAGCTTCGCGCCGTGTTCGCCGCGCGCGGCTCCGTCACCGCCGGGAACAGCTCGCAGATGTCCGATGGCGCCGGCGCGCTCGTCCTCATGAGCGAGCGGGCGATGAAGAAGTACGGCGTGCAGCCCCTGGCCCGCTTCGTGGCCTTCTCGGTGGCGGGCGTGCCGCCGGAGATCATGGGCATCGGCCCGATCAAGGCGATCCCGAAGGTGCTGAAACTCGCGGGGGTGAGCCAGGCCGACCTGGGCTGGATCGAGCTGAACGAGGCGTTCGCCGCCCAGGCGCTCGCCGTGGTGAAGGAACTGGGCCTCGACCCGGCGAAGGTGAATCCGCAGGGCGGGGCGATCGCGCTGGGCCATCCGCTCGGGGCCACCGGCGCGATCCGGGCCGCCACCATGGTCCACGGGCTTCGCCGCACCCGGGGCCGCTACGGAATGGTAACCATGTGCATCGGCACGGGCATGGGCGCCGCGGGATTGTTCGAAGCCGTCAATTGACGGTCGATCGACCCGTCGGAGGAGAGGCGGGGGTATAGTTTCGGGACATCCCGGCGGCAAGCCGTCAGGGACAAGACAACGAGGACGAGGAGAATTCCATGATCATCCGCCCTGGACGGACGGTGGCGCTTGTCGCTTTCGGCGCTGCGTGTCTCGGCGCTTCCACCGCGATCGCCCAGAACTACAGCGCCGAGGTTCGGCGGACGTCGTTCGGCGTGGCGCACGTCAAGGCGGCCGACTACGGCGGCATCGGCTACGGCGTCGGCTACGCCTTCGCGCAGGACAACTTCTGCATGGCCGCGGACGAGTTCGTCACCGTGCGCGGCGAACGCTCCCGGTACTTCGGCGAGTCGGGGACGACACCGTACCAGCGCAACAACCTCGTCTCCGACTTCTACTACACGCTCGTGAATGCCGACGCCGCGCCGCTCGCCGCGGGATTGAACGGCATGAGCGCGGAGACGCGCGCGGCGTTCCGCGGCTGGGTGGCCGGGTTCAACCGCTACCTCCGCGACACCGGCGTGGCGAACCTGCCGGCGCCTTGCAAGGACGCGGCGTGGGTGCGTCCCATCGACGAGGTGGACATGATGCGCCTGGTTCGCCGCTACCTGCTGGAGGCGTCGACCAACAACTTCATGGAGGGCATGGTGGCCGCCAAGCCCCCGTCCGCATCGACGGGAAAATCGCTCACGAGGCTCGGGCCGAAGTCCGATGCCGGCATCCCGGGGTTCGACCAGGACTACTGGCCGACGTGGCGCTCGGACATCGGCAGCAACGCGCTTGCCCTGGGCCGGGACGCTACCGACAACGGCCGCGGGCTGCTGCTCGGCAACCCGCATTTCCCGTGGAGCGGCACGCTCCGCTTCTACCAGTTCCACGTGACCATCCCGAACGAAATCGACGTGATGGGGGGGTCGCTGTCGGGCTTCCCGCTCATCAACATCGGATTCAACAAGGACGTCGCCTGGAGCCATACCAACGACGTGGCCTGGCATTTCACGATCTACCAGCTGAAGCTCGACCCGGCCAATCCGACGAAGTACGTCTACGACGGCCAGACCCGGGACATGACCACGAAGACCGTGACGGTCCAGGTGAAGAACGCGGACGGCACGCTCTCGTCGAAATCCAACACCTTCTACCTGTCCCATTTCGGGCCGGTGACCACCAGTTCCGCGTTGCCGATCCCCTGGACGAGTTCCTTCGCCTACGCGATCCGCGAGACGAACCTGGACAACTGGCGCCTGGCCGACCAGTGGCGCGCGATCAACAAGGCGACGAGCACCGCCGACGTCAAGGCGGCACTCCAGTCGATCGTCGGAATCCCCTGGGTGAACACGACGGCGGCCGACCGCGAGGGAAACGTGTTCTACGGCGACATCAGCACCGCCCCCAACGTGCCCCGGGAGAAGCAGTCGCTGTGCACGCCGGACGTGACGTTTGCCGTGGTGTTCTCCCTGAAGGGCCCGCCGGTTCTCGACGGCTCGCGGTCCTTCTGCGAGTGGGACGACGTGAGCGGCGCGCCGCAGGCGGGGCTCATCCCCGGAGGCGCGATGCCGTTCATCGACCGTCATGATTTCGCGCAGAATTCCAACGACAGCTACTGGCTCGCCAACCCCGCGGTGGAGACCTATCGGTGGGACATTCCCGCCGTGGTCGGCGTGGTTCCCGACGTCCAGGGCATGCGCACCCGCCTGGGCGTCCTTCAGGCCCAGGCGCGCCTGGCCGGGACGGACGGGCGGACCGGAAACCGGTTTTCGCTCGCCAACCTCCAGGAAATCGCGCTCTCCAACCGCAGCCTCACTGCCGACCTGTACATGCCCGACGTGATGGCGCTCTGCCAGGGGAGCGCGGCGGCCGCGGTGCAGGCCGAGTGCGGAGCGCTCTCCGCCTGGGACCGCCAGTTCGAGCTGGCAAGCCGCGGCGCGCACCTCTTCCGCGAGTTCTTCAATGCCGCGCGCTCCATCGCGAACGTCTACCGGGTGCCGTTCAACTACCTCGATCCGGTCAACACGCCCCGGGGGTTCAACGTGGACAGTCCCGCGCTCGCCACCGCGCTCGCCGCGGCGCTCAAGACGGCGGGCGACAAGGTTCGCGGCGCGGGGCTCGCGATCGACGCGCCCCTCGGCACGGTGCAATTCACGCTTCGGGGCGCGACGCCGATCCCGGTGCACGGCGGCGAGGAAAACCTCGGCATCTACAACAAGGTGAGCAGCGCGCTCGTCCCGAACCTGGGATACGTGATCACCACGGGAACGAGCTACATCCAGACGGTCCAGTACACCGACGCCGGCGTGAACGCCCAGGGATTCCTCAGCTACTCGCAGTCCACCGATCCCGCCTCGCCGCACTTCTCCGACCAGACGATGCGGTTCATGAACAAGCAATGGATCACGTTCCCCTTCACCGAGGCGCAGATCACCTCGGATCCCGCCTACAGCACCATGACGATCCAGGAGTGAGCGGTCCCGGATGCGGCGCACTCGCCGGCGCCGCGTCCAAGCCCCTGATTCATGGCTGCTTTCGCTGCACCGCCGCATTGTCTTTTTTGCCTCGATTCACGACAATAGCCTCCAGTCTCGCGCGCTGGCCTCGAACCCCAAACGAAAATGACAACACCTCCAGGAGAAACCGCATGAATCCCGCCTTCCGCCCCGTGCTCAAGCCACTGGCGCTCGCCATCTTCCTGTCGGGTGCCGGCCCCGCGCTCGCCTTCCAGTTCAAGCTGGACAACGGGCTCTCGGGCAGCCTGGACACGACGCTTTCCTACGGCGTCTCCGTGCGCACCGGCTCGCGCGACCCGTCGCTCGTGGGCATCGCCAACGGGGGCACCTCGCGCTCGGTGAACGAGGACGACGGCAACCTCAATTACGAGAAGAACAAGGCGTTCGCCAATCTCGCCAAGGCGACGACGGATCTCGAGCTCAAGTTCCGCAATTTCGGCTTCTTCGGCCGGGGATCGGCGTTCTACGACTTCGAGAATGCGGACAGCGACAAGCTGGGGCCGACGGCCAAGGATCGCGTCGGCAAGAACGTGAAGGGCCTCGACGGATTCGTCACCGCGGCCTTCGAGCCCATGGGCATGAACCTGCGCGTTCGCGCCGGCCGGCAGGTGGTGAGCTGGGGCGAGAGCACCTTCATCCCGGGCGGCATCAACGTGATCAGTTCGGTGGACCTGTCGAAGCTCCGCATCCCGGGCTCGGAGCTGAAGGAAGCCTTCCTGCCGACGACCGGCGTCTGGGCCAACCTGCAGCTCACCCAGGACGCGAGCATCGAAGGCGTCGTCCTCACCAACCACGACAAGATCCGCATCGATCCGCGCGGCACGTACTTCTCGAACAATGATTTCGCCTCCGACGACTCGACGCGGGTGATCCTGTCCTTCGGCCGCCGCCGCGACCAGCACACGCCGCCGTCGAACCCCGTTCCGCCGGTCGTCCCGACGCTCGGCACGGCCGCCTCGGCGCTCTACGGGCCCTATGATCCGGCCGCCTCGGTCTGGGCGCCGCGCGCCGCGGACCGGGATCCCAGCGACAACGGCCAGTACGGCCTTGCGCTGCGCTACCTCGCGAGCGAATTGAACAACACGGAATTCGGCCTGTACTACATGAACTACCACAGCCGGATCCCGCTCTTCTCCGGCATCAAGGGAACGACCACGTCCGTGCTGACCGGCGGGCCGCTCATCGCGCCCATCTGCGGCCAGGCCGCGCTTCGCGCGCTGTGCGCAACCGGGACGGCGACGTACTTCGCCGAATTCCCGGAGGACATCAAGATGTTCGGCGTGAGCTTCAACACGGCGGGTCCCGGCGGCGTGGCCCTGCAGGGCGAGTATTCCTACCGCTCCAACCTGCCGGTCCAGTACGCCACGCCGGAACTGCTGCTCGCCGCGCTCGGCCTGCCCAACCTCATCACCGGGTTCACGCAGATCCCGGGTGCGCCCACGGGAGCGACCACCGCGGCGCTCATTCCCGACGGCAGCTACCTGCAGGGCTACAAGCGCCTCAAGGCGAGCCAGTTCCAGATGACCGCCACCAAGAGCGAGCCCAACGTCCTCGGTGCGGAGCAGCTGATCCTCGTGGGCGAGGGCGGCGTGACCTACTTCCACAACCTGCCGTCGGACGTGAAGTTCAACGGGCCTGCGGTGTACCTGCCGGCGACGGCGTTCGGCGCGGTCCTGTCGAGCGCCTTTTCCGTGCAGACCGAGGGCTTCCTCACGAGCGTTTCCTGGGGCTATCGCCTGGTCGGGCGCCTGGAATACAGCAACGCGCTTCTCGGCGGCAACCTCTCGCCGCGCCTCGCGTGGTCGCACGACGTCCGCGGCACGGGTCCCAGCTTCAACGAGGGAACGAAGTCGCTCTCGATCGGCGCGAGCTGGGACTACCAGCGCAAGTGGCTGGTGGACGCGCAGTACACCGGGTACATGGGCGGGCGCACCTACTGCGGCACCGACGTTCCTCCCGCGGGCAGCGCAGTGACCACCGGCCAGAGCGCCAGCTGGTGCTCCAACGCGAACCCCCTCAAGGATCGCGATTTCTACTCGGTCAGCGTTAGCTACTCGTTCTGATGCCGGGCGGGGGCGCCGCCGGCGCCCCGTCCCTGCCTCGCCAATAAGACCAGATCGGAGGAGATTCACCATGATCGCCATCTCGAAGAAGGCCGCGGCTTTGCTCGCCGCGGGCGCCGTCTGCACCTTTCCCGCGGCCGCGGAACTCTCCGCCGCCGACCTTGCCAAGCTCGGCACGACCCTCACGCCGGTCGGTGGCGAGAAGGCGGGCAATGCCGCCGGCACGATCCCCGCGTGGGACGGCGGCATCACGAAGCCCGCCGCCGGCTACAAGCAGGGCGGGCACTACCCGGATCCCTTCGCGAACGACAAGCCGCTCTTCACCATCGACGGCAAGAGCGCGGACAAGTACAAGGACCAGCTCACGCCCGGCCAGATGGCGATGCTGAAGAAATACCCGGACTACAAGATGGTCGTCTACCCGACCCGGCGCAGCGCTTCCTTCCCGCAATGCCACTACAACGAGACCAAGGAATGTGCCGCGAAGGCGAAGCTCGCCCCGGGCGGCAACGGCGTCGTCGGCTGCACGGGCGGCGTTCCCTTCCCCGTCCCCAAGGACGGCAACGAGGCCATCTGGAATTCCACGCTTCGCTACCGCGGTGACACGTTCGCGATGCACTGGTCCCAGGCGGCGGTCACCCGCACCGGCGACTACGCGCTCGTGAAGTTCGAGTACGAGTACGATTTCCAATACGGCAACTGCTCCAAGCCGGTCAAGGATCGCGAGCCCAACAAGGTCCTGAACTACCTCCAGGTCACCACGGCGCCCGCGCGCCTGGCGGGCCAGATCCTGCTGGTGCACGAGACCGTGGACCAGGCCAAGGAGCCGCGCTCGGCATGGACCTACAACCCCGGCCAGCGGCGCGTGCGCCTCGCGCCGAACGTCGCCTATGACAACCCCGGCACCGCGGCCGACGGCCTGCGGACCAACGACGACTTCGGCATGTTCAACGGCGCCACCGACCGCTACAACTGGAAGCTCGTGGGCAAGCGCGAGATGTACATGCCCTACAACTCGTATCAGCTCACGAATCCGAAGTACAAGTACGCCGACGTCCTGAAGCCCGGCCACATCAACCAGGATATCGCCCGGTATGAGCTGCACCGCGTCTGGGTGGTGGAAGCCACGCTCCGGTCGGGCACGAGCCACATCTATGCCAAGCGCGTCTTCTTCCTCGACGAGGACACCTGGACCGTTCTCGCGACGGACAAGTACGACGGCCGGGGCGACCTGTGGCGCTTCTCGGAGCAGCACAGCGAGAACTGGTACAACGTCCCGATGACGTTCCCGACGGTCGAAGTGCACAACGACCTGCAGTCCGGCCGCTACATCGCGATGGGCCTTCGCAACGAGGAAACGACGATCTACCAGGCGATCAAACGCACGGGCGGCGACTACAACCCGAACAGCCTGCGCGGCCTCGGCACGCGTTAGTGCCTTTCCCGGCGAACGGCCGGCCGGGGGCAGTTCCGCGCGCATCGCGCGCCGGAATTGCCCCCTTTTCATTGGGGAGCGGGACATGAGGATTACCACGGCATCGCTCGCGTTCGCGGCGGGTCTCCTGATCGCTGCCGCGGCCGCGGCGGGCGAGTCGCCGGGAACGGCGGCGGCCATCCTGCCCGACTCGGGTCCGCTTCCCGCGGTCACGATGGAACGGTTGCTCCTGATCGATGCCAAGCGACTGGGCGGGCGGATCGTGGCGGTCGGCGATCGCGGCTACATCGTCATTTCCGACGACGAGGGCAGGACCTGGCGCCGCGCCCGGTCTCCCGCGGCGCCGCTGCTCACCGCCGTCGAGTTCCTCGATGCGAAGACCGGCTGGGCCGTGGGCCACGACTCGATCATCCTCGCGACGACCGACGGCGGCGAGAACTGGGTGCAGCAGTTCGCCGCGCCCGCGGAGCAGCGGCCGCTGCTCGACGTGATCTTCGTCTCCCGGGAAACGGGTTATGCGATCGGTGCCTACAGCGCCTTCTACGAGACGGGCGACGGCGGCAAGAGCTGGAACCCGCGCAAGGTGACTTCCGAGGACCGGCACCTGAACGCCTTCGTCCGCCTGCCGGAGGGAAGACTCGTGATCCTGGGCGAGGCCGGGACGATCCTCGTGTCGCCGGACGACGGCAAGACCTGGTCGCCCGTGGCATCGCCGTACAAGGGATCGCTCTTCGGCGGCCTCGTGGCGGGCGATGGCGCGCTGGTGGCCTTCGGGCTTCGCGGGCACATCTTCCGCTCGACGGACGCCGCGAAGACCTGGATGCCGGTCGACAACACCTCCACAGCGACGCTCATGGGCGGCTCGATACTGCCCGACGGCGCCCTGGTGATCGCCGGCAACGGCGGCACGGTGCTGGTGTCGCGGGACAACGGCGGCTCCTTCGTGCCGGTCGTCACCGGCAGCACGAAGGCCTTCGCGAAGGCCGTGCTCGGACCGGCCAACACGGTGATCCTGATCGGCGAGACGGGCGTGCGCGAAATCGCGCTTCCCTCGGCAAAGCGCTAGGAGCGCGGCAATGACACTCCAAGGCCTCATCCAGAAAGTCTCCGATTTCGTCTTCGGGAACCGGCGCACGCTCCTCGTCGTGTTCGCCGCAATGACGGTCCTCTTCGCGGCCTCCTCGACCCGGCTGGTGGTGGACGCGGGCTTCAACAAGATGGTCCCGCTGAAGCACCCCTACATGCAGGTCTACCGGGACTACGAGCAGGTCTTCGGCGGCGCCAATCGCGTCGCGGTGGCGCTCGTCCAGAAGGACGGCGACATCTACAACCAGGAATACATGGCGAAGCTGAAGGCCCTCACCAGCGACATGTTCCTGCTGAACGGCGTGGACAAGCCCTCGGTCAAGTCCCTCTTCACGCCGAACACGCGCTTCATCGAGGTGATCGAGGAGGGATTCTCCGGCGGCAACGTGATCCCCGCCACCTTCCAGGGAACGGACGAGGACCTGAAGCAGGTCCGCGCCAACGTCCAGAAATCGAGCGAGATCGGACGCACCGTGGCCACGGATTTTTCCGGGGCGCTGGTGACGGCGCGGCTGCTCGAGATCGAT
This sequence comes from Usitatibacteraceae bacterium, assembly GCA_035432885.1. Lineage (GTDB taxonomy): Bacteria > Pseudomonadota > Gammaproteobacteria > Burkholderiales > Usitatibacteraceae > FEB-7. Next base: position 10,100 of record DAORTX010000011.1, read on the forward strand.
CCGCAGACGAACGAGCGGCTCAAGTACTTCGACGTGTCCGCCAAGCTGGAGGCCTTCCGCGCGAAGTACGAGGGACCGCGGCAGTCGGTGCACATCGTCGGCTTCGCCAAGGCCGTGGGCGACATCCGCGAGGGCGCGCGCGGGGTGCTCCAGTTCTTCGGCGTGGCCTTCGTGATCACCGCGGGCCTGATGCTCTGGTTCGTGAAGGACGTGAAGCTCACGGGCGTGGCGCTCGTCGTGGCCATGATGCCCGTGCTGTGGCTGCTGGGCACGCTGCCCATCCTGGGCTACGGCATCGACCCGCTGTCCATCCTGGTGCCGTTCCTCATCTTTTCCATCGGCGTGTCGCACGCGGTTCAGATGGTGAAGACCTGGGAACATGAAGTCGTCGCGGGCACCGACAGCCTCACGGCGGCCAGGCGCTCCTTCGCCCGGCTCTTCATCCCCGGCACGTTCGCGCTCCTCACCAACGTGCTCGGATTCGCCGTGATCATGCTGATTCCCATCGACATCGTGAGGGAGCTGGGCATCACGGCCTCCCTCGGCGTGGCCTGGATGATCATCACCAACAAGATGCTGCTGCCGATCCTGCTCTCGCACCTGCGGATCGCGAAAGGCGCCGTCGCGAAGGAGGCGTTCCAGGAATCGCGCGTCGAGCGGGTCTGGGGCGCGGCCTCCGGCTGCGTCCACCGGCGCAAGGCGTCCGTGATCGTGGCCGCCTCCGCCGTCATCCTCGCCGCCGGACTCCTCGGGGCGCGCGACCTGAAAGTGGGCGACTACGGCATCGGCGTGCCCGAGCTGCGCCCGGATTCCCGCTACAACAGGGACAACGCGACGATCGTCGACAAGTTCGCGATGGGAACCAATACCCTCGGCGTGGTCGCGCAGACGAAGGGCGTGCAGGGCGCGTGCACGAAGTACGACCTGATGAGCGTCATCGAGCGCTTCGACTGGTTCATGCAGAACGCGCCGGGCACGCAGTCGGTCATCTCGCTCCCCGGGCTCGCGAAGACCGTGAACGCCGGCTTCAACGAGGGCAACCTCAAGTGGCGCCAGCTGGCGCGCGACCCGCAGGTGATGGCGCAGAGCGTCACGCCCATCGACACCGCCACGGGGCTCCTCGACCCCGACTGCAGCACGATGCAGGTGCTGGTGTTCACCACCGACCAGCAGGGCGAGACGATCGCCTCGCTGGTGGCCAACGTGAAGGACTTCGCGCGCCGGAACAACTCCGACAAGCTCGAGTTCAAGCTCGCCACCGGCAACGTGGGCGTCATGGCGGCCACGAACGAGGCCGTCGACGCCGCGCGCTGGGAGATGAACTTCGCGATCTTCGGCGCCCTGATGGTGATGTGCATGATCACGTTCCGCAGCCTTCGCGCGACCCTTTGCATCCTCATCCCGCTCGCGATCGTCTCGGTGCTGTGCGAGGCGCTCATGCCGCTCCTGGGCATCGGCCTGAAGGTCTCCACGCTTCCGGTCATCGCGCTCGGCGTCGGCGTGGGCGTCGACTACGGCATCTACCTCTACGACCGCATCGAGGTCCACCTCGAGGAGGGCAAGCAGCTCTCCACCGCGTTCTTCGAGGCGCTCAAGGAGCGCGGCACCGCCATGGTGTTCACCGCGGTGACCATGACGATCGGCGTGGGCACCTGGTCGCTGTCGGCGCTCAAGTTCCAGGCCGACATGGGCGTGCTCCTCGCGTTCATGTTCTTCCTGAACATGCTGGGCGCGATCTTCCTCCTTCCCGCGCTCGCGGCCTTCCTGCTGAAGCCGCACAAGGCGGCGTGAGCGCCTCTTCCGGAGGGCTCTCCCGCGCCCTCGTCGCGGCCGGAGCCCTCGTCGTCGCCGCGGGCGTGGCGATGGGCGCCGTCGCCTCCCATGCCGCGGGTCGCGCGCCGCACCCGGATGCCGCAAGGCTCCTGAACACCGCGGTGCTCTACCAGTTGGTCCACGGGATCGGGCTCGTGCTCGCCGGCGTGCTGGCGCGCTTCGGGGCGACGCGGTGGCTCCACGTGGCCGGCGGAGCGTTCCTCATCGGGGTCGCGCTATTCTGCGGTGCCCTCTACTGGCTCGCGTTCAGCGGCACTTCCGCGGGGCCCATCGCCCCGATCGGGGGCTTGCTGCTCATCGCGGGCTGGGTCGCGGTGTCGCTCCACGCGCTGACCGCCGGGCGATCCTAGGACGGCGAGACGGCATCGCCCACGCGGATCGCGCCCGGCCGGACGGTGACCGCGTTCATGCCGAAGCGCGTCCCGAATTCGGGACTGTCGCGGTAGGCGCCCAGCGTCGCGAGCGGCTCGGGTCCCGTGACCTCGCCGGTGGACTGGTCGGTCGTCGTGACCACGCAGCGCCCGCAGGGCTTGGCCATCCGCAGCGCGGCCGCCCCCACCTCGAAGTCCACCCACCGATCCTCCGCGAAGGGCTCGGTGCCCTTCACGACGATGTTGGCGCGGAACCGGTCCATGGGCACCGGGCGCGCCAGGCGGGCGTTGAGGTCGTCGAGGGAGGCCTCGGAGACGACGAGGAACGCGTAGCCGTCGGCGAATCCGACCAGCCGGTCCGTGCCGGGAGCACGCGCTCTCGACAAGCGGCGGGTCGACTCCGGCATGTACGCAAGTCGGCAAGGCCGCTCGAGAACCGCCGAAAGCCATCGGTCCGCCACCGGCGAGGGCGCGATCGCCTCGCAGGCGCTGTCCCAGACCTGCACGCGGACCGGTTCGCCTTCAGTGGGCTCCAGGGGCAACGCGACCTCGTCGCGGTCGGGTGCCGCCAGGCGAAGCTCGCCGGCGGCGATTTCGGTCCAGATCGTGGCCATGCGCGGGACCTCGCGCTGGGAGAGGAAGCCGCCCGACGGGTCGACGACCATGAAGCGGCGGTCGTGGGCGAGGCCCCGCGCGGTGGCGGTCGACATCGGGACGCCGATGCCCTTGAGCCCCTTCACGGGGAATACGTTCAGTTGCGAGACGAGAATGGTCATGGGAGAACGGGATTGAATTGGGGGATGATCGGGGTTACTTTACCGGTCCCGGCCGGAGGTGTTCCGGCAGCCTTCCTTTCCTGAGAGGGGACGACATGGCCCTGTGGGACAAGTTGATCGGCGAATTCGTCGACATCGTCGAGTGGCTCGATGACTCGAGCGACACGCTCGCCTACCGCTTCGAGCGCTACCAGAACGAGATCAAGTATGGCGCGAAGCTCGTGGTCCGCGAGGGCCAGGTGGCGGTCTTCATCAACGAGGGCAAGCTTGCCGACGTGTTCCGGCCCGGCACGCACGATCTCACCACGCAGAACCTGCCCATCCTCGCCACGCTCAAGGGCTGGAAATACGGCTTCAACAGCCCGTTCAAGGCCGAAGTGTACTTCTGCTCGACGCGCAAGTTCACGGACCTCAAGTGGGGCACGCCGGGCCCGGCGATGATGCGCGACGCCGAATTCGGCGCGGTGCGCGTCACGGCCTTCGGCCTCTACGCGATCCGGGTGAAGGATGCCGGCATCTTCGTGAAGGACCTGGTCGGCACCGACAACCGGTTCACGACCGAGGAGATCCAGGCGAACCTGCGCGGCAAGATCGGGCTTCGCATCAAGGAGGTGATGCCGGAACTCGGCATCCCGGTGATCGACCTCGAGGCGAAGGTCACCGAGCTCGGCTCGCGCCTGCGCGATCGCCTCACCCCCGATTTCGAGGGCATGGGCATCGAACTGGTCGAGGTGCAGGTGCAGGACATCGGCCTTCCCGACGAGGTGGAAAAGGCCATCGACAAGCGCGGGGCCATGGCCGCCATCGGCAATCTCCAGGCCTACACGCAATACGAGTCGGCCTCGGCCATCCGCGATGCCGCCAACAACCCCGGGGGCGCGGCGGGAGCGGGCGTCGGCCTGGGCGCCGGCATCGCGATGGGCGCGCAGATGGTGAACAGCATGGGTGGCGCGATGGGCCAGGGCGCAGGCACCGGCTCGATGCCGCCGCCGATTCCGGGCGCGGCGACGTTTCACGTCGCGATCGACGGCAAGCAGGCGGGCCCGTTCGACCTCGCCGCGCTCGCCACGCAGGTCTCGGGCGGCTCTCTCACGCGCGCGTCCCTCGTGTGGAAAGCGGGCATGACGCAATGGGCCAAGGCGGGCGAGGTTGCCGAACTGACACCCCTTTTCGCCAACGCACCGCCGCCCGTGCCACCCGCCGCCTAGCCGGGGCGAGGAGAGCGAATCGGGGCCGGCGCCGGGCTCGCGGCGCCGGCCTCTTCATCCCGAGACATGGAACAGGCGGACCTCCAGCACGCGCGGCCCGGGGCCGCGTTCGTCAGGACCTTTCCCTGCGCCGGATGCGGGGCGAGGCTCTCGTTCGCGCCCGGGACGCGCAAGCTTGCGTGCCCGTATTGCGGCGCCTCGAACGACATCGCGGAAGACGATGCCCGGGTCGAGGAACTCGACCTGGGCACCTTCCTCGAAGCCCTCGAGGGCACGATGGAGGTGGAGGAAGTCGAGCAGGTGAAGTGCGAGAAATGCGGCGCCGAGCAGCCGCTGGGCGGAAGCCTCTTCGCCGGACAGTGCACCTTCTGCGGCGCGGCGATCGTCTCGAAGAGCTATGCAAGCCGCCGGATCAAGCCCAGGGCCGTAGTGCCGTTCCAGATAGACCTCGTCCGGGCACAGGAGGCGTTTGGCCGGTGGTTGCGCTGGCGATGGCTCGCGCCGGGCGATCTCAGGCGCTACGCGCGCTCCGATGCCGCGCTGACCGGCATCTACCTGCCGTTCTGGACCTACGATTGCCGGACCTCGACCGACTACACGGGACTGCGCGGGATCAAGCGGGACAAGTCCACCGACTGGAGCCAGGTTTCCGGTCACGTCGACAAGTTCCACGACGACGTGATCGTCCTGGCGTCGCGCTCGCTGCCGCCCTCGCTACAAGGCGCGATCACCCGCTGGGACACCCGCGCGCTCGTTGCCTACCGGCCGGAATACCTGAGCGGCTTCCGGGCCGAGGCCTACCAGATCGGGCTGAAGGACGGATCCGGGATCGCGCGGGCCATGATCGACGAACGGATCCGCAGCCTCATCCGCAGGGACATCGGTGGCGACGAGCAGCAGATCGACGCCGTGAGCACCTGGTACGGCGACCTCACCTTCAAGCACGTCCTGATGCCGGTGTGGATCTCGGCCTACCGCTACCGCGACAAGGTCTACCGCTTCCTCGTGAACGCCCAGACGGGCGAAACCACCGGCGAGAGCCCGCTCTCGTGGTGGAAGGTGGCGCTCCTCGCGGTCGTCGGGCTCTTCGTCGTCTACCTCTGGATCGCCAGCCAGTAGGCCGGGCTCAGGCCTGGGCCACCATGGTGTCGCCGCCTGAAACCTCGAACTTTCCGGGCGCCTCGATGTTGAGCGTCTTCACGACGCCGTCGTCCACCAGCATCGAGAATCGCTGGCAGCGCACGCCCATGCCGCGCGCGACGAGGTCCAGCTCCAGGCCGATCTGCCTGGAATAGGCGGCGCTGCCGTCGGCCATGAAGCGGATCTTGCCGCCGGCCTTCTGGTCGCGTGACCACGCGCCCATGACGAAGGGGTCGTTCACCGCGAAGCACCAGATCTCGTCGACGCCCTTCGCCTTCAGCTTGTCGTAGTTGGCCAGGTAGCTCGGGACGTGCTTCGCCGAGCAGGTGGGCGTGAACGCGCCGGGCAGGCCGAAGATCGCGATCTTCCGGCCCTTCACGAGGTCCTCGACCTTGAACGTGTTGGGGCCGATGGAGCAGCCGCCGCCCTCGACCTCGATGAATTCCTGGATCGTGCCAGCGGGCAGGCGGTCGCCGACTTTGATGGTCATGATCGATGCTCCTTTCTTCGTGGAAATTCGTTCGATGGGTCAGGGTGCAACCCCGTGGCCGCGGCGGAAGGCCGCCAGCGCGAGGCCCGCGGCGACGAAGGCGCCGCCCAGGATCCGGTTCACCCAGCGCAGGTGGGATGCGTCCTTCATCACGGCGAGCACGCGGGCGGCGAGGCCGATGTAGCCCGCCATGACCACCATGTCCACGACGAGCGTCGTGACCCCGAGAATCGCGTACTGCACGAACTGCGGTCTCGCCACGTCGATGAACTGCGGCAGGACGGCCACGTAGAAGATGATGCCCTTGGGATTCGTGAGGTTCACCAGGAGTCCCTTGAGGAAGACCTCGCGGGAGTCGCGTCCCCTTGGCGCGTCGGCGCGCGCGTCGAAACGGTGCGGCTCGGCGCGCCAGGTGACGAAGCCCAGCCAGACGAGGTAGGCCACGCCGCCCCACTTGACGGCGGTGAAGAGACGCTCGGAGGCGAGCAGGATCGCGCCCAGGCCGACGGAGACGACGATCATCAACGTGAAGTTGGCGACCTGCATGCCCACCGCGTTCCACATGCCGCGGCGAAACCCGTGGTTCAGGCCCGCCGCGAGGCTCGAGAACACGCCGGGTCCCGGCGAGACCGACAGGATGATGGTCGCGACGAGGTAGGTGATCCAGACGGAAAGTTCCACTAGCGACCCTTTTCGATGGCGCGTCGGGCCACCCGGTCCACGACGCCGGGCACGACGAACCTCAGGAGCGCGCCTATCTTACCGCGAAGGGTCATCACGACCTCGCGCCTGCGTCCGGCGAGCGCCTTGGCGATGATCCGGGCGCATTCCTCCACTCCCATCACCTCGCCTTCCTTCACCGGGCTCACGAGGATCGGTTTGCCGTCGGGCCCCGCGGCGTTCTCCCGGATCCCGGAAGAAACGAATCCCGGGTACACCATGGTGACGGTCACGCCCGAGTCCTCGAGCTCGATCCGCAGCGAGTCGAAGAAGCCGCGCATGGCGTGCTTGGCGGCGGCGTAGCCCGAGCGTGTCGGCACGCCCGTCAGCGCCGTAAGGCTCGCCACGCCGACGATCCGGCCGCGCGTGGCCTTGAGGTGCGGCAGCGCGTGGTGCGTGCAATACATGGCGCCCATGAAGTTCACCTGCATGAGGCGCTCGAGGATCGACAGGTCGACGATATCCTCGAAGCGCGCCCACATCGTGGCGCCGGCATTGTTCACGAGCGTGTCGATCCGGCCGAAGGAGGCGAGCACCTGCTCGACCATCCGGCGGCACTGGGCCTCCTCGGCGACGTCGGCGACGATCACTTCCGCCCTGGCGCCCGCGGCGACGCATTCGGCCGCCACCTTCTCCAGCGCCGGACGGTCGCGCGCCACGAGCGCGAGCAGCGCCCCTTGCCCGGCGAGATGGCGCGCGAGCGCGGCGCCGATGCCGCGGGAAGCGCCGGTGATGATGACCACGTTGCCCTTCATTTCTCGGTCTCCGGATCGGGAATGTGGTTGAAGGCGATGTGCATGCCGCCCCGGTCCCGCGCCTCGTGCGCGGAGGCGAAGTACACCGCCTGCCTGCCGAACCGCGCGTTCAGCTTGTCGAGGGTCTCGTAGAGGCTCTTCGAGCGCGATTCCGAGGCGAAGAGCGAGCCGGACCGGCCGGCCTGCGTCACGAGATCGGAGAATGCCATGCCTACCTGCAGGATCGTTCGCCGGTCTCCGGGCCTGCCAGCCCACAGCTTCTCGAGGGCGTGGAGGAAGGTGACGGTGTCCTGCGTGTCCACCAGGCGCATGTCGGCATCCCAGCGCGAGCCGTCCAGGTACTTGAGGCCGACGGCAAGCCGTGAAGCGTAGTGCCCCGACTTGCGCAGCCGCACCGCCGCCTTCTGCACGAGGCGGTTCAGGATGGCATAGGCGTCGGCCGCGTTGCGCCGCTCGGGCGCGAGCACGCTCGAGTGCGAGATCGACCGCGTGTCGGCATCGCGGTGGGCCAGGACTTCCCCGCGCAGGCGCTGGTGCATGATGTCGCCGCCCACGCCGCCCCACACGGCGCGAAGCTCCTCGCGGGTCCTCCCGCAGAGATCCTCGACCGTGCGGATGCCGTGACCGAGGAGCCGCTTTTCCATCTGCGCGCCGATGCCCGAAAGGTCGCGCAGTCCCAGGCCGAAAAGGCGCTGCGGCAGCTCCTGCTTCTCGATCAGCACCAGCCCGTCGGGCTTCACCATGTCGGAAGCCGTCTTCGCGATGAAGGTGTTGGGACCGATGCCGATGGAAGTCCGCAGGCACTCGCCGATGCGCTCGCGAAGCGTGCGTTTCACCTTGCCCGCGAGATCCAGGGCGCGCGCCGGCTCCCGCCAGCGCCCGGTGAGCTCGCAATCCATCTCGTCGATGGAGAGCACCTCGCGCACCGGCACGACGGTATCCACCGCGGCGACGGCCCGGTGGTGGAAGTCGATGTAGACCTCGTGGCGCGCGAGGACCAGCTCGATGCCGGGGCAGAGCTTCTTCGCGTCGCCCACGCGCGTGCCCGTCTTCACGCCGAAGGTCTTTGCCTCCACGCTCGCGGCGATGCAGACGGTGGTGTCGGCCAGCATCGGCACCACGCCCACGGGCCGCCCGCGCAGGCGCGGCTCCACCTGCTGCTCGACGGAGGCGAAGTAGGAGTTGAAGTCGACGAGCAGGGAACGAAGCGTCACGGGATCCGTCGGGCGCGGGCCGGGGCCGCGCCGGCGCCTACAGGTCGGTCGCCTCGACGAAGGCCGCGACGACGGCTTCGAGGCCCCGCGCGTCCTCGGCATCGAAGCGGGCGCGGCTCGGACTGTCGACGTCCAGGACGCCCAGCACCGCGCCTGACTTCATGACGGGCACCACCACTTCGCTCCGGGAAGCGCTGTCGCAGGCGATGTGGCCGGGAAAGTCGTGCACGTCCGGCACGACCACGGTGCACCGGTCGGCGGCGGCGGTGCCGCACACGCCCTTGCCGAGCGCGATGCGCACGCACGCGGGCTTGCCCTGGAACGGGCCGAGCAGGAGCTCGCCGTCCTTCAGCCAGTAGAAGCCGGCCCAGTTGAGATCCGGCAGGCCATGGAAGAGCAGGGCGGCGAGATTGGCGGCATTGGCCGTCCGGTCCCTGCCGCCGCCGAGCAGCGCACTCGCCTGCGCAACGAGGCTCGCGTAGTGGTCGGGCTTGGCGGTGGCAGTGGCAGGAGAAGTGGCGGCGAACATGGCGGCGGTCCCGGGAAATCACCGCCAGATTACCACCTCGGGATTCAGCCCCCGGAGCCCGTGGCGGGCGCGGGCGCCGCCTTCTGCCGGTCGTGCTTCTGCTTGGCGATGCGCTTGCTCTGCTTCTTCTGGGCGTGATGCAGCGTGGCGCGCTCCTTCTTCGTCACCTGGCCGTCGGCCTTGGCCTTGTCCTCCAGCTTCTGGACCTTCGCCTGGCCTTTCTCGAGGCGGGCGGCTTCCGGGGCATTGAGCTGGCCCGACTTGACGCCCTGTTCGATCCGCTTCTCCTGGTTGGCCTGTCGCTGGTCGACCCGGGGCGTTTGCGTCTGCGCCAGGACCGGCAGGGCGAAGGCGGTGGCGATGGCGGCAATGAGCAATTTCGGCAGCATGGATATCTCCTGGGGTTGGATGGGGGTTCGATGTTGGCTTGCCTGCCCTACAACGGGCGTCCCGCCGGCGGCGTTGACGCCGTTACATCCGCTTGCACATCACCGGGCAATGCCGGCCGCTTCGCTATAATCCGGGCTCCTCCCTTGGGAGGCTCCCCGCCGGCCCGTGCCGGCACCGCTCCCGCCACCATGAAGCCCGACCCCGCAGGTCCGCCGGCGCCGCCCGTCGCGAAGAAGGTTCCCGTCGCGACCACGAAGTTCGGCGACAGGCGGATCGACGACTACGACTGGCTGCGCGACAGGACGAACCCGGAGGTGATCGCGCACCTCGAGGCGGAGAACGCCTATGCGCAGGCGGCCTGCGCGCCGCTTGCGAGGCTGCGCGGCAGGCTCTACCGGGAGATGCTCGCCCGGATCAAGGAAACCGACGAGACCGTCGCCTACCGCTATCGCGGCTGGTGGTACTACGCGCGCGAGGTGAAGGGCTCGCAGTACCCCCTCTACTGCCGCCGCCGGGGCTCGATGAGGGCGCGCGAGGAGGTGATCCTCGACGTGAACCGCCTCGCCGAGGGCCGGACCTACACCGGCGTCGATTTCTGGGACGTGAGCCCCGACGGGAACTACCTCGCCTACGCGGTCGATTCCAGCGGCTACCGCGAATACACGGTCTTCGTGAAGGACCTGCGCACGGGCGAGCTGCTCCCGGACCGCCTCGAGCGCGCGGACGACCTGTGCTGGGCCGCCGACAATGCAACGATCTTCTACGCGCGGCAGAACGCGGCCAAGCGAGCGGACCGGCTGTACCGTCATCGCCTGGGCGAGGCGCGGGACGTCCTCGTCTTCGAGGAGGGGGACGAGAACTTCAGCGTGGAAGTAGGCCCCACGAGAAGCGAGGCATGGATCGTCGTGACCTCGTCGTCCATCGACACCTCCGAGGTGCGCGTGCTTCCGGCGGCGCTTCCGGAGGAACGCCTTCGCCTGGTCGCGCGTCGCCGGAAGGGTCACGAGTACTACGTGGGCCACCACGGGTCCGAGTTCTGGATCCGCACCAACGACAAGGGGAGGAACTTCCGCCTCGTCCGGGCGCCGCAGGCCGATCCGGCGCCCCGGAACTGGCGACAGGTGCTGGCCCACCGAAAGCACGTGATGCTCGAAGAGGTCCATTTCTTCGCCGGATTCTGGGTGGCCGAGGAGCGAGTCGACGGCCTGCCGAGGCTTCGCGTGGGCGAATTCGCGACCGGCGAGCGCCACACGGTCGAGTTGCCGGAGGCCGTCTGCTCGGTGGCCCCGGGCGTCAACGCCGAATACGACGCGAAGCGCTTCCGGTTCGTCTACGAGAGCTACGTCAGGCCGCGTTCGGTCTACGAGTACGACGTCGTCCGGCGAAAGGCGAGGCTCCTCAAGCGACAGCCCGTGCTGGGGGGCTACCGGGCGAGGGACTACGAGTCGGCGATGATCGCGGCCCGCGCGAAGGACGGCACGAAGGTCCCGGTGTCGCTCGTCTGGAAGAAGTCGGCGCGCAGGCCCGACCGGCCGCAGCCGCTCCTTCTGCACGGATACGGCTCCTACGGGCACCCGATGGACGCGCACTTCAGCTCCGCGCGGCTCTCGCTGCTCGATCGCGGGATGGTGTGCGCCGTGGCGCACGTGAGAGGCGGCGGGGAGCGCGGAACGTGGTGGTACGACGAAGGCCGGCTCGCGAAGAAGATGAACACCTTCACGGACTTCATCGCCGTCGCCGATCACCTCGTCGCGACGCGGTGGACCGTGCCGGAGCGCCTGGTGATCGAAGGCGGCAGCGCCGGAGGCCTGCTGATGGGCGTGGTGGCCAACCTCCGGCCGGCGCTGTTCAAGGCGGTGGTGAGCGAGGTGCCCTTCGTGGACGTGATGAACACCATGCTCGACGCGACGCTGCCGCTCACCACGCTGGAGTACATGGAGTGGGGAAACCCGAACGAGGCGCGCGGCTACCGGACGATCCGCGCCTATTCGCCCTACGACAACCTGCGCGCCATGGCCTATCCGGCCATGCTGGTCGAGGCTTCCCTCAACGACAGCCAGGTGCCCTACTGGGAGGCGGCCAAGTACGTGGCGAAGCTGCGCGACCTCAAGACGGATTCGAACGCCGTGCTCCTGAAGACCATCCTGGAGGCGGGCCACGGCGGATCGTCGGGCCGGTACGACGCCCTGGAGGAGATCGCCTTCACCTACGCGTTCATCCTCGACCAGGCCGGGCTTTCCCGATGACCAACCTGCAGCTCTTCGCGGCGTGCGTGGCGATCTGGGGCTCGACCTGGCTCGCGATCACCTTCCAGCTGGGCGCCGCCGCGCCCGAGGCGAGCGTGTTCCACCGCTTCCTGCTCGCCTCGGTGATCCTCTTCGCCTATTGCCGGCTTCGCGGCCTGGCGCTGCGCTTTTCGCTGCGCGATCACGCCTGGATCGCGTTGCAGGGCGTGCTCATGTTCAGCGTGAGCTACGTCTTCGTCTACTACGCGGAGCAGCACGTGGTCTCGGGACTCGTGGCCGTGGGTTACTCGGCGAGCCCGCTGCTCAACATGCTGGGGCTTCGTTTCTTCTTCGGCACGGCGATGGCCGGACGCATCGCCGTGGGCGCGCTCCTGGGCATCGCCGGCATCGCGATCGTGTTCTTCCCGGAATTCTCGCGCATGAAAGCCGATGGCCATGTCGCGATCGGCGCGTTCTTCACGGCCGCGGCGGTCATCGTCTCGGCGTTCTCGAGCATGGCGGCGCACCGCAACCAGGGGGCGGGGCTGCCGATCTGGCAGACCATGGCCTGGGGGATGCTCTACGGCGCGATCTTCACGCTCGGCCTGGCCGTGGCGCTCGGCCGCCCCCTCGGATTCGACCCCACGCCCGCCTACGTGATCTCGCTGCTCTACCTGGTGGTCCTGGGCTCGATCCTCGCCTTCGGGAGCTTTCTCACGCTGCTCGGCCGGATCGGCGCGGCGCGGGCCGGCTACATCGGCGTGATGGTGCCGATCGTGGCGCTCGTCATCTCCTCCCTCTTCGAGGGCTACCGCTGGGGCCTGCTCTCGCTCGCGGGCGTGGCCGTCTCCGTCGCGGGAAACGCGATCATCCTGCGCCGGGCGCGCTGACCCGGGGCTCACCCGCCCCGGGCTTCGCGGAAGCGCTCGAGCTGCCTCGCCGCCTGCCGGCGCACCATCCATTTCACCGGCGCGAACCAGCCGAGCCAGCGGCCCAGTGGGCCCAGTGCCTGCGCCGACCACTTCCAGAAGGAAAAGCGGTCGTAGTGGCGCACGATCCTGCCTTCGCGGAAGGCGAACATCGCCTCGACGCGGTTCTCGACCTTGCGCCCGGTCTTCGTGAAGGTGTAGCGGGCGGTCCAGCGCGCCCGCCCTCCGCCGCCGTCGGCGCTCGCGCTCTCCAGCTCGATCGCCAGGTCGGCCGCGCGCGAGACGAGCATCCGCCACATGTCGCGCGCCTGCTCGCCGTGCAGCTTCGGGAAGGCCGGATCCGAGAAGAACACGTCGTCGTCGTAGAGCCGCGCCATCGCCTCGGCGTCGCGCCGGGCGAAGGCGGCGTAGAACTCGCGGACCAGCGCTTCGTGAGGGTGCATGGCGGCTCGCCTTTCTTGACGTCGATCAAGCCTTGATCCGTGTCAAGGCCCCGCATTTTGGGGCGTTCCTATACTCGGGGCAACCCGGAGAGAAGGCAGGCCGCCTTTTCCCATCAGGGGGCAAGCCCCCCGTTCCCGGCACGCCACGTCCAACGAGGAGAACCGTTCATGCTGTCCGACATCGAGATCGCCCAGAAGGCGAAGGTAGCGCCCATCGGCGAGATCGCCGCGAAACTCGGCATTCCGGAGGAGGCGATCGAGCCCTTCGGCCGCACCAAGGCGAAGATCTCCCTCGACTACATCGCCTCGCTCAAGGACCGGCCCGACGGAAAGCTGATCCTCGTCACCGCCATCAGCCCGACGCCGGCGGGAGAGGGCAAGACCACGACCACGGTCGGGCTGGGGGACGCCCTCAACCAGATCGGCAAGAAGGCGGTGATCTGCCTTCGCGAGCCCTCGCTGGGCCCGGTGTTCGGCATGAAGGGCGGGGCGGCGGGCGGCGGCTACGCGCAGGTCGTTCCCATGGAAGACATCAACCTGCACTTCACCGGCGACTTCAACGCGATCGCGCTCGCGAACAACCTGCTCGCCGCGATGATCGACAACCACATCAACCACG
>DAORTX010000012.1:0-23589 GCA_035432885.1 Usitatibacteraceae bacterium
CAGAACACGACGCCCGAGCAGATGAAGATGTTCCTCACCCGGATCGGCTTCGGCTCGAAGGCGGTCGTCACGGGCGACGTGACGCAGATCGACCTCGCGCGCGGCCAGACCTCGGGGCTGGTGGACGCGAGAGGCGTCCTCACCGACGTGCGCGGCATCGCGTTCACCATCTTCCAGTCCGAGGACGTCGTGCGCCATCCGCTCGTGCAGGCCATCGTCGATGCCTACGAGCGCCGGTCCGGCAAGAAGACGTGAGCGCGAGGGCGCTCGTGCTCGCGGTGCAGCGGGCCTCGCGGGCTTCCCACGTTCCGGGTGACGCAGTCCTTCGCGCCTGGGCGCGCGCGGCGCTCACGCGCCGTGCCGTGGTGACGCTGCGCTATGTCGCCGAGACCGAAGGCCGGCGCCTCAACCGGACGTTCCGCGGCAAGGATCACGCCACCAACGTCCTTACCTTCGTCTACGGGGATGCGCCCGGCGGCGCCCTTTCGGGCGACATCGTCATCTGCGCGCCCGTGGTGGCTCGCGAAGCCCGGGTCCAGGGCAAGGCCCTCGAAGCCCATCATGCCCACCTGCTGGTTCACGGTTTGCTGCACCTGCAGGGGTTCGACCACGAGCGCGACGACGATGCCGCCCGCATGGAGCGCCGGGAGCGCGCGGTCCTGCGCCGGCTCGGTTTCGGCGATCCCTACGGGGCGCGATAGCCCTGGCGCCCATGGCCGGGACCCGGGTCTGCTAAAGTATCCCGGACCCATTTCCCCCTGCATTCCCGTATGGACGAACCCGCCAAGCCGAGTCTTCTCGAGCGCCTGTCCTCGCTGTTGCTGAGGGAGCCGGAGGACCGCGAGCAACTGGTGGAGCTCCTGCACTCGGCCTTCGAGAGGAAGATCCTCGACGCGGACGCGCTGTCCATGATCGAGGGCGTGCTCCAGGTCTCGGAGATGCGGGTGGCCGACGTGATGATCCCGCGCTCGCAGATGGACATGATCGACGTGGAGGAAAGCCCCACGAAGTTCATCCCCTACGTGATCGAGACGGCGCACTCGCGTTTCCCGGTCTGGGAGGAGAACCGCGACAACGTGATCGGGATCCTCCTCGCGAAGGACCTGCTGCGCTTCTATGCCGAATCGGAGTTCAGCGTGCGCGACATGCTGCGGCCCGCGGTCTTCGTGCCCGAGTCCAAGCGGCTGAACGTCCTGCTGAAGGAGTTCCGCGCCAACCGAAACCACATCGCGATCGTCGTGGACGAATACGGCGGCGTGGCAGGGCTCGTCACGATCGAGGACGTGATCGAGCAGATCGTGGGCGACATCGAGGACGAGTTCGATTTCGACGAGACGGAGGACAACATCCTCGCCGACCGCAACGGCCGGTTCCGGGTGAAGGCGGTCACCGAGATCGCCGACTTCAACGCCCATTTCGGGACCGCCTTCTCCGACGACGACCACGACACGGTGGGCGGCCTCGTGCTCTCGCACTTCGGCCGGCTGCCCAAGCGTGGCGAGACGGTGGTGATCGACGGCATCGCCTTCAACGTGATCCGCTCCGACAGCCGGAAACTCCACTCGCTCCTGGTCGAACGCCGCAGCGCCACGGACGCCGCCGGGGAAGGCGGGTGACCGCGGCGGGCGGCCCCGCTGCCCGCCCTGCCGCCCGCGTGCTCGCCTGGGGTGTCGCGCTGCCGGCCGTGGCGGGGGCGGCGAGCGTCTTCGGGTTCGCGCCTTTCGGCGCCTGGCCGGTGCCCATCGCCTGCCTTGCCGCGCTCTTCCTCGCCTGGTCGCGAAGCGGCTCGCCCCTGCAGGCCGCGATCACCGGATTCGCCTTCGGGCTGGGGCTGAATCTCGCGGGCGTCTCCTGGGTGTTCGTGAGCCTGCACCAGTTCGGCCACATGCCTGCCGCGCTCGCGGCCGTGGCCACCTTCCTCTTTTGCGCCTACCTGGCCCTCTTTCCCGCGGCCGCCGGCTGGGCGGCGCACCGGCTCGCGCCCCCCGGGTCGCCCCTTGCGCGGGTTGCGATCCCCGCCGCGTTCGTCCTGCTCGAGTGGGTGCGAGGGTGGCTGTTCACCGGGTTCCCGTGGCTCGTGGTCGGCTATTCGCAGGCGCCGGCAAGTCCCCTGGCGGGGTTTGCGCCGGTCCTGGGCGCCTACGGCGTCTCGCTCGCCGTGGCCGGGTGCGCGGCGCTCCTTGCCGGCCTCGCGCAGAGCCCGGCGTGGTCGCGCCGCCGGGCGGTGTTCGCGGGAGCGTTCGTGGCATTGCTCGCCGCCGGCGGGGCGCTGCGGTTCGTCGCGTGGACGGAGCCCGCAGGCAAGGCCGTCGCGGTCGCGCTGCTGCAGGGAAACGTTTCCCAGCACGACAAGTGGCGCGACGACGTGCGCGAACGCACGCTTCGGGACTATTTCGCCCAGATCGTGGCGAGCCCGGCTCGCGTCGTGATTCTTCCGGAGACCGCCCTGCCCGCGTTTCTCGACCAGCTGCCCGCCGGCTACCTGGACGCCCTGCGGGAACACGCGCGCGAGCGCGGCAAGGACATTCTCATCGGCGCCGTGGAAAGAAGCCGACCGGGGGAGCGCTTCACCTACTGGAACAGCGTCGTTCGAATCGGCTCGGGCGAGCCCGCGTCCTACCGCAAGCGCCACCTCGTGCCGTTCGGGGAGTTCATTCCGTCCGGTTTCGGCTGGATCCTCGCCGTGCTGAAGATCCCGCTCACGGACTTCGCGCGCGGAGAGGCGAGCCAGCCGCCCCTTTCGGCGGGCGGCACGACCTGGGCCGTGGCCATCTGCTACGAGGACATCTTCGGCGAGGAGCTCATCGCCGCGATGCCCGGCGCCGCGATCCTGCTTAACGTGAGCAACGACGCCTGGTTCGGCGAGTCCCTCGCCGCGGAGCAGCACCTGCAGTTCTCGCAGATGCGGGCGCTGGAGACGGGCCGCTGGATGGTTCGCGCGACCAACACCGGCGTCACCGCCGCGATCGACGAGAAGGGGCGCGTGGTGGCGAAGCTCGCGCCCTTCACGCGCGGCGCGCTGGCCGCGGGCCCGGTGCCGCACTCGGGCACCACGCCTTTCGCGTGGTGGGGAAACCACGCCGCGCTCGCGCTCGTGGCCGCGATGCTCGCCCTTGCGGCGGGGCGCACTTACGGCCGTTCCCGCAAGCCCGTAAAATGACCGATTTCCCCGGCCCGCCATGATCACGTTCCAGGACATCATCCTGCGCCTCCAGGCGTACTGGGGAAGCCGCGGCTGCGCCATCCTGCAGCCCATCGACATGGAGGTGGGCGCGGGAACGTCCCATACCGCGACCTTCCTGCGCTCGCTCGGGCCCGAGCCGTGGCGCGCGGCCTATGTCCAGCCGTCCCGCCGGCCGAAGGACGGGCGCTACGGCAACAACCCCAACCGCCTGCAGCACTACTACCAGTTCCAGGTGGTGCTGAAGCCCTCGCCGCCGGACATCCTCGAGCTCTACCTGGGTTCGCTCGAGGCCCTGGGCTTCGACCTCCAGGCAAACGACGTGCGCTTCGTCGAGGACGACTGGGAGAATCCGACCCTGGGCGCCTGGGGACTGGGCTGGGAAGTGTGGATGAACGGCATGGAGATCACCCAGTTCACCTATTTCCAGCAGGTCGGCGGCCTCGACTGCAAGCCGATCACCGGCGAGATCACCTATGGGCTGGAGCGGCTCGCGATGTACCTGCAGGGCGTGGAGAACGTCTTCGACCTCGTGTGGACCGAAAGCGGGGAAGGGGGGCGCGCCCGCCGCCTCGCCTACCGGGACGTTTTCCACCAGAACGAGGTCGAGCAGTCGACCTACAACTTCGAGGAGTCCGACACGGAGTCGCTCTTCCGGCACTTCGGCGACCACGAGAAGGGCGCGAAGCACCTCATGGCGAGGCAGCTGGCACTCCCCGCCTACGAGCAGGTGCTCAAGGCCGCGCACACCTTCAACCTGCTCGACGCGCGAGGCGCCATTTCGGTCACGGAACGCGCCACCTACATCGGGCGCATCCGCAACCTCGCGAAAGCGGTCGCGCAAAGCTACTTCGAGTCGCGCGAGCGCCTGGGCTTTCCGATGCTCGGGGGCACGTCGTGAGGACGCTCCTGGTCGAGCTGTTCACCGAGGAGCTGCCCCCCAAGGCGCTGGAGCGGCTCGGCGAGTCGTTCGCATCGGCCGTCGCCGGCGCGCTCGCGAAGCGAAAGCTCGTCGGCGCCGGGGGCGGACACGAGGCGTGGGCCACGCCTCGCCGGCTCGGCGTGAGCCTCGAGAAGGTGCTCGCGAAGGCCCCGGACGAGGACGTGGAGACGAAACTCCTGCCCGTCTCCGTGGGCATCGGGCCCGATGGCGGCATGACCGAGGCGCTTCGCAAGCGCCTCGCGGCCTTCGGCGATCCCGCGGCGCTGTTCGGGCGGGTCTCCCGGAAGGCGGACGGCAAGCAGGACATGCTGTTCCTTCGCCGCGTGGCCGAGGGCCAGTCGCTCGAGCACGGGCTCCAGGAGGCGCTCGACGAGGCGATCGAAGGGCTCCCGATCCCGAAGATGATGAGCTACCAGCTGGCCGACGGCGCCACGACCGTGAAATTCGTCCGGCCCGCCCACGGGCTCGTGGCCCTGCACGGGCCGGAGGTCGTGGGCGTCTCGGCGCTGGGCCTCGCGGCGGGGCGGGTCATCCACGGGCATCGCTTCCAGGGCGCGCGCGACATCGCGCTCGCCGGCGCGGACGAGTACTCGCGTCGTCTCCGGGACGAAGGCGGCGTCGTGGCGAGCTTTTCGCAGCGGCGCACGATGATCCTCGAGGCGCTCACCGCGGCGGCGCAACGCGAAGGCGCCAATCTCGGCCCCGAGAGCGACTTCGCCGCGCTGCTCGACGAGGTGACCGCGCTCGTGGAGATGCCCACCGTCTACGCGGGCCGCTTCGAGCGCGAGTTCCTCGCCGTGCCGCAGGAGTGCCTCATCCTCACCATGCGGCAGAACCAGAAGTACTTCCCGCTCTTCGACGCCGAGGGCGCGCTCACGGAGCGCTTCCTCCTGGTGTCGAACCTGCATCCGCAGGACCCGTCGCGGATCGTGCAGGGCAACGAGCGCGTGGTGCGCCCGCGCCTGGCCGACGCGCGCTTCTTCTTCGAGACCGACCGCAGGACGCGCCTTGCCGAGCGCGTTCCGCAGCTGGAGACGATCGTCTACCACGGCAAGCTGGGCAGCCAGCTCGAGCGCGTGGAGCGCCTGCGCAAGCTCGCCACGCGAATCCAGGCGAGCCTGCCGCGCGGCGCGAAGGGCATGCCCTACGCCGACCGGGCCGCGCTTCTCGCGAAGGCCGACCTCGTGACCCTCATGGTGGGCGAGTTCCCCGAGCTCCAGGGCGTCATGGGCAAGTACTACGCGCAGGCCGACGACGAGGAGCCCTCGGTGGTGCGCGCGATCGAGCAGCACTACTGGCCGCGCTTCGCGGGGGACCGCCTGCCCGACGGCGACGTGAGCATCGCCGTGGCGCTCGCCGACCGCCTCGACGCCCTGGCCGGCCTCTTCTCCATCGGGCAGGTGCCCACCGGGGACAAGGACCCGTTCGGCCTTCGCCGCGCCGCGCTCGGCGTGATCCGCATCCTCGTGGAGCGCCAACTCGACCTCGACTTTCACGAGCTTGTCCGACTCGCATTCGATCCGTTCAAGCCCCAGGCGACCGGGGAGCTCGAGGAGTTCGTGTACGACCGGCTGCGGGGCTACCTGCGCGATGGCGGCTACACCACCAACCAGGTGGAGGCCGTGGTCGTCCAGAAGGACGCGCGCTTCGACCTGATTCCCGCGAGGCTTGCCGCCGTCGTCGCCTTCTCGAAGCTGCCGGAGTCCGAAGCGCTCGCGGCCGCGAACAAGCGCGTGAAGAACATCCTCGACAAGTCCGGGCGGTCCGCGGCGATCGATGCCTCGCTCTTCTCGCAGGACGAGGAGCGCCGCCTGCACGCCGCCATCGGGGAGCTGACCCCGGTCATCGACGGGCATGTCTCGCGCTCGCAGTTCGAGCCCGCGTTGGTCGCGCTGGCGGGCGTGCGCGCGGACGTCGACGCCTTCTTCGACAAGGTGCTGGTGAACGCCGAGGACCTCGCCGTGCGCGCCAACCGCCTCGCGCTCCTCACCGGCCTCGAGCGGCTCCTCAATCGCGTGGCCGACATCTCGCGCCTGGCGGCCTGACGATGAAGCTCGTCATCCTCGATCGCGACGGCGTCATCAACCAGGACAGCGAGCGCTACATCAAGTCGCCCGCCGAGTGGCAGCCCATCGCCGGCTCCATCGAGGCGATCGCGCGGATGCACCAGGGGGGATTCCGGATCGTGGTGGCCACCAACCAGTCCGGCATCGGCCGCGGGCTCTTCGACATGGCGACCTTCAACGCCATGAACGACAAGATGATGGAAATGGTGTTCCGCCAGGGCGGCAGGATAGACGCGCTCTTCTTCTGCCCGCACACCGATGCCGAGAACTGCAACTGCCGCAAGCCCAAGACCGGCATGTACGAGGAGATCGCGGCGCGCATGCACACGGATCTCAAGGGCGTGCCCTGCGTGGGCGACGCGATCCGCGACCTGAAGGTGGCCGAAGCCGTGGGCGCGCAGCCCATCCTCGTGCTCACCGGCAAGGGCAGGAAGACCAACGAGATCGGTGGCTTGCCGCGAAAGACGCTCGTCTTCGCCGATCTCGCGGAGGTCTCGCGCCACCTGGTGGCCGCCAAGGAATGACCGCGCTTCGCTCGTCGCTGTTTCTGGTCGGGGGCTTCCTCATCACGGCCATCTTCGGCATGCTCGTGCCGGCCTTCGGGCTCTTCAGCTACCGCGCAGGCCTCTATCTCGCGCGATCGTGGGCGCGGTGGGTCCTCAAGTGGGCCGAGTGGTCCTGCGGCATCCGCCACGAGGTGCGCGGGATGGAAAACGTCCCCGCCCGGCCCGCGGTCATCATGTCCAAGCACCAGTCGGCCTGGGAGACGCTCTACATCGAGGCGACCTTCCCGTACCAGTGCTGGATCATCAAGCGCGAGCTCCTGTGGCTGCCTTTCGTCGGGTGGGGGCTCGCGGCGGTGCGCTCGATCGCCATCGACCGCTCCAGCGGCGTCGCCGCGCGCGAGCAGATCGTGCAGCAGGGCGCGAAACGAATCGCGCAGGGCCTGTGGGTGTCCATCTTCCCGGAAGGCACGCGCGTGCCCGTGGGCAAGCGCGGCCGCTACGGCATCGGGGGAGCGACGCTCGCGACGAGGACGGGCGCGCCGATCCTGCCGATCGCCCACAACGCCGGGGAGGTCTGGGGCCGGTACGCGTTCCGGAAGCGCGCCGGCACGGTGCAGGTGGTGATCGGTCCGGTGATCGAGACCGCGGGGCGCGACGCCCTGTCGGTCAACCGGGAGGTCGAGGCGTGGATCGAGGGCGAGATGCGCCGACTGAACCCGGAGCGCTATGCCGACGCGTGAGGCCGCGGCCCGCGAGCCGCGCTTCCTGGTTCTCGCGGGCCAGCCGCTCGACTACGTGCTGGTGCGCCGCCGCGGGCGGCGGGGCGTCGGGCTCAAGGTGGACGAGACGGGGCTCACGGTGAACGCTCCCCTCACGGTCCCGATCGCGCGCATCGAGAAGATGCTCCTCGAAAGCGAGTCCTGGGTCCTCGGCAAGCTCGACATCTGGCGCCGGCGGCAGGTGCCGGTGCAGCGCTGGGAGGATGGCGCGAGCCTTCCCTACCTCGGCGAGGCGCTCACGCTGAGGCTCGAGGCCGGGCGACGGAACCTTGCCGAGGTCGATGGCGACAGCCTGCGCGTGACGGTGAAGACGCCGGGCGAGGACGCGGTAAGGCGGGCCGTCGTGGCGTGGTACCGGAAGACGGCGCTCGCGCACCTGGCCCACCGCGCGTTCTTCTTTTCCCGCCTGGCGGTCCTCGCCCCGCCGCGGGTGATCCTCTCCTCGGCCCTGTCGCGCTGGGGAAGCTGCAACAGCCGGCGCGAGGTGCGCCTCTCGTGGCGCCTCGTGAAGGCGCGCCCGGCGCTCGTGGACTACGTCGTGTGCCACGAGCTCGCGCACCTTCGCCACATGAACCACTCGCGCGAGTTCTGGGCGGAGGTCGGGCGGCTGTGCCCGGACTACAAGCGCCTGCGCGACGAGCTCGAAGCCACCGACCATCTCCACCGATCGTTCTGAAGGAAAACCCATGCGCATCCTGCACACCATGATCCGGGTCGTGGACCTCGACCGTTCCATCCGCTTCTACACGGAAGTTCTCGGCATGGACGTCATCCGCCGGAAGGACTATCCGGACGGCAAGTTCACGCTCGCCTTCGTGGGCTACGGCGACGAGTCGGCCGGGGCGGTGATCGAGCTCACGCACAACTGGGAGACGAAGTCCTACGACCACGGCAATGCCTTCGGGCACGTCGCGATCGCCGTGCCCGATGCCTACAAGGCGTGCGAGGACGTGAAGAAGCTGGGCGGCAAGGTCACCCGCGAACCGGGCCCGATGAAATTCGGCGGCAGCGTGATCGCCTTCGTCGAGGATCCCGACGGCTACAAGATCGAGTTCATCCAGCGCGGCTAGGCCGGCGCCGCCGAATCGGCAAGCGCCACGAACTGCGCCACGGAGAGCACCTCGCCGCGCAACCCCGGATCGACGCCCGCCCGCGTGAAGACCGCTTCACCGGCGAGCGTCCGCAGCGCGTTCCGAAGGGTCTTGCGGCGCTGCGTGAAGGCCGCCATCACGACGCGCGCGAACAGGGCCTCGTCGCGCGCGACGAGACGGTCCTCGCCCAGGGGCGCCATGCACACGACGGCGGACTCGACCTTCGGCGGCGGCGTGAAGGCGCCCGGCGGCACGCGAAAGGCGAGCCGCATGGAAAAGCGGTACTGCAGCATTACCGACAGGCGCCCGTAGTCCTGCGTTCCGGGCGCGGCGACCATCCGCTCGACCACTTCCTTCTGGAGCATGAAGACGCAGTCGCGCACGCGCGGCGCGAAGGAGGCCACGTGGAAGAGCAGTGGCGTGGAGACGTTGTAGGGAAGGTTGCCGACGACGCGAAGCCCGGCGGGCAGGCTGGCCAGGTCGAAATCGAGGGCGTCGGCCTCGTGCACGACGACGTCGCCGGGCGCGAACCGCGAGCGCAGTCCCGCGGCGAGGTCGCGGTCGATCTCGACCACGTGCAGCGGCCTGACGACCTGCGCGAGGCGCTCGGTGAGCGCTCCCGGGCCGGGGCCGATCTCGAGCATGGGTTCGCCGGCGACCGGCGCGATCGCGCCGACGATGCGTTCCAGGTAATGGCGGTCGGTCAGGAAGTGCTGGCCCAGCCGCTTCTTCGCCCGCGGCAGCATCGGGACCCCTAGGAGTTCGCGCGGCGCGCGAGGTCGACGGCGAGCGCGGTCGCCGCCTCGAGGCTGCCCGCGTCCACGTCGCCGTCGCCGGCGAGATCGAGCGCCGTGCCGTGATCGACGGACGTCCGGATGAGAGGCAGGCCAAGCGTCACGTTCACCGCGTGGCCGAAGGACGCGTGCTTGAGTACCGGAAGCCCCTGGTCGTGGTACATCGCCACGACGGCGTCGGCGCCGGCCAGGACGCGGGCGGTGAAAAGCGTGTCGGCGGGCAGCGGCCCCTCGATCGCGAGCCCCTCGCCTCGCAGCGTCGCAAGCGCCGGCGAGATGATCTCGATTTCCTCGCGCCCCAGGTAGCCGGACTCGCCGGCATGGGGGTTCAACCCCGCCACGAGGACGCGCGGGCGGTCGATGCCGAAGCGCATCTTGAGGTCGTGGTTCACGATGCGCAGCGTCTCGAGCAGGCCTTCCCGCGTGATGGCCCCGGGCACCGCCGACAGCGGCAGGTGGATCGTCGCCAGCGCCACGCGAAGCCCGCCGCCCACCAGCATCATGACCACGCGCGGCGTTCCCGTGCGCGCGGCGAGGTACTCGGTGTGGCCGGTGAATGCCACGCCCGCGTCGTTGATCGTGGATTTCTGCACCGGCGCCGTGACCATCGCCGAGAACTCCCCCGCGAGGCAGCCGTCGATGGCGCGGTCGAGGAGTGCCAGGACGTGGCGGCCGTTGGCGGGATCGAGGCGGCCGGCCGTCACGGGCGCGAGGGTGGCAAGGCCCAGCAGAGACGCGGGCTCCGTGGAGCCGGGTTCGTAGTCGGGCAGGTCGAAGGCGATGCCGCGCCGCCGCGCCCGCCCGGCGATCACGTCGCGGTCGCCGATGAAGACGATTCGCGCATCGAAGCGCTTCGATGCGAGGATCGCGCAGAGATCCGGGCCGATGCCCGCGGGCTCGCCCGCGGTGATCGCGACGCGGGGCGTGAAATCCATGCGCGCCTCGGGCGCCGGGGCGCCGGCCTCAGGTCTCGTCGAGGCGGTTCTCGACGAACGCGCGGTCGCGGGTCTGGCGAAGCCAGTCCTGGAAGGCCTCGTCGGCCTTGCGCGCGCGCACGGTCTGGCGGGCCGCGAGCTTCTTGCGTTCCTCGCTCAGCTCT
This sequence comes from Usitatibacteraceae bacterium, assembly GCA_035432885.1. Classification (GTDB taxonomy): domain Bacteria; phylum Pseudomonadota; class Gammaproteobacteria; order Burkholderiales; family Usitatibacteraceae; genus FEB-7. The sequence continues at coordinate 10,460 of DAORTX010000012.1, forward strand.
TCCGTGCGACGCTCGAGAACCTGCACGACGTGCCAGCCGAACGGCGTCTGCACCGGCTGGCTCAGCGCACCGTCGGCAAGCCCGTTCAGGACCCGCTCGAATTCCGGCACCGTCTCGCCGGGCGAGATCCAGCCGAGGTCGCCACCCTTGGCGGCAGTGCCGTCCTCGGAATGCACGCGCGCGAGCTCGGCGAAATCCTCGCCGGCGGCGATTCGAGCGCGCAGGCGCGCGAGGCGTTCCCGGACGTCGGCCTCGCTCGCGCCCTCCTTGGTGCGGATGAGGATGTGGCGCGCGTGCGTCTGGGAGAGCGAGGGGGCCTTGTCCTTGCCGCGCCTCTCGAGCAGCTTCACGATGTGGAAGCCGTTGGGGCTTCTCAGGATGTCGCTCACCTCGCCGGGCTGGATCTTCTCCAGGGCGTCGAGAAACAGCGTGGGCAGCCGCCCCGCCGCGCGCCAGCCGAGGTCGCCGCCCTTGAGGGCGTCGGGCGCGTCGGAATAGGTGGCCGAGATCTCCGCGAAATTCGTGCCCTTGCGAAGCTCCGAGAGCGCCTGCAGCGCCCGCCGGCGCCGGATGTCGATCTGCTCGGGCGTCGCCTGCTGCGGCACCATCACCAGGACATGCTGCAGCCGGTACTCGGTGTCGCCGCCTCGCTCCCGGGCGGAGCGGGCGAGCTCGGTCTCGATCTCGGCGTCGGTCACCACCACCGCGTTCTCCACCTCGCGCTCGCGAAGGCGGGCGAGGAGCAGCTCGTTTCGCATGTCGTCGCGAAAACGGGAATAGCGCACGCCGTCGCGTTCGAGCGCCTGGCGGAACCCGGTCATCGACAGGTTGTTGTCGTCCGCGATCCGCTGGATCGTCTTCTCGACGGTCGCCTCGTCGATCTTCACGCCCGTCTCCTTGGCGAGCTGGACCTGGACCAGGTCGTTGATCATCCGCTCGAGGACCTGCCGCTGGAGCGCGTCGGGCGGGGGCAGCTGCCCGCCGGCGCGCTGGAGCTGCGCCAGCACGAGGCGGGTTCGCTCGGCAAGCTCGTTCTGCGTGATGACGTCGTCGTTCACGACGGCCACGATCCGGTCCACCGTGACCACGTTCCGGGCGGCCGGCGTGAGGCGGGTGTCGAGGCGCGAGGCGGGCGCCTGCTGCGCGAGGGCGGCGGAGGCGGCAAGTGCCGCGACCAGGGCTGCGAAACGAGGGCGGGTGTGCAGGGTCATCATCTAGGGGATCTCGTCGGACCGGCGGTAGCCGGAAATGTTCTGCCTGAGGGTCTCGAGCGGGTTGATGCCGATCCTCGAGAGCCCGGAGAGTTCGAGCTGGATCTGGAAGGAGGTCGAAACCTGCTGCGTCGCGGTGATGAATCGGTGGGCTACCGCGCGGACTTCCCAGCAGCCGGCATTATATTCGAAGCCCGCGAGTCCTTCGACGAGCTTCCTGTCGTCGAGGCTCCAGTTCCAGCGGCCCACGACCGACAGGGAGGCGCTCAGGGGCCATTGGGCGGACACGTCGACCTGCCGGATCTGGTCGCGCGTGAAGCGATAGGCGGCGTTCACGAGGCTTCCGGGGCTCGGGCTGTAGCGCACCTCGAGGTCCAGGCGGCGGGCGCGCCCGCCGTTCACGTCGTATTCCAACCCGCCGTCGATCGAGAAGGACGGCGTGGCCTGACCGGACACGAGCGCCACGATGTTCGACTTGTCGCCCTCCCGGGGCGCGCCGTCGAGCCTCACGCGCTGCGGATCGAGGTAGTAGATCTGGCCCAGCGTGGCCTTCAGGCGCTCCAGGCCCGAATCCGACTCCACGAGGCGGCTCGTGATGGCGGCGGTCACCTGGTTCGCGTCGCCGACCCGGTCGCCGCCGATGAAGCGGTTTTCGCGGAAGAGGGAATTGGCGCCGAAATCGACCTCCGCCGTGGAGAAGTTGGGAAGTTGCGCCTGGTCCCGGAACGGCACGTGCAGGTAGAAGATCCTCGGCTCGAGCGTCTGCTGGAAGCGGCCCCCGCCGAAATTCCATTCGCGGTCGAAATAGAGCCCCGCATCCACGCTCGCGAGCGGCACGCTCCGGGTGGCGTCGGATATCCCCGTGTCGTCGCCGGTGAGCTTGTAGCGCGTGAAGTGAAGGCCCGCCTTCGGCGTCACGTAGCCCCACGCGCGGCGAAACGGCCACGAGACCTGCGGGTAGGCGATGATGCGCTGCCCGTTCACGAGGCTGGCGTGGCGAAAGTTGGTCAGCTCGCCGGAGAGCAGCCAGTCGAGGCCGAGCTTGTCCTGCCAGAGGCCGGTCGCCGCGAGCTGGGGAACCTGGCGATACGGCACCGCCGCGGGAACCGCCGCCGTGGGATCCTGGAGCGTCTGGTAGGCCACCGCGCGGGCCGAGAGCGCCCAGGTTTCGTCCGCATAGCCCAGGATCGCGTCGCGCGGCAGGTTCGTCTGGGAAGTCGCCGTGACCCGCGTCGAGAGGTCGCGGAAGTAGTTGTCGTCGGAGACGCGCTGCGCATTCACCGCGAGCGACAGGCCGAGCGGGAGCTGCTGCGAGTGCTTGACGGCGAGAAAGTAGCGGTCCCTTTCCGCGATCGCGTCGTTCGGCAGGAATTCCACGTCCGCCTGCCCCGAATAGGCGGGCCGCAGGTAGCGGTACTCGCCGCCCAGCTGCAGCCCGCGCTTGGAGAAGAGCTTGGGCGTGATCGTCGCATCCTGGTTCGGGGCGATGTTCCAGTACCAGGGCAGCGCGAACTCGAATCCCCCGCGACCCGACGACCCCAGGGTCGGGGGCAGGAACCCCGTTTTCCGGGCGTTGTCCAGCGGAAAGGAGAGCCAGGGCGAATAGAGGATCGGCACGCCGAGGAACCAGACCGCGGAGTTCCAGGCCGTTCCGACCTGGCGCTTGCTGTCGATCTCCAGCTCGCTCACCTTGAGCGCCCAGTCTTCACGGGGGACGGGGCAGGTCGTGTATTCGGCGCGCAGCAGGCGGCTCCTGTCCTCGCCTTCGAGCAGGACGCGCTCGGCGCTGCCGCGGGAGGCGCTGCGCCGGTCCTCGCGCTTCGGGATCTCGAAGACGGGCCGCTCCATTTCGCCGGTCGCCTCCGCGATCCGGTAGACGAGGTTCGGGCCGGTGGCGGTGTCGCCGGCGCGCTCCAGGCGCACGCTGCCCGTGGCCACCACGGTGTCGGTTTCCACGGAATAGTCGATCCGGTCCGCGGAGATGGAAGCGCCGCGCTGGCGCAGCGACACGTTTCCGGTGGCGGTGATGTTCCTCGACTCGTCGCCGGTGATGCGCTCGGCCGACAGGAAGCGGACGGCGTCGTGCTCCACCCGCGGCGGCGGCGGCGCGAGCCGGCGCTCGAGCCTCAGGGGCACGCCCTCGTCGGCGACCGCCGGCAAGGCGAGCGCGCAGGCGAAGACGAGCGTGAGACGGCGGCGGGACATCGAAGGCGGCGGCGGACGCGATGCTAGAATCGGCAAGAATACACGCGAAAGCCGCACCGCCTTCATTCCCCATGGACCGCCTCGAGGCGCTCGACGCCTGGCTTCGCGACGCCCTCGGCGGACGCGCGTTCACGCGCGAGCCCGCCAGCGCCGACGCGAGCTTCCGCCGCTATTTCCGCGTCTTCGCCGAAGGCCGCACCTGGGTCGCGATGGACGCGCCCCCCGATCGCGAGGATTGCCGTCCTTTCGTGAAGGTCGCGGCCCTCATGCGCGACGCGGGCGTGCACGTGCCGGCGGTGGTCGCGCAGGACCTGGCGCAGGGGTTCCTGCTGCTCTCCGACCTGGGCGAGCGGACCTACCTCCAGGCCTTCGACGGCTCGAACGAGGGCGGGTTGTTCCGGGACGCGACGCTCGCCCTGATCGACTGGCAGGCGGCGAGCCGCGAGGGGGCATTGCCGCCCTACGACGAGGCGCTCCTTCGCCGCGAGCTGACGCTGTTTCCGCAGTGGTACGTCGATCGCCACCTCGGCATCGCGCTCGAGGCGCGCGAGCGCGAGGACCTCGAGACGGTGTTCCGGCGAATCCTCGCGACCAACCTCGCCGAGCCCCGCGTGTTCGTGCACCGCGACTTCATGCCGCGAAACCTCATGGTGTCGGATCCCAACCCCGGCGTCCTGGATTTCCAGGACGCGGTGCACGGCCCGATCAGCTATGACATCGCCTCGCTCTGGCGCGACGCGTTCGTCACCTGGGACGAGGAGCGCGTGCTCGACGGGACCATCCGCTACTGGGAGGCGGCGAGGAAGCGGGGGCTGCCGGTCCGGCCGGACTTCGCCGACTTCTGGCGGGACGTGGAGTGGATGGGGCTGCAGCGGCACCTGAAGGTGCTGGGCATCTTCGCCCGCATCCACTATCGGGACGGCAAGCCGGGCTACCTCGAGGACACGCCGCGCTTCATCGGCTACGTGAGGCACGCCTGCTCGCGCTACGGCGAACTGGCGCCCCTGGCGAGACTTCTCGACCGTCTCGACGCCGCCGCCGCGACGGCGACCGGGCGCGGGGACTGAGGCGGCCGTGGCCTCGCCCGCCCTGCGCGCATTCATTCTCGCCGCCGGCCGCGGCGAGCGCATGCGCCCGCTCACGGACACGACGCCGAAGCCGCTTCTGCGGGCCGGCGGCAAACCCCTGATCGGCTGGCAACTCGAGCGCCTGGCCGCCGCCGGGATCCGCGACATCGTCGTGAACCATTCGCACCTGGGCGCGCGGCTCGAGGCCGAGGTGGGCGACGGCTCGGGTTGGGGGGTGCGCATCGCGTGGTCCCGGGAGGCGACCGCGCTGGAGACGGCGGGCGGCATCGCGAACGCGCTGCCGCTCCTGGGCGAAAGGCCGTTCGTGGTCGTGAGCGGCGACATCTACACGGACTTCGACTTCGCGCGGCTCGAGGACGTGGCGGCGCGGATCCAGGAAGACCCGGGCCGGCGGGCCGCGCACTTCGTGCTCGTCGACAACCCGCCGTTCCATCCGGCGGGCGACATGGGGCTCGCGGACGGGCGGGTGCGCCGCGATGGGCCGCTGCTCACCTACGCCAACATCGGGGTGTTCCACCCGGCGCTCTTCGCGGATATCGGGCCGGGCGCTCGCTTGCGCCTCTTTCCTTGGGCCTACCGATTCGTCGAGGAGGGCCGCGTGACCGGCGAGCGCTTCGGCGGCGCCTGGGAAAATCTCGGCACGCCCCGGCAGCTCGAGGCGCTCGACAGGAGGCTATCGCCATGACGTTCTACGTGCCCAAGCAGTTCCGGATGGAGGATCGCGGGACCCTCGAGCGATTCATCGCGGCCCACGCGTTCGGCACGCTCGTGTCGGCGGGCCCCGCGGGACTTGCCGTGAGCCACATCCCCTTCCTGCACGAGCGCGGCGAGGACGGGCGATCGCGCCTGCTGGGACACGTGGCGCGCGCGAACCCGCACTGGCAGGAACTGGAGGCGGCAGGCGAGGTGCTTGCCATCTTCGAGGGGCCGCACGGCTACGTGTCACCCGGATGGTATGCGCACCATCCGAGCGTGCCCACGTGGAACTACGCAGTGGTGCATGCCCGCGGCCGTGCGCGGCTCCTGCCGGCGAATGCCCTGGCGCCGCTGCTCGATCGGCTGTCCCGCGCCTACGAGGACGGCAGGCCGTCCCCGTGGCGCATGGAGAGCCTTCCGCCCGATTTCGCAGCCAAGCTCCTGGAGGCGATCGTCGGCTTCGAGATCGTGGTCGACAGGCTGGACGGCAAGTTCAAGCTCTCGCAGAACCGCCAAGGCGACGACATCGCGAACGTCGCGAAGGCGCTCGACGCCGAAGGCCAGCAGGCGCTTGCCTCGCTCATGCGGGAACACGCGGTCCGTCCCGCGGAATCCCGGTAGAATCGGCAGCCTCCCGCGCGCGCCGCGCGGATTGCCGGATCGACCATGAAGCTCGAAAACCCCAACCGCAGCAAACCCTTCCGCGCGCGCCGCGCGGCCCTCTCCCGAACGCTGTCCGAGGGCATCGTCATCCTGCCCACGGCGCCCGAGCGCACGCGCAACGCCGATTCCCACTATGACTACCGGTGGGACAGCGGCTTCTACTACCTCACCGGGTTTCGCGAGCCCGAGGCCGTCCTCGTGATCGTGCTCGGCAAGAAGCCCCGCGAGATCCTTTTCTGCCGGGAAAAGAACGCCGAGCGCGAGATCTGGGACGGCTACCGGTTCGGGCCCGAGCTCGCGATGCAGGCGTTCGGATTCGACGCGGCACATCCGGTGACCGATCTGGACGCGATGCTCCCAGACCTCATCGCCGACCAGCCGGTGATCCATACGCCGCTCGGCGCGGACCCGGCCTGGGACGCGCGCGTGACGGGATGGCTCAACACGGTGCGCGCCAGGGTGCGCACCGGCGTCTCGGCGCCGTCCGAGATCCGCGATGTCCGCGCGGACGTGAACGACATGCGCCTGCTGAAGGACGCGAACGAGATCGCGATCATGCGCCGGGCCGCGGAAATCTCCGGCGCGGCCCACGTGCGGGCGATGCGGGCGGCCGAGCCGGGACGGCGCGAGTACGAGATCGAGGCGGAACTGCTGCACGAGTTCTACCGCAGCGGCGCGCGCTCCGCGGCCTACGGCTCGATCGTCGCCGCCGGCGCCAATGCCTGCGTGCTGCACTACCGCGAGAACACCGCGGAGCTGCGAAAGGGCGAACTCCTGCTGATCGACGCCGGCTGCGAGCTGGACAGCTACGCCGCCGACATCACCCGGACTTTTCCCGTGGACGGCAGGTTCAGCGCCGCGCAAAGGGACGTCTACGAGCTGGTTCTCGCCTCCCAGGAAGCGGCGATCAAGGCCGTGAAACCGGGCGCCGGGTTCATCGACTATCACGACGCGGCCACGCGCGTGCTGGCGAGGGGCTTCATCGACATGAAGCTCTGCAAGGGCAGCGTGGACAAGGTGCTGGCCGACGAGTCGTACAAGCAGTTCTACATGCACCGGACCGGCCACTGGCTCGGGCTCGATGTGCACGACGCGGGGGACTACCGGTGCAAGGGCAAGTGGCGAAAGCTGGAGCCCGGCATGGTGCTCACCGTGGAGCCGGGCTGCTACATCCGCCCGGCCGACAACGTGCCGAAGCACTTCTGGAACATCGGCGTTCGCATCGAGGACGATGTCCTCGTCACGGCGAAGGGCCGCGACGTCCTCACGGCCGGTTGCCCGAAACGCGTGGCCGACGTCGAGGCGGCGGTCCGCGGATAAGGCGGCGGTGAACGCCCCGATGGACCGGGTCGACGTGGCGATCGTCGGGGCCGGGCCTGTCGGTGCCGCGCTCGCCTTGCTGATCGCGCCGACGGGCCGCTCGGTGCGCGTCGTGGAAGCACGCGGCGCGCCCTCCCGGGACGGACGGACGCTCGCGTTGTCGCAGGCAAGCCGCGACCTGCTGGAGGACGCGGGCGGATGGCCTGCATCCGGCACCACGCCGATCGTCGACATCCACGTCTCCCAGAAGGCGGGCCCCGGCCGAACCCTCATCACGGCCGCCGAACAGGGGCTCGCGGCGCTCGGCTACACGGTCGCCTATTCGACGCTCGAGGAAAAGCTCGCCGAACGCCTCGCGGCCTCGGGCGCGAAGATTTCCTGGGGGGCGGCTTGCGAGGCGATCGAGCTGGAGGCGGCGTGCGCACGGCTTCGCCTGGCGGGCGGGGGAGTCGTGGAAGCGAGACTGCTCGTGCTGGCAGACGGGGGCGTGAACGCGAAGCGAATTCCCGGACTCGCGTATTCGGAGAAGGACTACGGGCAGGTGGCCATCACCGGCCCGGTTCACGTCGATCGGCCGCACGGCGGCCGGGCCTACGAGCGGTTCACGCCGAAAGGGCCGGTCGCGCTGCTGCCCGTCGCGGAGCGCTTCGCGCTCGTCTGGACCGCGACGCCGGCGGAGGCGACGCGCATCCTGGCGCTGGACGATGGCGCCTTCCTCGCGGAGCTCCAGGCGCATTTCGGCGATCGGGCGGGCCGGTTCGTCGCGACCGGGCCGCGCGCGTCGTTTCCCTTGAAGCTGCGAAGCGTCAACTCGACGGTCGCGCTTCGCACGGTGATCGCCGGAAACGCGGCGCAGGCGATGCATCCCATCGCGGGCCAGGGGCTCAACATCGGATTGCGCGATGCCGCGTCGCTCGCGGCGATTCTCCGGGACCGATCCGGGAGCGATCCGGGTGCCGGAGAGGTGCTCGAGTCCTATCGCGGCGCGCGCCGGCGCGATGCCGCCCGCGGCATCGCCTTCACCGATTTCCTGGTCGGCGCCTTCATGGATGGACGACGCCTTCCCACCTGGGGCCGCGGGCTTGCGCTGACCGCGCTCGACCTCCTTCCGCCCGCGCGGCGGTGGCTGGCGAACCGCATGATCCACGGCTCGGTTTCCCCATGAGCCGCCGGCACCGATGAGCGCGGGCCAACCCGGGGAGGACGGCATTCTCGTGGTTGGGGGAGGCGCGGTCGGTCTCGCATTCGCCGCGGCGTGTTCTGGCGGGGTTCGCGTGCTCGACAGCGGCGAAGCCCGGCCGGCCAGCGACCCGGAGCACTTCGATATCCGCGTCTTCGCATTGAGCGCGGGATCGCGCGACTTCCTGAAGGAAGTCGATGCGTGGCATCGCCTGCCGCCGGACCGGATCGCGGCCGTCACCCGCATGGAGGTTTTCGGTGACGACGGGAAGAGCCGGCTTGATTTCGCGCTGCCCGGAGGCCGCCCCCTCGCGTGGATCGTCGAAGGCAATCGCCTGTCCCGGGCGATCGAGGAATCCGCCCGCGACCGCGGCGTCACGATTTGCCGCGATGCAAGGGCGCAATCGATTTCCTCGCGTGCGGGGGCCGCCGGGGTCGCGCTCGAGGATGGGTCCCTTCTCGAGGCCGACCTGCTCGTGGGCGCCGACGGGGCGCAGTCGTGGGTGCGGGGCGAACTCGGCCTCGCCTTCGAGGAAAAGCGCTACCCGGAGACGGCGGTCGTGGCGCATTTCCGCTGCGAGCACCCGAGCGCGGGCGTGGCTCGGCAATGGTTCCGGCGAGACGGCATTCTTGCGTGGCTTCCCTTGCCGGGCGCGATGATGTCGATCGTCTGGTCGGCGCGTGACGACCTTGCGGACGAGCTCGTGGCGATGGCGCCGGAGAAATTCGCGAGCCGGGTTCGCGACGCCGGAGGATCGGCGCTGGGGGACCTGGAGCTCGCGTCGTCGGTGGAGCGCTTTGCGCTGCGCCAGGTTCGCGTGCCGCGCATCGCGGTCCCCGGCGCCGTCCTCATCGGCGACGCCGCCCATGGCGTGCATCCGCTCGCGGGGCAGGGCGTGAATCTCGGCTTCCAGGATGCGCGGGGGCTTGCGCGGACGCTCGCATCGCGATCGCCCCTCGAGCGTCCCGGGGATCTCGCCCTGCTCAGGCGGCACGAGCGCGCGCGGCGCGCCGATGTGGACGCGATGCAGTTCGTGACGGACCGGCTGGAGTGGCTGTTCCGGTTGGACGCTTCATTGGCGGCGGCGGCGAGAAACGCGGGATTGCGCGCGGTCGACTCGGCGCCTTGGGCCAAGAGGCTGCTCGCCGGTCGGGCAATGCGATAATTGCGCCGCGCCTGCCGGGAACTTCCCCGGCCCCGCCCGGCCCAACCCGGAACCCCAGAGACCACCATGAACTTCCTCGCATCCCTTTCCACGGCCATTCTCACCCTCGTTCTGGCCATTCCGGCCGGCGCCCAGGATCTCGAGCGCGTCAAGTCCGAGCTGCGCAAGAAATTTCCCGATGCCCAGATCGAGACGGCCCGCAAGAGCGGATACGGCGGCCTGGTCGAGGTGACGGGCGGCGGCGAAGTTTTCTATACCGACGAGAAGACGTCGTTTCTCCTGCTGGGCTCCCTCATCGACACGAAGACGCGCGAGAACGTGACCGAGGCCCGCGTCCGCAAGCTCTCGGCGGTGAAGTTCGACACCCTGCCGCTCGCCTCGGCGATCAAGATCGTCCGCGGCAACGGATCGCGCAGGATCGCCATCTTCGAGGACCCGAACTGCGGCTATTGCAAGCGCTTCGAGCACGAGATCGCGGCGGGCGTGACCGACCTCACGATGTATGTGTTCCTCTACCCGATCCTCTCGCCGGACTCGATGGAGAAGTCGAAGGCGGTCTGGTGCGCGCCGGACCGGGCGAAGGCGTGGCTGGACCTCATGTTGAAGGACACGGCTCCCGCGGGCGGGAAGGCCTGCGAGACCCCGATCGACACGCTGATTGCCTTCGGTCGCGAAAAGCGCATCAGCGGCACGCCGACGATCTTCTTCGAGGATGGCGAGCGCGTTCCCGGCGTAATGCCCATCCCGGCCTTGGAGAAGCGCCTCGCGGACGCGAAGGCGGCCAAGCCCTGAGGGAGCCGCAGGCGGGCGGTACGCTGTCGGGCGCGCGATGGCGCTAGGGTTTCGATCCGGCCGAGACCGTCACGGGCGGCGTGTAGCCTTTCGGCAGCAGCACCCACATGCGTCCCGCCTGGCGCATCTTGCCCGCCAGGTTGCCGGCGCTGTCGCCGAATCCCCAGTAGAAGTCCGCGCGAACCCCGCCGTTGATCGCACCGCCCGTATCCTGCGCCACCATGAGGCGCGTGAGCGGCTGAAGCGAATTGGGCCAGGTCGTGGCGAGGTAGACCGGAACGCCCAGCGGGATCACGCGCGGATCGACGGCGATCGAGCGCTCCGCGGTGAGCGGCACGCCGAGCGAGCCGATGGGCCCCGGAAGGTCGCCGGGCAGTTCCTTGAAGAACACGAAGCTCGGGTTCTCGTTCATGAACCGCTGCACCTTCGCCGGGTGGCGGCGGGCCCAGTCCTTGATGCCCTGCATCGAGGCGCGCTCGGGCGGCAACTCGCCCCGCTGGATGAGGAGCCTTCCCATCGACCGGAAGGGATGCCCGTTCTGGTCCGCGTAGCCCACGCGCAAGCGCTCGCCATTGTCCAGCTGCACCTGGCCCGAGCCCTGGATGTGGAGGAAGAAGAGCTCGATCGCGTCGTCGACCCACGCGATCTCCAGGCCCTTGAGCGGCGCGGGCTCCTTCTCGATGTCGCCCCGCGCGAGGTAGGGCAGGACCCGGTTGCCCTCGATCCGGCCGCGAAGCCGCTTGTACTTGAGGTCCGGGTACACCGACGAGAGGTCGATCACGAGCAGGTCCTGGGGCACGGCGTAGATCGGGTAGCGATGGCGGGCATTGCGCGTTCGCCCGCCCCGCAGGAGCGGCTCGTAGTAGCCGGTGACCATGCCGGAGGTCGATTCGTCGGCGTTGATCACCTGGTACGGATCGAACTGCTTCTCGAAGAACGCGGCGATGTCGCTCTCGGCGTTGTCGGGCGCCAGGGCGGTCGCGGCCGCGCAAACCGCCTGCCAGGACGGCTGCCTCGCTAGCGCGACGCAGCCTCTGACGAAAGCCACGAGCGAGTCGCGCAAGGGCTCCTTCCTCCAGTCGGGCAGTTCGATCCACGGGGCGGGTTGGAGCCTTCCCCGGTATTCCACCTCGGGAACGGGAGCCGGAACCGGCGCGACCGCGAGCGGCGGGGACGCGGGCGCCGCCGGCGGGCAGACGGGCAGCTTTGCCGGCGGGCAGATGAGTGACTCCGGGGCACTTTCCGCGACTTTCTCCGGCGGCGAAGCGCAGGCCGCCAGAAGGAGTGCGACTCCCGCGCAAGCGAGCGCGCTCGCGGACCGCGCCGAACGAGCCGGCGGCTGCGGCATGGCCGCGATTGCGGCGGGGGAGGCGGCGCCCTCGGCTCTATAATCCGGGAAGGTCATGATCGAGTTGGAGCGGCAAATGGGCTGGGTGTTCCTGGAGGTGGCGATGGTGCTCGCGATCGCGGTGGGTATCGTCTGGTGGACGATGCCCAAGGCGCCGAAACCGAAGGAAGGCGCCGGAAAACTCGCGAACAAGGACTTGCCGCCGCGCAACTAGTGCAACACGCGCGGGACGCTCAAGGCGAACTCCGGTATCGGCGCCTCGAAGCGCGTGCCGTCCTCGGCCACCAGCTGGTAGCTGCCGCGCATGGTGCCCACCGCCGTCGGGATCGACGAACCGCTGGAGTACTCGAAGGTGTCGCCGGGCTTGAGCACGGGCTGCTCGCCGACCACGCCCATTCCGCGAACCTCCTGCACCTGGTTGTCCGCGTCGGTGATGATCCAGTGGCGGCTGACGACCTGCGCCGTGATGCTCCCGGTGTTCGTGATCCGGATCGTGTAGGCGAACACGAAACGATCGTCCTCCTCGTCCGACTGGTCGGGCAGGTAGGTCGAGTGCGCGGTGACCGCGACGATGTATTTCTTGGTATCCGGCATGGGTCGATGTTAGCAGGAATTCCGCGGCGAAAAATCGGGGGGAATCGCGTAGAATTTCGTCATCAACCGCCTCCGGAAAGTCTTCCCATGTTCCGCATAGCCCCCAGCCTGCTCTCCGCGGATTTCGCGCGCCTCGGCGAGGAGGTGAAGGACGTGATCGCGGGCGGAGCCGATCTCATGCACTTCGACGTGATGGACAACCATTACGTTCCCAATCTCACGGTCGGCCCGCTGGTGTGCGAGGCGATCCGGCCGCACTGCAGCGTGCCGATCGACGTGCACCTGATGGTGAAGCCGGTCGACCGGATCATCCCGGATTTCGCGAAGGCGGGTGCCTCGATCATCAGTTTCCACCCGGAAGCGAGCGAGCACGTGGACCGCACGCTCGGCCTCATCCGGGACAACGGGTGCAAGGCGGGGCTCGTGTTCAACCCGGCGACGCCGCTCGCGTGGCTGGACCACGTGATGGACAAGGTGGATCTCATCCTGATCATGAGCGTGAACCCCGGGTTCGGCGGCCAGTCCTTCATCACCTCCGCGCTTGCCAAGATCGGGGAGGCCCGGCGGCGCATCCAGGCGAGCGGGCGCGACATCTGGCTCGAGGTGGACGGCGGCGTCAAGGCGGACAACATCACGGCAGTCGCGAAGGCCGGCGCCGACACCTTCGTCGCCGGCTCGGCGGTCTTCGGCGAGCGGGACCGCGCCGGCGCGATTCGCCGGTTGCGCGAAGCGCTCAGCCGGGCGTGACGCCGCTGGCGGCGGTGCCGGGCGGTCGCTTCCGGGCCGCGTTGTTCGACCTGGACGGAACCCTCGTCGACACCGCTCCGGATCTCGCGGCCGCGGCGAACCGGATGCTCGCCGAGCTCGG
>DAORTX010000013.1:0-23494 GCA_035432885.1 Usitatibacteraceae bacterium
GGGCATCACGCAGGTCAACCAGCGTTCGGCCTCCCTGTCGAAGGACTTGATGAAGATCCTCAAGTTGGTCGACGGGAAGTCCACGTTCGCCCAGATCCTGGCGAAGGCGGATCTCGACAAGCCGGTCCTCGAGAAGGCGATGAGCACGCTCATCCGCGACGGCTTCGCGCGCGTCTTCGAGACGCGCAAGGCCGCCGATCCCTTCGGCGAGGACGACTTCGACTTCACGGCGCCGGGCAAGCTCCCCGGCCAGACGCAGCGCGTCGTGGCCGCGGCCGCGCTCGACATCGGGGAGCTTTCCCGGCAGCAGGAAAAGACGGAGTCCGACAAGAAGGCCCGGGAGAACGCCCAGGTCGCCGCGCGCGAGAAAGCCAAGATCCAGGCCCAGGCCCGCGCCACGGCCGATGCCGAGGCCAAGGCCAAGGCCGAAGCGGAAATGCGCGCGATGGAGCAGGCGCGCCGAGCCAAGGAAGCGTCCGACCGCGCGAAAGCGGAACTCGAGGCGCGCGCACGCGAGGAAGAGGCTCGCCGCGCGGCGACCGCGGCGCAGCAGGCCAAGCTCGCCGCCGAGCAGAAGATCAAGGACGACGAGGAAAACCGTCGCCTCGCGGAGATGCGGGCGAAGGCGCAGGCCGAAGCCAATGCCCGCGCGCGCGCCGAGCTCGAGGCGAAGGTGCGCGAGGAGGAAGCCCGCAAGCTGAAGGAGGCCGAGCAGCATGCGCGCGCCGCGGCCGCGGCCCGGGTGAAGGAGGAGGCCGAGGCCCAGCGCGGCGCCGAGGCGAGGGCGAAGGCGGAGGCGGAGGCGAGGGCCCTCGCGGAAGCGCGCGCGCGCGCCGAGGCCGAGGCGCAGGCGCTCGCGAAGGCGCGTGCCGAGGCCGAGGCGGCGGCCCGTCGCCAGGCGCAGGAGGCGGTCGCCTCCGAGCAGGAACTCAAGGCGCGCCTCAAGGAGGAGATCGAGGCGCGAATCCGGGGCGAGATGGAAACGCTCCTTCGCGACGAGATCGAGGAGAAGGCCCACGCCGAGATCCGCGCGCAGATCATGGAAGAGGCCCGGCTCGCCGCAAGGGCGGAGCTCGAGGAGCGCCTGCAGATCGAGCGCGAAGCCTTGCAGAAGGCCGAGCTGGAGATGCGCACCCAGGCCGAGGGCGCGGCGCGCGAGCGCGCCGACAAGGAAGCGAAGTTGCGCGCCGAGGCCGAGGCGAGGGCGGTCGCGGAATCCGTGGCGCGCGAGAAGGCCGAGGCCGAGGCGCGCCGGCTGCGCCGGCTGGAAGCGCAGGCCCGCGAGCAGGCCGAGGTGGCGGCGCGGGAAAAGGCGGAGACCGCCACGCTCGCCGCGCGCGAGCGCGCGGAGTCCGCGGAGAGGCTGGAGACCGCGCGCAAGGCGAAGGTCGAGGCCGAGGCGCGCGCGATGGTCGAGGCGGAGGAGCGCGAGCGGCGCGAGAAGGAGCTTGGCGGCAGGATCGATTCCGAGCGGAAGGCGCGCGAGGAAGCCGAGATGCGCGCCCGCATCGAGGCAAAGGCCCGCGAGACGGTCGAGGAGACCACGCGCGAGAAGGTGAAGGCCGAGATCGAGGGCGACATGACGCGCCGTGCCGAGCTGGAGGGCAAGGCGCAGGCCAAGGCCTACATGCGCGCCAAGGAGCAGGCCGAGCTGGACGAGGACGCGCGCATCAGGACCGAGCAGGAAAGGAAGGCGCGCGAGATCGCCGACGTCCTGCGGACCAAGGTGACGCCCGACGAGGAGGAGGCCGCGACGCCGGTGCGGCGCCGGCCGCGCAAGAAGGTCAGGTGGGTGCGCAACATCTTCGTCTCGCTCGCCGCGATCCTGGTGATCGGCGTGGGGCTGCTGCACGTGGTGCCGCTGAGGGGCTTCGCGAACAAGCTGGAGAAGGGCATCGGCGGGTGGCTGCACGAGGACGTGTCCATCTCGAACCTCAAGTTCTCCCTCATTCCGTCGCCGCACTTCAAGATCGAGGGCTTCACGCTGGGCAAGGCGCTCGACGCGAAGGCGAGCCATGGGCGCGTGTACCTGGACATCGCCGCGCTCGCGGGCGACCGCGTCGTGGTGAACCGGCTCGAGCTGGAGAACGTGTCCATCACCGGAGACGCGCCGCGGCGCATCCTGTCGTGGGGCGCGATCCAGGGCAAGAAGGAAGCCGCCGAGATCGAGCTCGTGCGCCTGAAGGACGTGAAGATCGACGTGAAGCCCGAATTGCGTCCCTTCGACGCGGTGCTCTCGTTCGGCCGGGAAGGAAGCCTGCGCAATGCGACCCTCTCCGGCGAGGGCAAGTGGAACGCCACGATCCGCCCGCGCGACGCGGAGTACGACGTGAATTTCAGCGCGCGCAGCTGGGCGCTCCCCATGGGGGCTCCCGTGCCCGTGGGCGACGTGACCGCCAAGGGCGTGCTCACGCCGAACGACATCACGTTCTCGGAATTCGAGGCCGACGTGCTCGAAGGCAAGGTGAACGGCACGCTCAAGGTGAGCTGGGGGCCGACCATCAAGCTCGCCTCCGACCTGGCCCTCGCCCGGGTGAGGGCGGACCAGCTGGTGCGCGCCTTCACGCCTGACATCGCCGTCACCGGCAAGATCGAGGGCAACTTCGCGGTATCCGCCGAGGCGCCCACGTTCGCGACGATCCTCGAGGCGCCCCGGGTCCAGGGCAAGTTCCGGCTCTCCGACGGCTCCGTCTCGAACGCGGACCTGGTCGCGGCCATGCAATCGCCCGATGCCGCCGGCCGGGCCGGCGTGACCAAGTTCGCCGAACTGCAGGGCGAATTCGGCACGGGCGACGGGCGTGCCTCGTACCGCAACCTGAACCTGCAGGGCGGCGTGCTGCGCGGCGGCGGCAACATCGACATTTCCCCCAGCGGCGCCCTGTCGGGCCGGCTCTCCGTGGAGATCCGCTCGAACGTGGCCCAGGACCGCGGCGGATTCTCGGTCTCGGGCACGGTGGCCAAGCCGATCCTGCGCCGCGGCGGCTGACCTCGAGTTGACTTCCGCGCTGCCCGGCAAGGCGGCGGGCGCCGCCGTTCGCGACGTCGATCGACGACCCCCCCGATGAAGATCCTCGCTGCCCTCCTGTTCGCCGCCCTTCTGCCGCCGGCCGCGCGAGCCGATACGCCCGCGCCGTCCCCGGTGACCGATCCGCCATCGAAGGAGGCGCCCGCGCCGTCCCCGGTGACCGATCCGCCATCGAAGGAGGCGCCCGCGCCGTCCCCGGCGACCGATCCGCCGTCGAAGGGGGCGCCCGCGCCCGCCCCGGTGACCGGCCTGCCATCGACGGAGCCGCCCGCGCCGGCAGCGATGCCGCTGCCCGCCTACCCCGCGGCGCCGGTTCGCGAGGTGCGCGAGACGCTCCACGGCGAGAACGTGGTCGATCCCTACCGCTGGCTCGAGGACGCGACGTCGCCCGAGTCGCGGGCCTTCCTGCGCGCGCAGGACGACTACGCGCGGGGGATGCTCGCGCGGATTCCCGGGCGCGCGGCGCTGGCCCGCCGGATCCACGACCTGTCGTCGCAGCAGGTCATCGTGCGCGACCTGGCGATCGCGAGCGGAAAGGTCTTCTACCTGAAGCTCGCGGCCGGAAGCGATGCGCCCGTGTTGTGCGTCCGGGACGGATTCGCGGGCGCCGAGCGCGTGCTCGCGGATCCGGCGAGGTTCTCCTCGCCCTCGGCGCGAGCCTCGATCGACTGGTACCGCCCGTCGCCCGACGGCAGGCTCGTGGCCTACGGCGTGTCGGTGAATGGATCCGGGGACGCCACGCTTCGGGTGCTCGAGGCGCGCGACGGCCGCGACGCCGGCGTGAAGATCGAGCGCGCGCGCTTCAATGCCGGCTTGTCCTGGCACCACGACAGCCGCGCTTTCTACTACGCGCGAATCCCGGAAGGCGGCCCGGCGGACCCGGCGCATCGCTACGCGGGCGTGCGGCTCTATCGTCACGTGGTCGGACGCCCCGCCGCCCAGGACGAGATCGTCTTCGCCTCGGGCCTGGGAGGCGCGCGCGACGTGCCGGAGTTCGCCTTTCCCTCGCTCGTGGTGCCGGAGGATTCCGTCCACGCCTACGCCGTCGTCCGCCACGGCGAGGGGCGCGACCTTTCCGTGCACCTCACGACGGTGCGGGATCTCGCGAAGGGCCTGCCGCGCTGGACGAAGATCGTCGACGAGGACGACGGCGTCACCGCCATCGAGGCCTGGAAGGACGATCTCTATCTCCTCACGCACAAGGACGCGCCGCGCAACAAGGTGATGGTCGTCCGGGCGGGGAAGGACGGCGTCTCCAGGCCGCGGCCGGCCGTCCCCGAAGGCGAGGCGGTCATCCTCGGCATGGCGCTCGCCGCCGACGCGCTCTACCTGCGGATCACCGTCGGCGGTCTCGAGCGGCTCGAGCGCCTGAACCTGGGGCCGGGCGCCTCGCGCAAGCCGGAGTTCGTGAAGACCGCATTCGACGTGGCCATCGCGCAGATGCTCACCCATCCGCGCCGCCCCGGCGCGATCCTGCGCCTGCAGGGCTTCATCGAGCCGCCGTCCATCGTGACCGTGGAGGCGAAGTCGGGCGACTTGCGCAACACCGGGCTGCAGCCCGCGCCGCGCGCCGACTTCTCCGCCATGGACGAGGTGCGGCTGTACGCGACGAGCCACGACGGCACGAAGATCCCGGTGACGCTGCTCTACCGCAAGACGACGATGCTCACCGCCGACAACCCGACGCTGCTGCTGGGCTTCGGGGCCTACGGCGTCTCCCAGGTTCCCGTCTTCGATGCGACGCGCCTCGCCTGGCTCGAGCGCGGCGGCATCATCGCGATCGCCCATATCCGCGGCGGCGGCGAGTATGGCGAGGAATGGCACCGGGCCGGCCGGAAGTCGAGGAAGGAGAACACGATCCTGGACTTCATCGCCTGCGCGGAATTTCTCGTGAAGTACGGATTCACCAGTCCGAAGCGCCTGGCGATCCAGGGCACGAGCGCCGGGGGCATTCCGTCGGCGGGCGCGGCCGTCCGACGGCCGGACCTCTTCGCGGCGGCGGTGCCGCGCGTGGCCGCGCTCGACATGCTGCGTTTCGAGTTCGCGCCGGGCGGCCCGCCCAGCATCCCGGAATTCGGCTCCATCGCCACGCTCGAGGGGTTCCACGACCTGCGCCGCATGTCCGCCTACCACCAGGTGAAGGACGGCACCGCCTATCCCGCCGTGCTGCTCACCACGGGCATGAACGATTCGCGCGTGGAGCCCTGGCAGGCGGCGAAGATGGCCGCGCGGCTGCAGGCGGCGAGCGTCGGCGGCAAGCCCGTCCTGCTGCGCGTGGAATGGGAAGGTGGCGATGGCGACGCCGAGGCGCGCTCGCAACGCGACGAGGAGCTGGCCGACATCTACGCTTTCCTGCTCTGGCAGTTCGGCGACGCCGACTTCGCGCCCACGCCGCCCGCCCCCCCGGCCGCGGCGCCTCCCGCGCCTGCGCTCCCGGCCACGCTGCCGCCCGCGGCCCCGCCCGCGCTCTCGCCTGCGCCGGGAATTCCCCCGCCGCAATAGGCGTGCACCGACGACACACGGAGCGAGCGATGGAATTGATCCTGTGGCGCCACGCCGACGCGGAAGATGGCGTGATCGACCTGAAGCGCGAACTCACCGACAAGGGTCGAAAGCAGGCCGCGAAAGTGGCCCGGTGGCTGGCCCCGCGCCTGGAAGGCCCGTGGCTCATCCTCGCGAGCCCCGCCTTGCGCGCGACCCAGACCGCCGATGCGCTGGACAGGGACTATGACGTGCGCTCCTCGCTCCGGCCGGGCGCGTCGGAGGACGCGCTCGTTCGCGAGGCCGGCTGGCCGGCGGGCGCGCACAACGTCGTGATCGTCGGCCACCAGCCGACGATCGGTCGCGTGGCGGCGCGCCTCCTCACCGGCCACCCCATCGACCTGTCGGTGAAGAAGGGCGCGTTGTGGTGGTTCTCGGGGCGTCCCGACCGCCCGGATGCAGGCGAGACGCTCCTGAAGGCGGTGATCGGGCCCGATATCGCGGGCTGAGTGTCCGCGGGGGGTGGGGCGGTGCGTGTCGCGGCGAGGCCGAAGGCCCTTGACCTTCCTACGGTGGGAAGGTGCATCGTGGCGTCGTCCACCCCACTCGAAGGAGATCCGCCATGATCGAAATCGCCGTGAAAGACATGACCTGCGGCCATTGCGCCTCGGTCATCACGAAAGCCGTCCGCGAAACCGACGCCGCCGCCCGCTGCGAGATCGACCTCGCCGCGAGACAGGTGCGCATCGACAGCGCCGCTGCCGCGCAGCCCTTCGTCGCCGCCATCGCCGAGGCGGGCTACACCCCGGTGCTCGCGGCGCCGGCGTCCTAGCCGTGGCCGCGAGCACCCAGGGCGTCCCCGGCTTGCTGCCGCTCAGCGCGCCGGCCGGTACCCTCGACCTCAAGGTCGAGGGCATGACCTGCGCGTCCTGCGTGGCCCGGGTCGAGAAGGCGCTCCTCAAGGTGCCGGGCGTGGCGGCGGCGAGCATCAACCTCGCGACCGAGACGGCGACGATCCGCGCCCCGGCAGAGGTGGCCGAGGCGGCCATCGCCGCCGTCCGGCGCGCGGGCTACGAGGCCTTCGCCAAGGCCGATGCGCCGCCGGTGGCGCCGGTCGACGGCATCCGCCGCGACACGCTGGAACTCGCGGCGGCAGCGGCGCTCACCCTGCCGCTCGTCGTTCCCATGGTGGCCGGACTCTTCGGCGTCCACTGGATGCTGCCCGCGTGGCTGCAGTGGCTGCTCGCGACCCCCGTGCAGTTCATCGCCGGCGCGCGGTTCTATCGCTCGGCGTGGAAGGCGCTTCGCGCGCGGGCCGGGAACATGGACCTGCTCGTGGCCATCGGCACGAGCGCCGCCTACGGGCTCAGCGTGTATCTCGCGCTCGCCTCGCGCGACGGGCATCTCTATTTCGAGGCCTCGGCGGTGGTGATCACGCTGGTTCGCGCGGGAAAGTGGCTCGAGGAGCGGGCCAAGCGCGAGACCACGGCGGCGATCCGGGCGCTCTCCGCGTTGCGGCCCGAGACCGCGCGGCTTCTCGACGCCGGCGTCGAACGGATCGTGCCCGTGGCGCGGGTGAGGGTGGGCGATCTCGTGGTCGTGCTGCCGGGCGATCGCGTGCCCGTCGACGCCGAAGTGGTCGAAGGCGAGAGCCACGTGGACGAATCCCTCGTCACGGGGGAGGGCCTGCCCGTGGCCAAGGCGCCGGGAAGCCGAGTGACGGGCGGCTCCGTGAACGCCGAAGGCCGCCTGGTCGCGCGCACCGTCGCCGTGGGGGCCGAGGGCACGCTCGCGCGCATCATCCGGGCGGTCGAGTCCGCGCAGGCGGCGAAGGCGCCGATCCAGCGGCTCGTCGATCGCGTGAGCGAGGTGTTCGTGCCGGTCGTGGTGGCGATCGCGGCGGCCACGTTGCTCGCCTGGGGAATCGGCGGCGGCAACTGGGAGACCGCCGTGCTCAACGCGGTCGCGGTCCTCGTCATCGCGTGCCCCTGCGCGCTGGGGCTCGCCACGCCCGCGGCGGTGATGGCCGGGACCGGCGTGGCCGCCCGCCACGGCATCCTCATCAAGGACGCGGAGGCGCTCGAGGTGGCGCACCGCACGCGCGTCGTGGCCTTCGACAAGACGGGCACGCTCTCCGAAGGACGGCCGTCGCTCGTGGAGCTGGTGCCCCTGGACATCACGCGCGGGGCCGCCCTGCGACTGGCCGCCGGCGTGCAGGGCGGCTCCGCTCACCCGCTCGCGAAGGCGGTGCTGGAGGCCGCCAGGCGCGAGTCCGTCGCGGCGGATCCGGCCGCGGAGCTTCGCACCGTCGCCGGGCGGGGCGTGCAGGCGCGAATCGGTGGCCGGATCCTCGCGATCGCGAGCCGCCGCTGGGCAACGGAGCTGGGCGCAGCCGGCTTCGACCGGCTGGAGGCCGAGGCGGCGAGACTCGAGGCGGGCGGGCTCACGGTGTCCTGGCTTCTCGAGTCGGCGCCGCAGGCCCGGGCGCTCGCGCTGCTCGCCTTCGGCGATGCCCTCAAGCCGCAGTCCGCGGGGGCCGTCGCGCGGCTGCGCGAACTCGGCATCGCGACCGTCCTGCTCACCGGCGACAACCGGGGTGCGGGAGCGGCGGCAGGCAGGGCGCTCGGCATCGAGGATGTGCGCGCCGAGGTTCTGCCGCAGGACAAGGCGGCGGTCGTCGCGAGCCTGCGCGAGGCGCACGGCGTGGTGGCGATGGTGGGAGACGGCATCAACGACGCGCCGGCGCTGGCGGCGGCCGACATCGGCATCGCGCTGGGCACGGGCACGGACGTGGCCATGCACACGGCGGGCATCACCCTCATGCGGGGCGACCCGTCGCTCGTGGTCGATGCCCTGGACATTTCGCGGCGCACCCATGCGAAGATTCGCCAGAACCTCTTCTGGGCGTTCGTCTACAACGTGGTCGGGGTGCCGCTTGCCGCGCTGGGCCTGCTCTCGCCGGTGATCGCCGGGGCGGCCATGGCGCTGAGCAGCGTGAGCGTGGTCTCGAACGCGCTGCTGCTTTCGCGCTGGAAGGCCGCGGCCGCCCCGCGGCGCTGAGGGAACGGGGGAGATCCATGCCGCAGGCGAAATATTTCGAGTTGTCCGAGGCGCGAAGCGACGGGTTCTTCAACATCGGGGAAGCGGCCGAAGCCTCTGGCGTTTCCGCGAAGATGATCCGCCACTACGAGGAAACGGGGCTCGTCCCGAAGGCCGGGCGCACGATCGCCGGCTACCGGATCTACCGGGAGGCCGACGTGCACGTCCTGCGCTTCATCCGGCGCTCGCGCGACCTGGGCTTCTCGATGAAGGAGATCGCCGCGCTCCTCGGCCTGTGGCAGGACCGGCGCCGCGCCAGCGCGGACGTGAAGCGCCTCGCGTCCAGGCACATCGCCGAGCTCGACGCCCGCATCGCCGAGCTCCAGGGCATGCGCGTCACGCTGGAGCACCTCGTCCATTGCTGCCACGGCGACGACCGGCCCGATTGCCCGATCCTCAACGATCTCGCGGGGGCCCACCGGGAATAGAATAGGGGACGTAACCCCTCCAGGAGATGCGACATGAAGCGTGAATGGATTCTCGCCGCGGCCCTCGTCGCGTGCACCGCGCCGCCCACCGTGCTGGCGGCCGACGCGCCGGCGAAGGCGCCCGCGGCGGCTGCCCTGACGGCCGGCGAGGTGAAGAAGGTCGACCTGGAGGCGAAGAAGCTCACCATCAAGCACGGCCCCATCGACAACCTCAAGATGCCGCCGATGACGATGGTCTTTCGCGTGAAGGACCCGGCCATGCTGGAAGGCCTCGCCCCGGGTTCCCGGATCCGCTTCCGCGCCGAGGAGGCCGAGGGCGGCTACCTCGTGACGAAGCTGCAGGCGGTGAAGGCGAAATGAGCGCGGCGGAATTCACCGTGCAGGACATGACCTGCGCGCACTGCGTCGCCACCATCACCGAGGCGGTCAAGTCCGTCGACCCGGCGGGGCGCTGCGAGATCGACCTCGCCTCGCGGCGCGTGAGGATCGAAAGCGAGTTCTCCGCCGATCGCATCGCCGCGGCGATCACGCGCGCGGGCTTCACGCCTTCGCCCGCGAAGCCGGCCTAGGTTCCCGGGCGCTCCGATGGCCCTGTTCGCGGACCCCGACCGGAGCCGCGCGCTCGATTCCTACGCGCCCCTCGCCGCGGGCTACGAGGCCTCCAGCGGTCGCATCATCGGCATTCGCGAGGCCGCGATCGCTGCCCTCGGGCTGCGCCCCGGGGAGACCGTCTTCGACGTGGCCTGCGGCACCGGCGCGGCGATTCCGCTCCTGTGCCGTCGGCTCGGTCCCGGCGGGCAGGTCGTGGGCATCGAGCAGTCGCCCGAGATGGCCGCGCTCGCCCGGGCACGGCTTGCCGCCTGCGGTTGCCGGGCCACGTTGATCCAGGAAAGCGCGCAGGAGTTCATGACCGCGCTTCGCGCCGACGCGATCCTCTTCACCTACACGCACGACGTGCTCCAGTCCGACGAGGCGCTCGACAACCTCGTTCGCCACGCGAACCCCGGCTGCCGCGTGGCCGTGGCGGGCGTCCGGTTTCTTCCCTGGAGCTGGGGGTTCGCGATCAACGCGGTCACCGCCTGGCGAACGCGGCGCTACCTCACGACCTATCGCGGGCTTCGCGAGCCTTGGCGCCCGCTCGCGGCGCGATGCCGGGAGCTTCGCGTCCTGCGCAGCTTCCACTGCGGCTCGAGCTACCTCGCGGCGGGGCGTCTCGCCTAGCGCCATGGCGCTCCACGACCTGTCGGCCTGGCGGCACGGGCACGCCTTCGACGCGGGAAACCGCGCGGGGGAGCGGCGCACGTGGATCGTGGTGGCCATCACCGCCGTCACGATGGTGGCGGAGATCGCGGGCGGCTGGATCACCGGATCCATGGCGCTGCTCGCGGACGGCTGGCACATGGGAACCCACGTGGCGGCGCTCGCGATGGCCGGAACCGCCTATGTGCTCGCCCGGCGCTGGTCGCGCGACGAACGCTTCGCCTTCGGGACGTGGAAGATCGAGGTGCTGGGCGCCTTCGCGAGCGCGCTCATTCTCGCGCTCGTGGCGCTCGCGATGGCGGCGGAGTCGGTCCTGCGACTGGTGAGCCCCCGCGAGATCGCCTTCGGGACGGCCCTCGTGGTCGCGGTCGTGGGGCTCGCCGTGAACGTCGCGTCGGCATTCGTCCTCGCGGGCCCGGGGGAGGCGTTCGGCCACCCGCACGACCACGATCATGGCCATGACCATGACCTGTCCCACGACCACGAGCACGAGCTCGCCCACGAGCGCGAGGAAGAACACGAGCACCGCCATGGCGACCTCAACCTGCGCGCGGCCTACGTGCACGTGCTGACGGATGCGTTCACGTCCGTTCTTGCGATCGTGGCGCTCTCCGCCGGCGTGATGGGAGGCTGGGCGTGGCTCGATCCGGCGATGGGCCTCGTCGGCGCGGGCGTGATCGCGTGGTGGTCGAAAGGACTCCTTTTCCAGTCGGCGCGCGTGCTGCTCGACCGGGAAATGGACGCGCCCGTTGCCGCCGAGGTTCGCCGCGCCATCGAGACCGACGGCGATGCGGAGATCGCCGACCTGCACGTCTGGCGCGTGGGCCGCTCGCGGCACGCCTGCATCGTGACCATCGTCGCGCGAAAACCCCTCACGCCCGACGGCTATCGCGAGAGGCTCGCCGGCATCGCCTCGCTCGCCCACGTCTCCATCGAGGTCAACCGCTGCCCCCACGAGAACTGCCCGTGAGCGCCGGCGGCGACGTGGCGTGCCCGGCGGAGGCGCTCGAGGTGCTCGCGTTCTGGTTCGGCGAGCCGGGTTCGCCGGCGCGTGGCAAGTCGCGCGAGGCCTGGTTTCGCAAGGACGCGGCCTTCGACGCGGAAATCCGGCGACGATTCCTCGCGCTGCACGCGAGCGCGGCCCTGGGCGAGCGGGACCGCTGGCGCGACGGGGCGCCATCGCTGCTCGCGCTGGTGATCGTGCTGGACCAGTTCTCGCGCAACCTCTACCGCGACGACGCGCGGGCGTTCTCGCAGGACGCGCAGGCGCTCGATTGCGCGCGGCACATGATCGACCGTGGCTGGGATGCGGCGCTGCTGCCGGTGGAGCGCCAATTCGCCTACCTGCCGTTCGAGCACGCCGAGGACCTCGCCCTGCAGGACCGGTCGATCGAGCTCTTTTGCGCCCTCGAGGCCTTTCCGGAAACCCGCGGACTCGCCGGGTGGGCGCGAAAGCACCGCGTGATCGTCGAGCGGTTCGGGCGTTTCCCGCACCGCAATGCCGCCCTGGGGCGCGAATCGACGCAAGAGGAGCTCGCCTTCCTGAAGGAGCCCGGCTCCCGTTTCTAGTGCGCGGACGGGTCGCGGGAGACGCGGAAGAGCACGTGGCGGCGCAGGCGATGGCCCTCGGCGATCCCCGGGTGGTCGAACTCGCCGTCGCGGCGCATGCCCAGGCGCTCCATGACCGCGATCGAGCGCGTGTTCGCGATCGAGGTGAAGGACACGATCTCGACGAGACCGGCACCCCCGAAGCCGTGCCGGATCGCCGCGCGCCCGGCTTCCGTCGCGTAGCCCTTGCCCCAGGCCTCGCGGGAGAGCCGCCAGCCCACCTCGACGCAGGGCGTGAAATGCGACTGCCACGAGGGCACGGCGAGTCCCGCGAATCCGATGAAGCGCCCGTCGTCGGCGACCTCCAGGGCCCACAGGCCCCAGCCCATCGTCGCGAGATGGGCATTCGCCCGCGCCGCCAGGGCGTCGCTTTCGGCGCGGTCGAGGGGCCGCAGGAAGTGCTCCATCACGCGATCGTCGGCGTTCATCGCCGCGAAGGGCGCCAGGTCGGATTCGCGCCAGGGGCGAAGGTGCAGCCGGGACGTGGTGAGGATCAAGGGCGGGCTCGCGGTCGTCGCGATGCCCCCGATTGTAGCTGCGCCGCGCGCTAGCGCTTGTCCCGCTTGCCGCTGGCCGCGTATTCCACCGGCACCTTGAAGAGTTCCGCGGCGGGTTCGCCTCGCCGGATGTTGGTGAGCCGGTAGACGGTTTCGCCATGGCGCGGATCGCTCTGGCGCGAATGGACCGTCACCTGCAGCTCGGGCGAGAACCACGACTCGGAGGTGATCAGGATCGGATTGCGGTTGCCGATCTCGCCAGCCGGGATCGTGCGCACCGTGGACTTGCCCTCGGCCTTCACGCCCTCGAAATCCTTCGTCCCGAGGGAAGTCGTGACGCCCTTCTTGCCCAGGAGCGTGCCGTCCAGGCGTCCCAGCAGCGGGCCCAGGGCGGGTCCAGGCGGCAGGTCGAGGCGGGCGTCCTTGCCCTCGCCGCGCCGCACCACGTGCACGCGCACCTCTTCGCGCCGCGTGCCGTCGCCGGTCTCGACGGTCTCGACCTGCTTCACGATCGCCTTGCCGTCTTCGTCGCCGGGGGCGAAGGGCTTGCCGTCGATGGTGATGCTGCCGTCCGCGATGCGGATCTCCTTGCCGCCCGCCGTGAGCTCGACCTTGCCGCGGATCGGCTTGCCGTCGACGCTGATCTTGCCGTCGGCGATGCGGATTTCCCGCTCGCCCAGGCGCAGGACCTGCAGTTGCCGCGTGCCGGCGTGCGATGACACGTGCGGCAGGCGAACCGCCTTCTTCGACCCCGGCAACAGCATGACCGCCGAGCCTTCGACCGGGTCGCGAAGCTGGATCGATTTCGCCTCGCCGTCGATCACCGTTTCCTGTCGCGTGCGGCCCGCGGAATCGCGGAAGACGCGGCCCGAGGTCTTCTTCGCGATGACGTTTCCGTCGGCGAGGGTCTGATGGGTTTCCGTCGAGACGTCGGCGCTGTAGGGCGCGTCCTTGACGGGCCTGGCCGCGGCGAAATGGTCGCCGAACAGCGTGCCCATGGAGGCGCGCAGGTCGTCTCCCCATTGCCGCCAGGCGAAGGCGGAATCCTTCGCGGCGGCGGCGTCCGCGAGGACGTCGTGGCCGTCGATGACGAGGCGGTGCTCGATGCGGTTCCCGATGCGGGGCTCCGGCGACCCGGCGAGCGCCGGGGCGGGCAGGACCAGGAGTGCAGTGGCGGCGAAGAGCGTCGGTTTCACGGGCTATCCTTCCGGTCGTTCGAAATCAATTGAGAATGCGCAGCGCGAGCGGCTCGCCCTGCGCGGAGTAGAGAAATTCGGCGCGCACCGGTTCGCCCGCGCGCTCCGGCGAGACGGGCAGGCCCCATTGGGCGAGGAGCGCTCGCGGGAATTCGGTCGCGACCACGGTGGCTCGCGGCTCCAGGGCGATGCGCTCGAGCGGCTTGAGCGCGAGGAACGGGCCGGCGTCCTGCGCCCCGGCGGGCGCGGGCGCAGCCGCGGAGCCGGGATCCGCCTCGGGCACGGGCAGTGCCGGGGGCACGCGAACCATCCAGCTCACGAATGCCACCGTGACCACCATGGCGAGGGGCGGCAGCCACCACAGGCGAGGGCGCGCAAGCGAGCGTTCGCGGCGGCGGTGGGCGCGAAAGCGATCCACGAGGGCGGGTTCGAGCGAGGCCGGCGTCGCGACCGCGGCAAGCGCGGACCGGAGCGTTTCGAGCCGCTCGGCGAGCCGCGCTTCGCGCACGGCGGGGTGCAGCCGGTCGATGTCCGGATTCACGATGCCTCCTTCACGCGGCCGGGGCCGTGCATCAGCCCCATTCGCGAAAAACGGTCGGCGAGCTGGGCGCGGGCGCGGGAAAGCCGCGAGCGCACGGTGCCGATGTCGATGCCGCAGACCTGCGCCGCCTCGGCGTAGGAAAGTTCGGAAAGCTCGCAGAGGATCAGGACGTCGCGGTAGTGCGGGGCGATCGAGGCGATCGCCGCTCGCACCTGCTCGGCCGTTTCGTCGGCAAGGAGCCTTTCCACCGGGCCGTTCGCCTCGACCAGGTCCTGCGCAAGCGTGGCGTCGTCGGCCAGGTCGCCGGGATCGGTCGCATCCTCGCGGCCCGCGCACTCGCGCCGCGCGAGGTTTCGCGCCACGCCGCAGAGCCAGGCCGCGAGCGAGCCGCGCCCCGGGTCGTATTGCCCCGGACGCGTCATGAGGTGCAGGAACGTCTCCTGCGTCACGTCGGCCGCCCGCGCCGCCGATCCCGTGCGCAGCATCGCGAAGCGAAAGATCGCGTCCTTGTGCCGGCGGTAGAGCTCGACGAAGGCCTCCTCGTCGCCCTGGCGCATGCGGGCAAGCAGGGTCAGTTCGGGCTGCATGTTCCAGGGCGGCATCGGGAGGCTTGGCATCGGTCCTGACCCTATTGCGGCGGGACCGCCGGAAAGTTCCCGGAAATCGCGGTAGGCAGGCCGCGAGGCCCCGGGGACACGGTCGCGACGTCGGCTGACGCCCGCCGAACGCCGTCAACGTGCCGGCGGCGCTTTCATTCGGCGTCGGGTTGCTTGGAGGGCTGCGCGAGATCGAAGGCGGGCAGTTTCAGGCATTCATCGACCACCGCGAGGACCCGCGGATACGGCTCGACGGGCACCTTGAATCGCCAGGCATTGAAGACCTGCGGAACCAGGCAGACGTCGGCGAGCGTGGGCGACTTGCCCAGGCAGTACGGGCCCCGGCCGGGACGCGCGGCGAGCATCTTCTCGATCGCGCCGAGCCCGTCGGTTACCCAGTGCGCGTACCACCGGTCGCGGGCGGCCGCGTCGGCCCGGAGTTCATGCTCGAGGTACGCGAGGACGCGAAGATTGTTGAGGGGATGGATCTCGCAGGCCACGGCGAGGGCGACGGCGCGCACCCACGCGCGTTCCTCGGCCGTGGCGGGCAGGAGCGGCGGCCGCGGGTGCGTTTCCTCGAGGTACTCGATGATCGCGATCGACTGCGTGAGGTCGATTTCGCCGTCCTCGAGCATGGGCACGAGCCCCTGGGGGTTCCTCGCGAGATATCCGGGGGCGCGCTGCTCGGACTTGCGCAGGTGCACGTAGCGCCGTCCGGCGTCGAGGCCCTTCAGCCCGAGGGCGATGCGAACCCGGTACGCGGCCGAGGACCGCCAGTAGTCGTGGAGAACCATCGTGGGCGCATCTTATACTGGCGCCGGAGCCCGAATCGCCCACCGACAATGCCCCCGCCGACCCGCAACGATCTCATTCGACGCCTCGCCGACACCCCGCCGCTCGCGGACCTGCTCACCGCCGACGACCTCGAGCGCCAGCGCATCGCTTCCTCGGCGGCCGATCCCATGCCGGCGGCCGTGCTGCTCCTCGTGGTGAACCACCCGGTGGAGCCCACCGTGGTCTTCACCCAGCGCACGGCGCACCTGGCCGACCATGCGGGCCAGATCAGCTTTCCGGGCGGGCGCGTCGCGCCCGGCGACGAAGGGCCTTCGCACACGGCGCTTCGCGAGGCACGGGAGGAGGTGGGCATCGATCCGGCGGGCGTGGAAATCCTGGGGGAGCTCCCCGACTACCACACCTCCACGGGGTTCCGCGTGCGGCCGGTGGTGGGATGGGCCGAGCCGCCCGTCGCCTACGCGCCCGATCCCTACGAGGTCGCCGAGGTCTTCGAGGTGCCGCTCGCCTTCCTGCTCGAAACCGCCAACCACCGCTACGAGAGCGCTTTCTACAAGGGACGCCTGCGGCACTACTGGGCGATGCCCTGGCGCGGGCGTTTCATCTGGGGCGCGACCGCGGGGATGCTGGTCACCTTCCAGCGCATCGTCGGGCGCTGAAAAAAAAGGGCCCCTCGAAGGGGCCCCCAACTCCACGCATCCGGCGGTCGAGCGCAACTCCGCCGAATCCATTTCGCCCCTCCCGGGGCAATCACGCGGCAACGCCTGGCGCAACTCTAGGCGAGCGCGTGACTTCCGTCCAATCAATGTGACTGGATTGTACTATCGATGCCGTCGATGACCTTCGGCCGTCCCCGCGACGGTGAAGAGGCGCTCGCGCAGCCACCGGTGGGCGGCGTCGTGGGCGGTTCGCAGGTGCCAGACGACGCGCAGGGTGTAGCCGGGCAGGGGGAGCGGGGGTTTCCTCAGCACGAGGCCGAATCGGCCTGCCTGCTCGCGCGCGATGCGCTCGGGCAGGATGGCGAGGAGGTCGTTCGCGGCGAGCATCGCGAAGGCCGTGGCGAACAAGGGCACGGCGACGGGCGTGCGCCGGCGCAACCCCCTCGAGGCGATGGCGCGGTCGACCAGGCCCGCGCTCGCGCCGTGGGCCGTCACGAGCACGTGCGGAAAATCGAGCAGTCGCGCGAGCGTGAGGCGGCCGCCGGCGAGGGGATGCTCGGTCCGCATCACGCACACGAACGACTCCTCCACGAGCGGGGCGTTGAAGAGGTCACGCCCTTCCGGCGGGTCGACGGCGGTCGCAAGGTCCACTTCCCCGGCCACCAGCCGCGTGATGGCCTCGTCGGGTGGCCGGGGGATCACCTCGAGGGTGATCCCCGGCGCCTCGCGCGCGAGGAGGCCGTAGAACTCGGGCAGCATGATGAGGCCGACATAGTCCGACAGTCCCCAGCGCGCGTGCAGCTTCGCCTTGGCCGGGTCGAACTTCTGCGGCAGCGCCAGGGCGAGCGACACGGAAGCGAGGGCGGTCTTGATCGGCCCCTGGAGCCGCTTGGCGAAAGGCGTGGGCTCCATCCGGTTGCCCGCGCGGACCAGCAGGGGGTCCGCGAACAGCTTCCGCAGCCGGTCCAGCGCGGCGCTCACGGCGGACTGGCTCAGGTTCAACCGGGCGGCGGCCCGGGTCACGCTGCCCTCGTCGAGGAGTGCTTCCAGGGTCACCAGCAGGTTCAGGTCGTAGCGGCGCAGGTCCATGCCCGATGGTAGCGCCCGGGCGGGGGGTTGACATGGCACGAACGGTCGTACTATTCTGCGCCCATGTCACCGCAAGCCCTCAAGGCCACCAAGGGAGAAGAGACCCGAGCCCAGATCCTCGACGCCGCCGTGATGCAGGCGGGCCGGGGAGGGTTCGAGTCGATCACCATCGGCTCGCTCGCCGAGCGCACGGGCCTGTCCAAGAGCGGGCTCTTCGCGCACTTCGGCTCGCGAAAGGACCTGCAGATCGCGGTGCTCGACGAGGCGGCGCGACGCTTCACGCAGGCCGTGTTCCTGCCGGCGATGAAAGTGCCGCGGGGGCTCGCCCGGCTTCGCGCCATCTTCCAGGGCTGGGTCGCGTGGCCCGAGCACGGCAAGCTTCGCGGCTGCCCCATGCAGGGCGCGTCGGCGGAATACGACGACCTGCCCGGCCCGATGCGCACCGCCGTCGCCGAGCGCCAGCGCCAGCTTGCCGGCGAACTCGTCAAGGCGGTGACGATGGCCGTCGACAGCGGCGAGCTTCGTGACGACACCGACGCCAGGCAATTCGTCTTCGAGATGACCGGGTTCGTGCTCGCCTGCTACACGTCCCAGCGCCTGCTGGGCGACGCGGGTGCCCAGGCCCGCGCCCTGGCCGGGTTCGAGCGCCTGGTGGATCACCACCGTCCACCTGCCCCGAAGACGGCAACCCGCCCCGCAGCCGCGCGGCGCTGATCACCCCGACGGAGATTCCATGCGCCCGCTCGCTTCGCCCATTAAAAGCACGATCGTTCGTTCCGCAAATCATCTGCCGAAACGCCCGGCCGTGGCGAGCGGCATCCGGAACAATACGGCGCGACGGGTGGCCGCCTTCGCCGGAGCCGGACCCATTGTCGAGAACCCGCAACGAGGAGGTCATGCCATGAAGAAGGACGACTGCAAGGATGCCCGCAACACCGTCGTCGTCGCGCTGGTGCTCTGGGCCGGCGCCGTCGCGGCGGGAACCGGGGCGGGCGTTTTCGCGCGCCTGCCCACCGAGGTGATCGCCGCCCTGGCGCTGTTTGCGGCGGCCTTTTCGGCAACGACGGTGGCCGTGGACGCCCGCGTGCGCGCCTGGCTCGACCGCCGCGATCTGGCCGCCGCGGGGATTTCGCTCCTGCTCCTCGACGGCGTGCTGGTGGCCGCGGGAGAGGCGTTCTCCGCCGGAAAGGCAGCCGGCGCATTCCTGCCGTCGCCGTGGGCGCCGTTGCTGCTCTTCGGCGCGCCGCTCACCGTCGCCCTCGGGGTGGCGATGCTGCGTCGCCTCGGGGGCGCGCCGGGCCGCGCCGCGCTCAGGCGACCGGGGTCGAAAGCACCCGCGCAGCGCCGGGTCGCGACTTGAGTGAATCGTACCAACGCTCGATGTCGGGGCGCGGCTCACGTCGCAGCGGCAGGTTCAGCCAGCGGTGCGCGGCGCAGCCCAGCACGATGTCGGCCGGCGAGAAAGTCTCGTTCGCGACGAACTCGCGCCCGGCGAGCCACGCGTCCAGCACGGCTGCCGCCTTCTCCGAGGCCGCTCGGGAGGCTTCGACGAGGACGGCGTCCTGTTTCCCGGGGGCCGTGCGGACGAGCTGCAGGAAGGCGTCGCGCATCGCCGGGGTGAACGTGGTCGCCTGCCAGTCCATCCAGCGGTCGATGTCCGCGCGCCGCCGCAGGTCGTCCGGCCAGAGCACGCCCGGCGCGTGCTTCGCGGCGAGATAGCGCACGATCGCGTTCGATTCCCACAGCACGAAGCCGTCGTCGTCGATCACCGGGACCAGTCCGTTGGGGTTCATGCGCCGGTACTCCGGCGTGGCCACGACGCCGAATTTCCCGCCCGCCTCGAGTCGCTCGCACGCAAGCCCCAGCTCGTCGGCGAGCCAGGCGACCTTCTGGACGTTGACCGACGAGAGCCTTCCCCAGAGACGAAGCACGGCGCTCGCTCAGGCGACGAGCGGCGCGTCGAGCCTCCCGGCGGCCTCGCCGGCATCGGCCTTGAGGGCCATGATCTCGCGCACCATCTCGAGCGCCGACTTGTCGCAGGGCGGCAGATCGACCGTGCATTCTCGCTTCGGCGTCGAGCGCTCGCCCCACTGGATCGCGTGCGCGCAGTAGGTGAGCCCGCCGCCGAAAGCGGGCATGAGCACTCGCGCGCCGGGTTTCACGCGGCCCGCCTCGATCGCCTCCACGAGCGCGACCGGAACGGTGGCGGCCGACATGTTGCCGTAGCGCTCGACGGTGAGGAACACGCGCTCGCGGTCGGCGCCGATCCGCTTGCCCACGAACTCGATGATGCGCAGGTTCGCCTGGTGCGGCACCACGAGGTCGATGTCGCCGATCGCGAGCCCCGCGCGCTCCAGCGCCACGCGGGACGCCTCGGTCATGCCATGCACCGCCCGCTTGAAGATCTCCTGCCCGTCGAAGTCCCACGCGGTGATGCCGACGGGGATGCCGCGGTTCGCATAGGCCGCGCCCATGCCGCGCACGCGAAGGATGTGGCGGGCGTCGGCGTAGCAGCCGAGCTTCTCGGCGAGCAGCCCGGTCCTTTCCTCGCTCGCCTGCAGGACCACCGCGGCCGCGCCGTCGCCGAACAGCACGGCCACGTTCCGGTTGTTCCAGTCCATGAAAGGCGAAATCACCTCGACGCCGATCACGACGGCGTTTCGCACCACGCCCGTGCGGATCATCGCGTTGGCGCAGGACAAGCCGTAGAGGAAGCTCGTGCACGCGGTGTTCACGTCCATCGCCGCGGCATTGCCGGCGCCGAGCAGCGCCTGCACGCCGGAGGCGCTGTTGGGCACCTGCTCGTCGTAGGAACAGCTGCCCAGGACCACCAGGTCGAGATCGGCGGCGTCGAGCCCCGCGCAGGCGAGCGCCCGCGCCGCGGCCACGTGGGCGAGCGAGGTCACGGGCACGTGCGACACGCGGCGTTCGCGGATGCCGGTGCGCGAGGTGATCCACGCGTCGTCGGTTTCCATGAACGTCCCGAGATCGGCGTTCGACAGGACGGCCGGGGGCATGCACTTGCCCCAGCCGGTGATGGCTGCGTGGGTCATTGTTCTGGTGTCCGGGAAGCGGTGTGTCGGAGTGTGCCCGAGTCGTTGATCGTTCGCACGGCGGGGTCGTTCAGAGCCTGTGGGCGCCGACGAGGAGGCGGTCATGGACCGCGTACTGCTCGTCCACCGCGGCGCCGCCGTCGCGGGGCGTGCGCTTCACGGTGATCCAGACTTCCTCGGCGAGGGTCTCGCAGACGTCGGCGGTGTGGCGCACCTCTTCTTCGGCCACCTTTCGCGCAAGCTCCCAGGAGGGCGCGCCCCAGCCTTTCACGAGGAACCAGGCGAGCGCATCCGTGTGGGACTCGAGTTCCGCCTCGGAAACCTCGACCACCTCGGCGATCGAGCAGCGGCGGCGTCCCTCGAGGGCGAGGAACGAGGATTCGCAGTGGCAGCGCGGGTCGCACTTCGGGGCGGTGGCGAAATCGCAGACGGCATAGCCGCCGCTCACGACCCACTCGCCTTCCTTCGCGGCGCCGTGGGTCCTGA
Source organism: Usitatibacteraceae bacterium (assembly GCA_035432885.1). Classification (GTDB taxonomy): domain Bacteria; phylum Pseudomonadota; class Gammaproteobacteria; order Burkholderiales; family Usitatibacteraceae; genus FEB-7. Next base: position 20,811 of record DAORTX010000013.1, read on the forward strand.
AGAGATGGTCGTCCGAATCGTCGAGGCGGACCGCGCGAAGGAACCTGGGCATGGAGCGTGCTTCGCAAATGCGCGTGTGCCGTTATCATAGCAGCCGGCGCGGAATTTCCGTCGCCCCGAGGAGACAAATGTCCATCGCAAAGACCGCCATCGTCACCGGTGCCAACCGGGGGATCGGCCTGGAAATCGCCCGCCAGCTCGTGAAGGAGGGCGTGCGCGTCGTCATGGGATGCCGGGATCCCGTGAAAGGGGCGCGGGCCTGCGCGGGCCTGAAGGCCGGCGACCTGGCCGTGAGCCACGCGCTCGACGTGAACGACACCAAGAACGTGAAGCGCTTCGTCGCGTTCGTGGAGAAGAACTTCGGCGCCCCGGCCATCCTCGTGAACAACGCGGGCGTCTATCCGGAATCGACCGAGGCGCGCGTGGTGGACACGAAGACGTCGCTTTGGCGGGAGACCTTCGAGACCAACCTCTTCGGGGCCGTTCGCCTGAGCCGCGAGGTGGTGCCCCTCATGCAGCGCGTGGCCTACGGACGCGTCGTGAACATCTCCTCCGGGCTGGGGCAGCTCTCCCAGATGGGCGCGGGCAGCCCCGCCTACCGCGTCTCCAAGGCCGCGCTCAACGCATTCACGGCCACGCTCGCCGCCGAGGTGAAAGGGCACGGCATCCTCGTGAACGCCATGAGCCCGGGATGGGTGCGCACCGACATGGGTGGGGCCGATGCCCCGCGCGGCGTGGAGCAGGGCGCGGAGACCGCGGCGTGGCTCGCCCTGCTGCCCTCGACGGGGCCCACGGGACAGTTCTTCCGCGACCGCAAGACCATCCCCTGGTGACGGGGCGACTTCGCCGCGCGATCCTTGCCGTCGCGCTCGCGGCGCTGGCCGGCGCGTGCTCCTCCGTCACGCGGCTCGCCTACGACAATGCCGGCGTCGCGGCGGTCTGGATGGTCGACGACTGGTTCGACCTGCGGGACGGCCAGCGCGACTGGGTGAAGGAGCGCTTCGCGCGGCTGCACGCCTGGCACCGCGTGCGGGAACTGCCGGCCTGCGAACGGCTCCTGCACGGATTGGCCGCGCGCGCCGCCACGGGCATCGCGCGGGAGGACGCGCGCCGCGCCTACGACGAGATGCGCGTGCTCTACCACCGGGCGATACGGCAGGCAGTGCCCGACATGGCCGAATTCCTGCTCCGGCTGCAGCCCGAGCAGGTGGACAGGCTCGAGCGCAAGTTCGCGCAAGACAACGCGGACAAGGAAAGGCAGGGCGCGAAGGGCACGCCGCGGGAGCGCCGCGAGGCGCGCGTGAAACGCTACCTCGAGCGCGTCGACGACTGGATCGGCAGTCTCACCGCGGCGCAGCGCGACATCGTCCGCTCGCGAGTCGAGGCGATGCCGGACCTCGCGGAGGAGTGGATGGCGGACCGGCGGCAGCGCCAGGCCGCGACGCTCGAGCTGATCCGCTCGCGCGCCTCGCGCGAGGAAGTCGCGGCGGGGCTCACGCGCCTGCTCGTCGATACCGAAACCTGGCGGCGGCCCGGCTACGCGGCCAGGATCCAGGCGCGCGACGAGCTGGTCTTCGCGATGATCGCCGATCTAGACGTCACGCTGGTGCCCGAGCAGCGCGGCAGGCTTCACCGCCGCATCGCCGGCTATGCGGCGGATGCGGCGCAGCTCATGGCCGCGAACCCCTAGCCCTGGGCCTCGCCGCCCCACAGGAACAGCAGGTAGCCGTTGAGGACGTAGACCACGAGCAGGAAGAGGCTCGCCCAGCCCACGGTCCCGAAGAGCCGCGATTTCGGCCGGAAGACGAGCCCCGCGATGAACGCGCCGGTCATCACGATCGCCGACAGCGTGGAGGCCGCGTGCACCGGCGAGACGTGCGACAGGATCGGGCCTTGCCGGTAGAAGAGGTCGTCGATCGCGATGATGAGCACGTCGAACAGGTTGCTGCCCAGCAGGTTCGCGATCGCCATGTCGATCGCGCCGAGCCGCAGGGCCGACACGGTCACCACGAGTTCGGGCAGCGACGTGGCCAGGGCGACCAGGAGGGTTCCCACGAACGACGTGTTCCAGCCGTAGGCCAGCGCGAGCGCCTTGCCGGCGAACGGCAGGGCCGTGCCGGCCACGAGCACCAGCGCGGCCGCCGCGGCGTAGCGAAGCGCCGCCTGCCTGAGCGTCACGCCGCCGTGCTCCTGCGCCGATTCCTGCGTGAGCTTCGCCATCGCGCGCCTCTGGTAGCTGAACACGACCCACATCGAGACGGCGTAGAAGGTGATGATGACGGGCGTGTAGAGCCCCACGTGGCCTATGGACCAGGCGCCGGGGCCGCCCGCGAGCACGAGATTGAAGGCGACGAAGCCGAGCAGCATGATGCCGAAGGCCGCCGACAGGAGGTGGCCGATGTCCGCTCGGTCGAAGAGCGATTCCTCGCGGTGCAGCCAGTCGAGCACCGAGACGATGGCGAGGTTGAAGACGCAGCTGCCGAGCGCGTCGCCCACCGCGATGTCCGGCGCGTTCGCGAACGTGACCGAGCTGATGCCGGTGACCAGTTCGGGGAGCGAGGTCACGGTGGCGAGCAGGATCACGCCGACCCAGGAGCCGCCCATGCCGGTCCGCTCGGCGATGACGTGCCCGTAGCGCGACAGCCAGACGCCGCCGAAGCCGATCGTCACGGCGCAGGCGGCAA
>DAORTX010000014.1:0-23163 GCA_035432885.1 Usitatibacteraceae bacterium
GCGATCAGGATCCGCGTGAGGTTCAGGCCGCGGATCGCCTCGTTCACCTGGCGCTCGCGCTGGACGTCGAGGGCGCTCGTCGCCTCGTCGAGGAAGAGAATGCGCGGCTGCTTGTAAAGTGCCCGCGCGAGCAGGATGCGCTGCCGCTGCCCGCCCGAGAGCGCCGCGCCCATGTCGCCGATGAGCGTGTGATAGCCCATCGGCATCGCCATGATGTCGTCGTGGATGGCGGCGAGCCCGGTGCAGCGCTCGATCGCTTCCTGGCTGGGACTGGGATCGAAGAAGCTCACGTTGTCGGCGATGGAGCCGGCGAACAGCGGATCGTCCTGCATCACGGTGCCCACGAGGCGGCGGAACGGCTCCACGCCGAGTCGCTGCAGATCGATGCCGCCGACGAGGACCTGCCCGTCGGTGGGCGCGAGAAGGCCCAGCATGATCTTCACGAGCGTGGTCTTGCCGCCTCCCGAAGGCCCCACGATGGCGACCGATTCGCCGGGCTCGATGCGAAACGAGCAGTTCTGCAGGACGAAGGGCTCCGTGTCCGAGTACCGGAAGGAAAGGCCGCGCACCTCGATGGAGGCCTCTTCGACCACGGGCGCCGGCGTGGCGGACTCCTCCTCGGGCGGCGTGAGCACGATGTCGGCGAGGCGCTCGCCCTGGAGCTGCAGCATCTTCAGCTCGATCATCTTGTCGATGAGGCCCGCCACCCGCGCGGAAAACTGGTCCTTGTAGGCCATGAACGCGAAGAGCATGCCGACGGAGAAGGCGGAATCGAGGACGAGCAGCGCGCCCATCCAGACGACGGCGATCCGTTCGGCGCCGAAGACCAGGCCGTTCGTCGATCGAAAGCCGAGGGAGAGCTTCTGGACGACGAGATCGCGGTTCACCGCGTCGACGACGAGATTGAGCCACCGGGACCGGCGCTCCTCCTGCCGGCCGAAGAGCTTGATCGATTGCACGCCCCGGACAGTCTCGAGAAAGTGGCTCTGCTGGCGCGCGGCATGGACGATGTGCTCCTCCGTCGCGCGGCGAAGCGGCGAGTAGAAGGCCGCGCGCGACAGGGCATAGGCCGCCACGGCGAGCGCGGCGATGGCGGTGAGCTTCACGCTGTAGAGGAGCATCATCGCCAGCGTCGCGACGGCCATCAGCCCGTCGATCACGGCCTCCACGAAGCTCGAGGTGAGCGTGCGCTGGATGGTCGTCACGGCTCCGAAGCGCGACACGACGTCGCCGAGGTGGCGCTTCTCGAACCACGCGACCGGCAGTCGCAGCAGGTGGGAGAAGACGTTGGCGAGCCATTGCAGGTTCAGGGTCGTGCCGAGATAGAGGACGACCCAGGACCGGAGCGCGCCGACCGCCACCTGGATCGCCGCGAGCAGGAGAAAGCCCAGCCCGAGCACCGCGAGAAGGTCGCGATCGGCGGACACGACGGCGCCGTCGACGACCCACTGCATGTAGAAGGGAGCCAGGATCGCGAAGGACTGGAGCGCGAGGGCGAGCAGGAGAACCTGCGCGAGCGAGCGTGCGAGTCCCGTCACCGGCCCCGTGAGGTCGCGAAGGCGAACGCGGCGCCTTTCGTCGGTGGGCCGGAATTCGGCGGTCGGGACGAGTTCGAGCGCGATGCCCGTGAAGTGCTTGGACAGTTCGGCCAGCGGCAGCCGCCGGATGCCGAAGGCGGGGTCGTGGACGACCGCCTCCCGGACCCCGGCCGACTTGAGGACCACGAAATGATTCAGGTCCCAATGAAGGATGCAGGGTGTCCTGAGTTGCGCGATCTCGCCCAGCTCCAGCCGCAACGGGCGCGGGGCGAGGTGCAGCCTTCCCGCGATCTGCATCAGGTAGGCGAGCGTGGCTCCCTTGAGCGACAGCGTGAAGCGCCGGCGCAGGCCCGCGAGATCGACGCGGTGGCCGTGATAGCTCGCGATCATTCCCAGGCTGGCCAGCCCGCATTCGGCGGCCTCGGTCTGCAGGAACACCGGCAACCGTCGTCCACCACCGAAATCGAGATGCCCGAGCGTCCCCATGTCAGGCCCTGCCGGCGAGGCTGAAGAGCGGCTCGAACACCCATTCGATGAGGCGACGCCGGTCGAGGAGCACGTCCGCCTCGACCTGCATGCCGGCCTGAAGCGGCTCCTCCCGCCCATAGGCGCTCACCGTTTGCGTCTCGAGCGAAATCTTGACGCGATAGAGCGGTTCCCGCGATCCGTCGGGCGGAGTGAAGCCGAGCTCGGCGGGCGCCACCGCGCTTTGCGAAACCGACAGCACGCGGGCCCGGTGGCTGCCGAATTTCTGGTACGGAAACGCGGGATAGCGCAGCAACACTTCCTGGCCCGCGCGGATGAAGCCCACGGCTCGCGACGGCGCGAAGAGGTGCGCCTGCAGGGGCGAGCCCTCGGGCAGGAGCGTGAGAAGGCCGGCGCCGGCGCCGACCACCTGTCCCGGTTCCACGAGAAGCGCGGCCACGGTCCCTGCCGCGGGCGCGGTCACCACCGAATCGGACAGGGCGCGCCGCTCGAGCTGCTCCTGGGCGAGCGCGGCGAGCTGCGCGTCGAGCGCCGACAGCTGGGCCCTTGCCCGGGCGCGGGATTCGTCGAGGGCTATCCGCATTCCTTCGATTTCACGCGCGATCGCGAGGCGCGCGCGCGCGGCGGCGTGGCGCCGCGAGCGTTGCTCGAGCGCGTCCTCCTCCTTCTGTTGCCGCTGCGCCGCGGACACGAAGCCGCGCCGCTCGAGATCGTCGAACCGGGCCAGCGAGCGCTGCGCGAGCCTCTCGCGCGCGGCCAGCGCCTCCAGTTCCCCGTCGAGCTGGAGCCTTTCGGCCTCGAGCCCCGTGATCCTGGCCAGCATGGCCTCGGACTCGCTCAGGTTCGCGGCGCGGACATCCTCGCGCTGGCGCCTCGTCCAGTCGGCCCGCTGCTCGGCGAGCATGATCGTCGCCGCCCCGACCGGACCGTCGTCCCGCGTGGAACGCGAATCCACGAGCCGCAACAGGGCCTCGCCGGCGGCGACGCGCTCGCCTTCGGCGATGCGGCGCTCGCGAACGAGGCCGGATTGCGGGGCGACAACCCGGATCGCGCCGGAGGCGGGAACGAGGGCGCCGACGAGAGATGCCTTCCGGGCGTAGTCGGCGAAGTACAGGTACGTGAGGATCACCGTCGCGACGACGATCGCCCCCGCGGTCAGGGCGGCGAATGACAGGGGCCTGATGAGAACGATCGTTCCCAGGGCGGCGCGGGACCGTGCATCGTGGACCTCCTTCCGGAATGCCGGGCGTGGCACGTCGTGCCTAGCGGCGAGAAACGCAATTCTTCGCCTCTCGCCCGGCACTTCCCCGGGACATCCAGAGGTACGCGGGAAGCGCTGCGCAAGCAAAGACCAGGCTTGCGAGAAAGACGCCCCAGGTCGAGAGCCGCGACGCGGCGCCCTCGGGTGCGGTGAACAGGAAGTGGCCGAACAGGGGCCACGAAATGAGGACGTTGTAGATCACGTGCACCAGGATGCAGGCCCTGAGGGTGCCGGTACGGCGAAGCAGGCAGACAAGCACGACGGAGCCCAGTGCCGCCTGCAGTATTCGCGATGGATGCGCGAGGCCGAACAGCAACGACGTGAGCGCGGTGGAGGCAACCCATCCAAACCGGCGCTCGAAGGCGCGATAGAGAAAGGCGCGAAAGACGAGTTCCTCGATCACGGGTCCGACAAACCAGGACAGGAGCAGCAGCCTCACCGCGCCCAGCGGAGAGAGCGTGTACTCCCAGGCGACCAGGGGGTCGATCGTGGGTATCCGCGCCACGATGGATTCCGGGGCCCCGGCGGCGAACGCGCCGGCGACGACCGCGCCGACGAACGCGAAGGGTATCGCCAGCTTGATCGCCGTGGCGGCCATGAGCTCCGTCGACGAGCCCTTCGGAAGCGGTTCGCGAAGCGCTTCCAGGCAGCACCGTCTCAGGCCGGAGTGACCGAAGAGGATCAGTGTCGCCACCGAGAATGTGGTCAGCTGGCCGAGCAGTTCCATGCGATCGGCCGGCCAGCCTATGACCGGGGCGAGCGCGGTCGAGCCGAGCATCGAAAAGAATTCGAAGGCCAGTATCAGGAATGCGATCTGGAATCCGGAGGCCGTTGGCATGATCGATTCGCGGAGGAAGGGCCGCGCGAAGGCGGCCCTCTGGCGAGAGAGCTTCCAGGCTTCAGTGTTCGAGCACGCGCTCGATCACGTGTGACGTGAAGTCGACGAGGTTGTCGTAGGACTCCTTGAGCGCGGCCGTCAGGTCGCGCAGATCGTTGGCGGAGCACATGTCGCCGCCGGCCACCTTCTCGACCTGCGCTTCGTCCAACGCGTTGCTCGGGGAAATTCCGGAAACGTCGGTTTTGCTCATGGTGTTCTCCTGGGGTTGGTTGTGCGACTTACTTCACGAGATCGTCGGGCAGCGGGGCGACCGGCACGGGAATGGGCTCGTGAAAGGGCCACTTCGGGTAGTCGCCGGGCTGGGGGAAAGGCGGAAGGCTGCCGTTGTCGTCGGGGAAGCTTCCCCCCGAGACAGCGGGCACGTCGTTCCTGTCGAGGTCCTTCATGGTGGTCTCCTTGGATTTCGGTCGCGGATGTGGCGGCACCGCGCGGGGCGACCGGACGAACGCGCGGCGCCCCGGGCTCAAGCCGTCGATTCCCTGGGATGCTCTTCCGAGGCAAGGTCCGCGAATGCCATCGGATCGCGCAGCGGCTCTGCGGGCGCGCTGTAGAAGAGCTCATCGAGCGCGGCGCAAGGCGGCAGGCCGCCTGCGACGGCGAGGATTTCAGTCGTGCTCAGTTCGTTCATGGGGCCTCCCGGATCCGCCGGTTCGCCATCGTCGGCGCAACCGGACTGGGGCCCATGTTATGAGCCGGGAGACGCATCGGCCCGCGAGAATCGCGAAAACGAATTGCGTCATTTCCGGCATTGCCGGATGCCGCGGCTCAGACTTGCACAGGGGATCCGTGCGACGCGAAAAACCGCCTCGCCGACTTCACGAACCACGAGACATGCCGCCATCCCTTCGACGCCGCCCGACCTCCGTGGTGCACGATCGCCACGCGCGGGCAGTACGCCACGGTCGTCACTTTCGACAGCCTGAGCGTCAAGTCGAAATCCTCGAAATAGAGAAAATACGCGGGGTCGAACCCCTTCACCGCTTCAAGCGCCGCCGACCGGCAGAAGAGGAAGCACCCGCTCGCGAGCGTCACGGGCGATTGCTCCACGTCCCAGTCGAGATGGCGCAACTCGTAGGCATCGAGCCGCTTGCGGAAAAACCCATGCAGGAGGCGCGGCACGAACCCGCGGATGAAGAGCACGCCGGGCGTGGGGAAGGCCTTCACCAGGTACTCGCGCTCGCCGTCGGGCGCGCGCACGGCCGGTGTGAGCGCGCCCACCTCGGGATGCTCGCCCAGGTAGCGAAGCGCCGCGTCGATGGCATTGGCCGCCATCTCCACGTCGGGGTTGAGGATCAGATGAAACTCGCCCGTGGAATTGGCGAGCGCCAGGTTGTGCCCCCGGCCGAAGCCCACGTTGCCGTGCCCCGAGATCACGTCCAGCCCCGTGCCCTCGGCCCGGGCGAGTGCCGCTTCGGCCAGCTTCGCGAGCATGGGCGCCAGCCCCTCGGGGCCGTTGTCCACGATCCGCACCCGGGCAACACCCAGGGTGGCGCGCTCCCGGGCGCAGGCGATCGCTTCCGCCGTGCGCGCGAGCGTGCGCGCGAGCAGGCGCTCGTCGGGCGCGTGCGTGACGATGGAAATGGTGAGGGAGGCTGGCGCCATGGCTCGCATTATGCGCGAGCCGTGGCGGGGGTTCAGAACCCCTGGCGCGTGATCGTCTTCGTGCCCTGCACGCCGTCCACCACCCAGGTGAAGCTGCCGTTGCTCTCGTCCATGAAGTTGAACGTGATCGTGCCCACTTTCGTGCGGCCGACGGCGTTCGGGTTGAACGGAAGCTTGTCGTAGCTCGGCCCGCTCGTGCGGTAGAAATCGCCGGTGAAGGTGCGGCTCGTGGTCCATTGCCCGCCCGACATCACCAGCCACAGCGGGCCGGTGTCGGCGGCGTAGGTGTACCACACGGCGAAGACCTGCCCGTTCGGGTGCTGGGTGAGGTTGATGCCCCAGCCGTTCTCCAGCGGGTTCCACCACAGGTCCGTGGTGTCGTAGTCGGGCAGGTTCGTCGCCTCCAGCCACTGCTTGAGGATGGGGTAGGCGATGTCGAAGCGCGAGTAGTAGTCCGGCGAGGTGAGGGCCGTGCAGCTCGCTTCCCCGCCCCACAGCCCGCCGCGAAGCAGGTACTGGCCGTTGGCGAAGGTGAGCAACCCCGCGCCGCTCGAGCCGCCTTCCGTGGTGCCCTGGTTGTAGGTGGCGCGCGTGAAACCGGTCGGCGCGTTGTTCGGGCTGGGCAGCGTGAAGGGCGCCCCCGTGGTCCCGGTGCTGAATTTCTTCAGGTCGCCCTCCGGGTGGTGGAGCACGGTGAGGGCATTGCCCGAGGCGATCGGGTTCGCGTCCCAGCCGGAGAGGAAGGCCCCGGCCGGCGCCCAGTCGTTAAGCCTGAGGAAGAGCACGTCCTCGGCGAGGTTGTGGTAGAGGTAGGTCGCTCCGCCGAAGCGCTGCACGTACGGCGGCGTGAGCTGGCTGCCGCAGGATACCGCGTCGAAGAAGAAGAACGTGTTCAGGGAGTTCGCGATCTGCTGCGCCTGGGCCGTGGTGTTGTAGGGCGCGGTTTGCGGCTCGAAGCAATGGTCTGCCGAATAGAGGTACGGGATCTGCGTTCCGGCAGCCGTGTCGTTCAGCAACGTTCCCGTGCACAGCCCGGAAACGCCGGACTGCGGGGTGAAGAGCATCTGCACCGCGGAGCTGGCGGCGTCCAGCAGCGCCTGCGACGGGTTCGAGACGCACTTCACGTCGATGTTGCAGGTGCCGGCATGCCCGATCTCGGTGGTGGTCTTGCGAAAGCGCGTGCTCGGGCCGGCGACGAGATGCGAGATCGTCGCGATTTCCACGGAAGGCTCGGGCTGCGAGGCGGGGGAAACCAGTTCGATCACCTGGGCGTCGCCCTCGGTCACCGGGGTCCAGTGGATGTCGGCCTGCCCCAGGGGGCCGGCCTGGCGCATCGGCCCGATGGCTTTAGGTTCGTCGGCGCTGCCGCTCACGCGGATCTCCCACGGCTGCCGGGTGGCGCCGATGCGAAGGCCCACGCGCAGGGCCGCGGCCCCGGGCGACTGCACGCGAAGCTTGGCGATCCGCCATTCCCCCACGCGGCTCCACGCGATCGCCACGCCCGTGCCTTCCTCGGCGTGCTCGGCGACGTCGCGGCCGAAACCGACGTTGTAGCGCTTGGTCTGAGAACCGGCCGCTTCGAGGGCGCCGAACTCGCGCTCGGCGGGCGCGGTGAGGCGCAGGCGACGGGCGGGCATCTCCTCCTCGGTGGTGAGGAGGTAGGACGGCACGGCGGCCTTGGCGGTGCCCGCGACGGCCTCGCCTGGCACCACGGGCAGGCCCTGGGCGAACGCCGGCAGGGCGATCGCGAGGACCGCGGCGGCGGCGAGGCCGGTGAGGGAGCGCAAACCGGGCGTGAATCGATTCATGGGAATCCTGACGGGAACACGGGGGAAATTCTAGCAGCGCGAGGCCCTTCCGGCCGCGAGTGCTCAAGGAAGTGGGACCTCTCGGGCGAGTCGCGGTTCCGCGCGCTTGCGCGTTCCGCCCGGGCGCCCCGCCATTCCGGGCCCCTTCACCGCTGCCTGCCGGGAGGTCGGCGTGCGTCCCGCGATCGGTTCGCCGATCGTTCGGGGCCGCCTTCGCGCACTACGGAGTGTGCCGCGCGAGGAGTTCGTCCGCCGCCGCGAGCACCGCGGCCACGCCGATCGCCTGCATGCAGCGGGGCACGGGGCACTCGTCGATCCCGCGGGAACAGCGCCGCACCCAGGCCACCGGGCGCCGGAAGAGCTTCGTCTGGTCGCGGCACGGGAACTGCGCCTCGCCCAGCGCCCGCCACGGGGTCTCCTGCCAGAACGGCCCGCCGCACAGCACGGCCGAGCCCGGCCCGAAGAGCGTGATCGTGGGCGCGAACGCGGCGCGCGCCATGTGCGCCACGCCGGTGTCGGGGGAGACGACGAGCGCCGCCCCGGCGAGCAGGCGCCAGAGCTGGGCGAGATCCAGCCGTCCCGCGGTCGATGGGTGGCGGTGGCCGGGATCGCAGGCTTCCGCGAGGGCCTCCTCCCCGCGGCCCGCGCTCCAGACGACGGCGAGGCCCCGTTCGGCGAGCGCCGTGGCGAGCGCGGTCCAGCGTTCCGCGGGCCAGAGCTTCAGCGCGGTGCTCGCCCCCACGTGCAGCACCGCGTAGTCGCCGCCCGGCCGGTCGACGGGTGCCGAAGGCGGGTGCGGCCAGTCGGTTCGCGCATGGGGCCGCGGCGCGGCGCCATCGACCAGGTCGGCCACCAGTTCTCCCCAGGAAGCGGGCGCGTCGCGAAAGGCGCGCGCATCGTCCACGAACCAGTTCTTGGTCGGGGGCGTGTCTCCCCCGTGGGCGACGATATGGCGCGCGCCCATGGCGGCGGCGAGCCACGCGTGCCGGTTGTCGCCCGGTACGACGGCCAGGTCGAAGGGCGCCTCGCGAAGGAGCGGGGTCAAGGTCGAGGAATCCCGCGGCGAGAAGGCGAGCGCGCGCACGCCCCACGGCCGCGAGGCATAGAGCGGGGCGACCGAGGGCGGCACGGTCATGGCGATCTCGGCTTCCGGGTGGTTCGCCCGCAACTTCGCGAGCAGCGGCGAGAGCATGATCGTGTCGCCCAGCAGCAGGTGATGCGCCACGAGGATGCGCCGCGGGCTGGCGGGCGCCCGTGCCTGCCCCGGCTTGAGGAGGCGGCGCGCGAGGGCGCGGGAGACGACCTGCGCGCGAGTCGCGAAGCGCTCACCCACGCGGGGTCCTCGCCACGGCCGTGAAGACGTCGAGCATGCGCTCGACCATGCGATCGTCGCCGAAGCGCTGCAGCGCGGCAGTCCGCGCGGCGCCGGCGAGGCGGGCGCGAAGCGCGGCATCGGCGAGCAGCGCCTCGATCGCTTCGCGCAGCGCCGTGCTGTCCTCGGGCGCCACCAGCCGTCCCGTTTCCCCGTCCTGCACGATCTCGCCGATGCTGCCCACGGGCGTGGTGACCACCGGCAGGGCGCAGGCCATGGCCTGCATCAGCGCCTGCGGCACGCCCTCGTTCGCGTAGGACGGCAGGCAGAAGAGGTCGAAGGCTCTCAGCCATGCCGCCACGTCGGACTGGTTGCCGGTGAAGCGCAGGCGGGCGTCGATGCCCAGCGTCTTCGCGAGCGCTTCCAGCGCTTCGCGCTGCGGGCCGTCGCCCACCACCACCAGGCGCGCGGACTTGTCGGCGAGGCCCGCGAAGGCCTCGAAGAGGTAGCGGTGGCCCTTCCAGCTGCGCAGCGTGGCGACGATGCCGATCACGATGCCGCCGGGATCGAGCCCGAGGGCGGTTCGCGCATCGTTCGCGGCGCCGGGCCGGAACCGGTCGAGGTCGATGCCGGTCGGGATGGAGACCACGTGCGAGGGGTCCACGCCCGCCTCCTCGATCACCTGCAGGCGAAGCCGTTCGCCGGTGGTCACGATGCGCCGCGAGGCCGACCCGTAGAGCCAGCGCGTCGCGAAGTTGCGCGGCACCGGCGCGGAGATGTGGCGCGTGCGCACGATGGGCGGCGGCTCCATCAGGCAGCAGGCGGCGAGGGCCGCGAGCCAGCTGTCCGTGGAGCTGTGGGTGTTGATCACGTCGAATCGCCGGCCCCGAACGAGCCCCATCATCCCGTGCAGCCCGCCGATCGACTTCCTCGCGATCGGCGCCGCGACGGCGTCCACGCCGTAGTCGCGCGCCGCCTGGAAGATGCGCGACTCGGCGGGCGCGGCGAGCGTCACGGCATGGCCGCGCTTCGCGACGCCGCTCGCCTCGGTGAGCACGCGGATTTCCTGCCCGCCCCACCCGAGCGAGGATTCGGTGTGCAGGATGCGAAGCTTGCCGACGGTCACGGCCTAGGCGCCGGCGAACTGCAGCCGGTGGAGGCCCGCGTAGACGCCGCCGGCCGCGAGCAGGGCGGCGTGCGTGCCTTCCTCGACGATGCGGCCGTGGGCGAGGACCACGATGCGATCGGCGTTCTCGACCGTGGATAGGCGGTGCGCGATCACGATCGTGGTGCGACCGCGCATGAGGGTCTCCAGCGCCGCCTGCACCGCGCGCTCGCTCTCGGTATCGAGGGCGGACGTGGCCTCGTCGAGGAGGAGGATCGGCGCGTCCTTCAGGATCGCGCGCGCGATCGCGATCCGCTGGCGCTGCCCGCCGGAGAGCTTCGCCCCGTTCTCGCCGATCTCCGTGGCGAGCCCCTGGGGCAGTTCCGCGATGAAATCCATCGCGTGCGCCGCCGTCGCCGCGCGCACGATGTCCGCTTCCGCCGCGCGCTCGGCCTGCCCGTAGGCGATGTTGGCGGCGACGGTGTCGTTGAAAAGCACGACGTTCTGCGACACCAGCGCGATCTGGCGGCGCAGGCTCTCGAGGGTGAGCTCCTCGATGGGATGGCCGTCGAGCGTGATCCGGCCGGCCCCGGGGTGGTAGAAGCGCGGCAGCAGGTGGATCAGGCTCGACTTGCCGCTGCCGGAGGCGCCCACGAGGGCCACCGTCTCGCCCGGCGCGATGTCGAGCGCGATGCCTTCCAGCGCGGGTTGCGTGGCCGTGCGGTAGGTGAGCGAGACGCCCTCGAAGCGCACGGCGCCGCGGGCGCGCTCGAGAACCACGGTTCCGTGGTCGTCCTCGGGCTGCTCGTCGATCAGGCCGAAGACGCTCTCGCAGGCGGCGAGCCCGCGCTGCAGGTGCTCGTTCACGCCCGTGAGGCGCTTCAGCGGCTGCAGCAGCATGCCGGTGGCGGCGATGAACTCCACGAAGCGGCCCACGTCGGTCTGCCCCGCGAAGGCCTGCTCGGCGGCGAAGTAGATGATCGCGGCGACCGCGCAGGCGACCAGGAGCTGCGTCACCGGCACCGTGGCCGCGGCGGCCGTGGCCTGCTTCATGTTGAAGCGCCGGATGAGCTGCGCGGCCTTCGCGAAGCGCCCGCTCTCGTAGGCCTGGCCGCCGAAGACGCGCACCACGCGCTGGTTGCTGATCGCCTCGTCGAGCACCTCGGCCACGCCGCCCACGGCCTTCTGGCTCGCGCGGCTGGTCTCGCGAAGGCGCTTGCTGAAGTAGCGCACGGCGAGCGCCAGGGGCGGGATCACGAGGAAGGTGATGAGGGTGAGGCGCCAGTTGGACCACAGCAGGATCGCGAGCAGCGCCGTGATGGTGACGGTGTCGCGCACGAGGGTGGCCAGCACGCTGGTGGAGGCCGAGGCGATCTGCGTGACGTCGTGGGTGAAGCGCGACACCAGGCGCGCCGTGGGAATCTCGTCGAAGGCGGCCGGCGGGAGCTTCAGCACGTTGGCGAACATCGCGCCGCGCAGGTCGAGGATCACCTTGTTGTTCACCCACTGCGTGAGGTAGCCCGAGGCGAAGCTCGCGAGCCCGCTCACCAGGAACACGGCGACCACGCCCAGCGGGATGAGGATCGCGAGATCGCGGTTGCGGTTCACGAAAAGCTCGTTCACCAGGGGGCCCGTGAGCTTCACCAGCGCCGCGTCGGCGAGCCCGCCCACGACCATCGCCGCGATGGCGGCGAAGAGCGCGGCCCGGTAGGGCCACACGTGCTTGAGGAGCCGCGCGTAGAGCGCTCGGCCGTCGGGCTGCGGGGCGGTCATCGCGCCATTATCCCAGTTTGCCCGCGAGCAGCCTTTCGTAGAGGGCGAGGTAGTCCCGCGCCATCGCCTCGGGCGTGAGCGTGGAGACGGTTTCGCGGGCGGCTTCTCCCATGCGGCGCGCGGCCGGGACGTCGAGGAGGTCCAGGCACTGCGCGATGCCGGCCACGTCGAGCGCGTCGCGAACGAAGCCCGACTCGCCCTCGCGCACGATTTCCGCCGCGCCGCATTTCGCGCCGGTCACCACGGGCAGCCCCGCGGCCATCGCCTCGAGCGCGGCGTTCGGAAAGGGGTCGTAGAGCGTGGGCAGCACGAACGCGTCGGCAGCCGCAAGGTAGGGGCGTACGTCGGAGACGCCGCCCACGAAGCGCACGCGATCGGCGATGCCCAGCCGCGCGGCGAGCGCCCGGTAGCGCGCGCTGCGCTTGTCCTTGCCCACCACCAGGGCCCAGGCCGGGTCCTTGCGGCGGGCGAGGGCGCGCAGGAAGGCGCCCACGCCCTTTCTCTCGAAACCCGATCCCACGAGGACGAACACCGTCGCTTCCCGCGGGATGGAAACCTGTTGGCGAACCTCGGCGCCGAACTCCCCGCGCAGGCCCGGGTGGAAGCGCGAGCAGTCGACGGCGTTGCGGATGAGGACGAGCTTTTCCGCGGGCGTCGCGAAGTGGCGGGCGATTTCATCGCGCACCATCGCCGAATTGCAGATGACCGCCTTCAGGCGTGGCGACGTGAACAGCTCGCGCTCGGCCGAGAGCAGGTAGCGGTGATGGGGAGAGAGCGAGGTGGCGAGCCTCGCGAGGGGCGACTGCACGCGCGATCGCTCGGCGAGCCAGGCCGCGTGCACGCCGTCGCCGGCGCGGTAGACGTCGCAGCAGGCGATGCGCTCGTGGGACTGCACGAGGTCGAAGTGGCGTCCCGGGAGCTCGGCGCACACGGCGCGCGCGAAACCGCGGTCGCGCCAGAGGCTGCCCACGAAGTACGGGTCGAGGACGATGGCGGTGCCGTCGCCGTCGGGCCAGTGGCGCGTGACCATCGTGAGGGTGGCGCCCTGCGCCGACAGCGCGGCGATGGCCGACTGCACGAAGCGCTCCGCGCCGCCGAAGGCGTCGAAGCGGCTTCGCACCAGGGCCACCCGGGGACCGCCCTTTCCCCGCCCCGGCGTGGTCGGGCTCACGATTGCGCGAGGAGCTCGTTGATCGCCGAATGCACGCGGTCGACTTTGAGCTTCGTGAGGCACTCGCTCACCTTGCTGCCGCCGCAGCCGTCGTTGCCGCAGGGCCGGCAGGCGAAGTCGCTCGCGACGATGCGGTGGGGCGTCATCCACGGGCCCCATTCGTGCTCGCCGCTCGGGCCGAAGAGCGCCACGACCGGCGTGCCCATCGCGGCGGCGATGTGCATGGGCGCCGAATCCACGCCGAAGAAGAGTCGCGCTCGCGCGGCGACCGCGCCCAGCTCGCGAAGCGAAAGCTGCCCCGAGAGATCGACCAGGTCCACGCCCGCGCGCTCGCGGATGCGCGCGACGATCGCCTGTTCGCGCGCGTGCGGCGCACCGGTGAGCACGAGCCGGTGCCCGTCCTTCGCGAGCCGCCGGAGGAGCTCCGCGTTTCGCTCGTCGGTCCAGGCCTTGAAGAGCCAGCGCGAAGTCGGGTGGACGTGCAGGAATTGCTTCGGAGCGAGGCCGTGCTCCGCGAGCAGGGCGCTCGCCTTGGCCTCGGCGGCGGCGCCGGGCACCAGCACGAGGCGCTTCTCGTCATCGGTCGGGTAGATTCCCAGGCGGCGAAGCGCGTCGAGATTCGACTCCACCGTGTGCCGGGGCGTGCCGCGGGTGAGCGAGTAGCGGTGCGAGAAGCACGCCTTCCAGAGCCAGCCGGCCCGCCCCGGCGCGACCGACCAGCGCGGGCGAAGGAGCTGCGAGAGCCAGGCGCCGCGCCAGTGGTCGGTGAGGTGCACGATCAGCTGGTAGCGGCGCTCGCGAAGCTGGGAGAGCAAGGCCGCTTCGCGCCGCGCCTGCAGGAGAAATCCCTGCCGCTTCCACTCGCGGTCGATGAGGTGGAGGGCCGAGACCGCGGGGTGGCCCGCCAGCATGTCGCGCGTGTCGGCGTAGACCAGCGCATCGATCTCGGCCTGCGGCGCCCGGGCCGCCAGCACCTGGAAGACCGGCGAGGTGAGGAGCACATCGCCGTGGTGGCGAAGCTTCACCACCAGCACGCGCCGCAGCGAGTCGACGCCGATCGGGTCGGGAACCATGGCCGCCAGAGTAGCAAATATCGATGAAGGGGACGGGAATGAAGCGTCCCCTTCATTCGAAGGGAAGCGTCCCCTTCGAGTCCCGCGAGTCAGGACGTCTCGAAGCGCACGTTCAGCAGCACGGAGCGCCGCGGGGCATCGTAGCCGACGGTGTGCTCGTAGCGCCGGTCGAACAGGTTCGAGGCGACCAGCTCGAGGCGCCAGCCATTGCGGGCGGACCAGGCCACGGTGGCATCGGCGATCGCGTAGCCCGGCAGCCGCGAGGCCGCGGACTCCGTGGTGGAATCGAAGCGCTCGCCGCTCGCGGTGACGCCGCCGGAGACCGCCCAGTCGCCGAAGTTGCGCGTGGCCTCGAGGCGGCCGAAGCGCAGGGCGCGGCCCTGGAGACGGAATCCGGAATCCTCGTCGCGCGGCCGTTGCACCGCGAGCGATGCCTTCACCTGCGTGCCCCACACCGTCGTCTCGGCCGTCGCCTCGATCCCGCGGATGCGCGCCCGGCGCACGTTGGCCATCGTGGGAAACACGTAGGTGATGAGGTCCTCGATGCGGTGATCGAACGCGGTAAGCCGGCCGCGCCAGCCACCCAGGTCCTCGCTGCGCCACCCCAGCTCGCGGCTGCGGCTGCGCTCCGGGCGCAGGTCGGGGTTGGGCACGTAGAAATCGGACGTCGGCGCGTAGAGGTCGAAGAAGGTCGGCACGCGAAAGCCGCGGCCGACGGTCGCGGTGAGAAGGCCCACGCCTTCCCACGCAACGCCGCCGCTCACGGCGCCGGTGTTGCGGGCGCCGAACTGGTCGTCGTCGTCGCGCCGCGCGGAGGCTTCGAGACGGTAGCCGCGCCACGATTCGTCGAGCGCCACCCACGCGGATTGGGTGTCGCGCCGCGTCCGCGTGAATGGCGTGGGCGAGAGCACCTTCTGGCGCAGCGTCTCGGCGCCGGCGAGGAACTTGCCCGCCGGCGTCCTGAACTCGTGCACCCAGGAGGCCTGGTCCTGCCGGGTCTCGAAGCGGGCCGGCTCGTGGCCCTCGATGGCGAGCTCGTCGCGCCCCTGGCCCAGCGTGAGCCGGCTGGTCCAGCCGGGCCCGTAGGCCATCGACGAGGACAGGTTCGCGCCCGAGAGCGTCTGCACGTTGCGGTCGTTGGCGAAGCGGCCCTGCGCGTCGGGGCAGCCGTCGTAGCGCGCGCGGCCGCGGCTCGTGAAGCCGGCGAATTCGAGCGTCTCGCTTTTCGTGAGCCGGCCCAGGACCTGGAGATTCGCGAACGCGTTGTCGTAGCGATCCCGGTCCGGGTCGTGGCAGTAGGCGCGCTCGTTGGTGGCGCTTGCCGCGTCCACCGTGCGCCCGCCCGCGGAGAAGGAAACCGTGGCCGCGCCCTCGATCGCGGTGAATCCCGCGGCCAGCCGCGCTTCGCCCGAGCCTGCGGCGCCGGCCGTGGCGAAGAGGCGCGGCTTCGTCGCGGCGCGGGTGAAAATTTGCACCACGCCGCCGATGGCATCGGGCCCGTAGAGGCTGGAGAGCGGCCCCTTCACGACCTCGATCCGCTCGATCAGGTCGACCGGGATGTTCTCGATCGACGTGGTGCCGACGGTGGCCGAACTCACGCGCAGGCCGTCGACGAGGACGAGCGTGTGGCCGGGGTTGGCCCCGCGCAGGAAGAGGCCCGCGGGCTGGCCCGCGCCGCCGGTTCCGCGGAATTCGACCAGGGCGCGCCGTTGCAGGATTTCCGCGAGCGAGACGGTGCCCGCGCGGTCGATGTCGTCTCGCGTGATCACCTCGACGTCGCGCAGCGCCTCGCTCGCGCGCTGCGGGCTTCGGATGGCGGTGACGACGACGGAATCGAGCGGCTGGAAGGCGAGGGTCGGGGCGAAGGAAGGAGCGACTTGCTGGGCATGGGCGCCCAAAGCCACGGCGGCGGCGAGGCCGGCCAGGGGCGAGGTTTTCATGGGAAAGGCCCTTCTTGTTCCGGGCGAGCCAGCGTCCCCGCAGGCCCACGGGTTCAGATCTCCCGGCAGGGAACAGGATTCCCGGCCGGACCGTAGCCATCGGGCCGGTCTCCGGGCTCGCCAGACTTGACCACCGCCTTCCCGCGGCCTGTTGGGGCTGCAGTGGCTGGGGGGTGGCCCACACTGGCTTACCGTTGCGGGGGCAGCGCCGGCATTTCACCGGCTTCCCGGACACCCGATTGCTGCCGCGATGATACGCCGGGGCCGTGCCGACCGGCCACCATTACATTCGAAACCACTTTCAAAATAAGCGCTTACACATTGACCGGGCAATGATTTTCCAATAATCTGCGTGAATGGATTCCGAGCTCTCAGCCCTCGAAGCGAAGGTTGAACAGGCCGTCTCGCAACTTCGCCAGCTGCGGGAAGAGGGTCGCGACCTTCGCCAGCAGCTCGCGACGAAGGCCGACGAGAATTCGCGCCTGGTGGAAAAGCTCGCCGCGGCCAAGGCGCGCATCGAGGCGCTGCTCAAGCAGATCCCGGAGATCGAGGCATGAGCGACGAAGGCGCCGGCGCCCGCGACAAGGGCTTCGCCATCCAGCTCCTCGGCCGCGAGTTCCGCGTGGCCTGTCCCGAGGGCGAGGAGTTGCAGCTGCAGTCCAGCGTGGAATTCCTGAATCGCCGCATGAAGGAGTTGCGCGATTCGGGCAAGGTCACGGGCAACGAGCGCATCGCGATCATGGCCGCGCTCAACATCGCCCACGAATACCTCTCGAAGAAGCCCGCGAAATCCGCGCCCGTCGTTGACGGTGCGGACTATCAGCGTAGAATCGCAGCGATGCAGGAGACGCTGGAATCGGCGCTCGCCGCCGACCAGGACAAGCTCTTCTAGCGGCCCCCGCGCCGCCCGGCAAGCCTGCCGGTTTCCTGCGGTGTTCGTCCGGGCTTACATCTTCGAGCCGATAATTTGTTAAGCAAGGATGCTCGCCCGATGAGTGCTATTGTGCGCGTCCCATGCGGACGTACCTGCGGCGCTCGGTGAGCGACCGACTTGAACCTGTGGGTTCGAGTGCGGCCCGGACGAACACCGCAGGGAACCGCCGACCTCCAGGCCCGCCATGTCCCATTGGCTGATGAAGTCCGAGCCGGACGAGTTCTCGATCGACGACCTCGCCCGCGCGCCCGGCAAGACCACGCCGTGGTTCGGCGTGCGCAACTACCTGGCGCGCAACTACATGCGCGACGCGATGCGCGTGGGCGACGGCGTGCTCTTCTACCACTCGAGTTGCGCGGTGCCCGGCATCGCGGGGATCGCGAAGGTGGCGAGCGGCCCCCATCCCGACGAATCGCAGTTCGACGCGAAGAGCCCGTACCACGACCCGAAGTCGGCTCGCGAGAACCCGCGCTGGGTGCTCGTGGATGTGAAGCTCGTGAAGAAGACGCGGCTCCTGTCCCTCGAGGAACTGCGCGGCCGCGAGGATCTTTCGGACATGGTGGTCCTTCGCCGCGGCAACCGCCTCTCGATCACCCCGGTCACGCCCGGCGAATGGGCGATCGTCAACAGGTTGCTCGCGCGCGATGCCGGGTGAGGCGCTCACCTGGCTCACCTACGCCGGGCTAGGCGTCTTCGTCGGGTTCTTCTCGGGGCTCCTGGGCATCGGCGGCGGCGCCATGACGGTGCCGATCCTCGGGCTGGTTTTCCTCGCCTTCGGCTTTCCCCCGGAACACGTGATGCCGCTCGCGCTGGGCACCTCGCTCGCCGTGATCGTGCCCGCCTCCGCATCGAGCGCGCGCGAGCACCACCGGCACGGCGCGGTCCGCGGGGACATCGTGCGCGCCGTGGCGCCGGGAATCGCGCTGGCGGGGCTCGCCGCGGGCGCGATCGCGCGGGTCACGCCGGTGGCCTTCCTCAAGTACTTCTTCCTCGCCTTCGTGTTCTACGTGACCGCGCAGATCCTCTTCGGCCTGAAGACCACGCGGGAGCGGCCCATGCCCGGCCGCGCGGGGCTCGTGGGGGTCGGCGCGCTGATCGGCGGCATCTCGGGTCTCGTGGGCGTCGGCGGCGCCATGATCTCGCTTCCCTTCATGGCGTTCTGGGGCGTGCCGTTTCGCTCGGCCATCGGCACCTCGGCCGCGATCAGCCTGGTGGTGGCCATCGCCGGCACGATCGGCTACGTCGGCGCCGGCGTCACGGTGCCGTCGCTGCCGGCGTGGACCCTGGGCTACGTCTACCTGCCGGCGCTCCTGGGCATTTCCGTGACGAGCGTGTTCGTCGCGCCGTGGGGCGCGCGTCTCGCGCATCGCCTTCCCGTGGAAGTCCTCAAGAAAGCTTTCGCCGTGTTCCTGCTGGCCCTCGCGGTGAAGCTGATCGCCTCCCTCTAGGGCCGGCGCCGGGCCGGCGTAGAATTGCCGCCACCATCCGTCACGGACCCGCGAGAACTTGAAGATCCTCATCCTGGGCGCTGGCCAGGTCGGCGCCAGCGTCGCCGGCAGCCTGGTGTCCGAGAAGAACGACGTCACCGTCGTCGACACGAACGCCGAGCGCCTGCGCGAGCTGCAGAACCAGTTCAACCTGCGCACCGTCACGGGGAACGCCGCGCACCCGGAAATCCTGGCCGAGGCGGGTGCGGCGGATTCGGACATGATGTTCGCCGTGACGGCGAGCGACGAGACCAATCTCGTGGCATGCAAGGTGGCCCACGCCGTCTTCAACATCCCCAAGCGCATCGCGCGCATCCGGTCCACCTGGTTCGGCTCCCACCCCGAGCTCCTCGGCGACGAATGCTTCTCCGTGAGCCACGCCATCTGCCCCGAGCAGATCGTGACGGAGTACATCGAGCTGCTGATCGAGTTTCCCGAGGCGCTCCAGGTGGTGGAGTTCGCCGGCGGCAAGATCAACGTCGTGGCGGTCCGCGCGGTCGAAGGCGGCCCGATCGTCCGCCACCCGTTGCGCGACCTCGAGCGGATGCTGCCGGACGTCGACGTGAAGGTGGCGGCGATCTACCGCAACGACCGGCCGCTCGACATCGCGCCCGACACCATCGTGCAGCCGGGCGACGAGGTGTTCTTCGTCGCGGCCGCCGGGCACATCCGCAAGGTGATGTCGCACATGCGCCACGTCGACCGGGCCGTCGAGCGGGTGATCATCGCGGGGGGCGGGAACATCGGCCTGAGGCTCGCCCGCGCGCTCGAGGAAAAGATCAACGTGAAGGTGGTCGAATCGTCGAAGCGCCGGTGCGAGTACCTCGCGGGGCAGCTCTCGTCGGCCCTGGTGCTCAACGGCGACGTGAGCAACGAGGACCTGCTGAGCGACGAGAACGTGGAAGACACCGACCTCTTCGTGTCGGTGACCAACGACGACGAGGCGAACATCATGTCGGCGCTGCTCGCCAAGCGCATGGGCGCGCGGCGGGTGATCGCGCTCATCAACCGCCGCGCCTACGGCGACCTCATGCAGGGCGGGCAGATCGACATCGCGATCTCGCCGGCGCTCGCCACGCTCGGGTCGCTCCTGGAGCACGTGCGCCGCGGCGACGTGGTGGCGGTGCACAGCGTGCGGCGGGGACGCGCCGAGGCGCTGGAACTCATCGCCCACGGCGACCGCAAGACCTCGCGCGTGGTGGGCAGGCGCATCCGCGAGATCGACCTGCCGCCCGGCGCGGTCATCGTGGGCATCATCCGCGGGGGCGAGGCCATCGTCGCGGAGGAGGACGGCCACCTCATCGAGCCCGACGACCACGTCGTCGTGTTCCTCACGCAGAAGCGCATGATTCCGAAGGTCGAGAAGCTCTTCGAAGTGGGCGTGGGTTTCTTCTGACGGCCGCGAGCGGCGATCGCCCGTGAAGCGAATCCTCCGGCCCGTGGCCTTCGTGAAGCTCCGGCGGCTCTCGCTCCTCGAGCGGGTGGCTCCCGTCCTCAACGTGCTCGGGGTAGTGCTGGTGCTCTTCGGCACGAGCCTCGCCGTGCCCTACGCCGCCTCGCACCTGCTGCGCGACGGCGCCCACGGCCACTACATGCAGGCGCTGGTCATCACGCTCGTGTCCGGAAGCGTGCTCTACCTCGCCACGCGCGGGCGCCACCGGCGCGAGATCCAGCCGCGCGACGGATTTCTCCTGGTGGCGCTGGTGTGGACCGTCCTGCCGGCGTTCGCGACCATGCCGCTCCTGTCGCACCTGACGGACCTCACCTTCACCGACGCGTACTTCGAGTGCGTCTCCGGGCTCACGGCGACCGGGGCGACGGTCCTCACGGGCCTGGACAGCCTGCCCGTCTCGCTCAACATCTGGCGAACGATGATGATCTGGATGGGCGGCATGGGCATCATCGTGCTCGCCGTCGCGATCCTGCCGCTGCTGGGCGTGGGCGGCAGCCAGCTCTTCCGCGCGGAGATGGCCGGGCCCATGAAGGACGCGAAGCTCACGCCGCGCATCGAGGAGACCGCCAAGGGCCTGTGGCTCGTGTACTTCGCGCTCACCGCGGCTTGCGCCGGCGCCTACAAGCTGGCGGGGATGGAAGGCGCGGACTCCCTGATGCACGCCTTCACGACGGTCGGCCTCGGCGGGTTCTCGTCCCATGACGCGAGCTTCGCGTACTTCGATTCGCCCGCGATCGAGGCGGTGGCCGTCGTCTTCATGCTGTTCTCGGCGGTCAACTTCACCGTCCACTTCCTGGCCTTCCGCGGACGCAGCCTCGTCGCCTACGGCCGCGATCCGGAAGCCCGGCGCGTCGCCCTCTGGGCGGGAGCGGCCACCTTCCTGGTCGGCGTGCACCTGTGGGGCCAGGGAATTTACCCGGACCTGGTGACGGCGATGCGCCACGCCGTGTTCAACGTGGTCTCCGTCGGCACGACCACGGGATATTCCTCCACCGACTACACGCAGTGGCCCGTGTTCGCGCCGGCGTTCATGCTCTTCCTGTCCTGCTTCCTCGCGAGCGCGGGCTCCACGGGCGGGGGCATCAAGATGATCCGCGCGGTGGTTCTGTTCAAGCAGGCGCTGCGCGAGCTCACCCGGATCGTGCATCCGAGCGCGGTGGTCCAGGTGAAGGTGGATGGCCGGGTCATCGACAACAACCTGATCTTCGCGGTGCTCGCCTACATGCTGATGTACGGCGCCACGGTCATCGTGACGATGATGCTGCTCATGGGCAGCGGGCTCGACATCGTGACCTCGGTGTCCGCGGTGCTGGCCTCGATCAACAACCTCGGCCCGGGGCTGGGCATCGTGGGGCCGGCGTCGACCTACGCGTCGCTCTCGGACTTCCAGAAGTGGGTGTGCACGGCGACCATGCTCCTCGGTCGCCTGGAGCTCTTCGCGATCATCGTGCTCGTCACGCCGGCCTTCTGGCGGAAGTAGCGCGCGCCGGCGGGCGGAGCGCCCCCAGCACCGCGCCGGCGAGCGACCACGCGAGCAGCGCGTTGTGGCGGACGAGGAAGTCGTCGGTCATGTTGCGGACCGCGAACCCGGCCAGGAGCGCCAGTCCCAGGGCGGCCACGAGTCGCCGTTCGCCCCCGGGGCCCAGCCCCGCCGCCATCTCGCGGACCAGGGCCGCGACCATCCATGCGAAGAGTGCCAGCCCGATCAGCCCGCCCTGGAGAAGGACGTTCAGCGCCGTGTTGTGCGCGTGCGTGTGCTTGCGGTTGTCGACGCCCGGGGTCACGCCGGTGCGGAATTCCAGCTGCAGGATGCCGCGGCCGTAGCCGAAGCCGATCCAGGGCGCCTCGCCGTGGCGCCGGGCCGCGTAGTCCCAGATCGCCGGGCGCGGGTCGTGCGCGATCCGGGCTTCCTCGGCGAATTCCGTTCCTTCGAGGCGGGCCGCGCGCTGCTCCAGCGAGAGCGCGAAGAGGGCCGCGAAGGCGACCATCGCGGCCACCGTGCCCCCGATGATCCACCCGCGACGCGGTCCCGCCAGGCGGTCGCGATGCAGAAAGACCGCGAGGGCGGTCATCGCGGCAAGGGCGATCCAGGCGATGCGGTTGTCGTTCCACGACATGACCACCAGCGTGAGGAGGGCGATGGCCGCGAGCGCCGTTCGCGTGGCGAGGGCGGCGGGGCCGGCGCGCAGGAACGCCCAGGCGAGCATCGGCAGCGCAAGGACCACGTGGGTCGCGTAGAAGCCGACGTCGCCGTGCCAGCGCTGCGGATCCCACCAGCCGTTGAGGACGACCTCGGCGACCGCCGCGAGCCCCAGCCCGGCAAGCCCGGCCGACAGACTCCAGGACCAGCGGTCGATCGCGGCGATGTCGGTCGTGGCCGCGAAGAAGGCCAGGAAGGCGATCAGGGGATAGAGCAGCCCCGGCCGGAGCTCCGATCGCGAATACGCCGGATCCACGCTCCAGGCGACGGAAGCCAGGCACCACGCGCCATAGGCGAGCATCGGCGCCAGCACGCGCCACGGAGGCAGGCGCGGACGCACGAGCGCGCCTTTCGCGGCCGCGTAGGCGAGGCTCAAGGCCGCGCCGGCGAGGAACGCGTTGCGCAGCGCCGCGCTCGACGAGAAGGGCAGGACGAAGAGAAACGCCGCGAGCAGGCCCGCGGCGAGCTTCAGGCGGGCAGGTTGCGGATCGCTTCCCGTGGCGGCCATCGCGCGAACGCTTTCCTACACGCCGCACCAGCGCCGCATGATCGTCGCGAACGCATCCACCGACTGTTCGATCCTCGCCATCGAGCACCACTCGTCCGTCTGGTGCGCAAGCTTCGGCTCGCCGGGGCCGAGGATCACCGCCGGAACGCCGCCGTAACCCTGCTTGAGGAAGGCGCCGTCGGTGGAAAAAGTGATCGTCTTCGGCGTCGGGCGGGCGTCGAGGAAGGGCGTGCAGACCTCGAAGACTTCCTGCACCCACTCGGCCTCGGGTTCGGTGTAGAGCGAGGGCGTGTCCACGATGGGCTTCACGGTCGCGCCGCGCGGGCCGAGGAGCGTCGCGAGCGAATGGCACAGGTGCCCGTGGTCGATGCCCGGCACGGTGCGCATGTCCACGGTGATCGTCGCCGAGTCCGGCACCGAGTTGGTGTTCAGGCCGCCGCGGATCGTGCCCACGTTCAGCGTGGGCTTGCCCATCACCTCGTGCGACTCCACCGGAAAGCGGAAGCCCTCGAGATCGCCGATCACGTGCGCCATCTTGTTGATGGCGTTCTCGCCCACTTCCGGCATGGAGCCGTGGGCGGTGACGCCCGTGGTCTCGATCTCGAACCACACGA
>DAORTX010000015.1:0-14609 GCA_035432885.1 Usitatibacteraceae bacterium
AATCGCGCCAGCCGACGCGCGGTAATCCTTCTTCGCGAGATCGAGGACGTGGATCTCCTTGCCCTTCTTCACGAAGATGCCGGCCTTGGTCTTCTGCCCGAGCGCGCCCTTGGCCACCAGGCCGGAGAGCCATTCCGGCACCTGGTAGTGCGGGTGCCAGGGATCGGCGGAAAGCGTGTCCGCCATGGTCTTCACGACATGGGCCATGGTGTCCAGGCCCACGACGTCGGCGGTGCGGTAGGTGGCGCTCTTCGCGCGGCCGATGGCCGGGCCGGTGAGCGCGTCGACCTCGTCGAAGCCCAGCCCGTAGGCGAGCGTGTGGTGCATCGTCGCGAGCATCGAGAAGACGCCCACGCGGTTGGCGACGAAATTGGGCGTGTCCTTCGCGCGGACCACGCCCTTGCCGAGCGTCGTGGTGAGGAAGGCCTCGAGGTCGTCCACGACCGCCGGGTCCGTCGCCGCCGTGGGGATGATCTCCACCAGCCGCATGTAGCGCGGCGGATTGAAGAAGTGGATGCCGCAGAAGCGCGGCCGGAGGGCCGCGGGGAGGACGTCGGAGAGTTCCGTGATCGAGAGCCCGGACGTGTTGGAGGCGAAGATCGCCCCGGGCGCCAGGTGCGGCGCCACCTTGTCGAAGAGCGCCTTCTTCCAATCCATCCGCTCGCTGATCGCCTCGATCACCAGATCGCATCCGGCGAGAAGCGCCAGGTGCTCGTCGTAGTTGGCGGGCGTGATGCGCTCGACGATCGACTTCACGGCGAGCGGGCTCGGTTCGAGTTTCGCGAGCCCTTCGAGCGCCTTCTTCACGTTGGCGTTCTTGTCGCGACCCTCGGCGGCGAGTTCGAAAAGGACGGGCTGCACGCCGGCATTCGCGAGGTGCGCGGCGATCTGCGCGCCCATGACGCCTGCGCCGAGGACGGCGGCCTTGCGGACGATGAATTTCGACACGGGGTTCTCCTGGAGCTTGCCCGCCCGGGCGGGCTGGGTTTCGAAGGTGGGCGGCGGCGGCCTAGGCCTTGTCCAGGCCGCCGGGAATCGGGCGCGGGCGGCGCTCGGCGTCGATGGCGACGTAGGTGAGCTGCGCCTCCGTCACCTTCACGGCGCCGATGCGGCCGTCGCGTCCGCGCTGCGCGAACACCTCCACGTCGACGGTGACGGACGTGCGCCCGACCTTCAGCACGCGCGCGTAGAAGCTCACCAGGTCCCCCACGAAGACGGGTTCCTTGAAGAGGACGGAGTTCACCGCCACCGTCACCACGGGACCCTGCGCGCGCTCGTAGGCCGGGACGCTCCCGGCGAGGTCGACCTGCGCCATCACCCACCCGCCGAAAATCGTGCCGTGGGCGTTCGTATCCGCCGGCATGGGGATGATGCGAAGGACGGGCTGTTCGCCCTTGGGGAGGTCTGCGTTCATGGGTTTCAAACGAGCGTTTGATTCTACTCCATCAGTCACCGTGGCCCCGGTAGATGTCGGCGACGCGGTCGGCGTATCGCTCGAGAATCCGGCTGCGACGCGGCTTGAGCGTCGGCGTGAGCAATCCGTTGTCCACGGTCCACGGTTCGGCGAGGAGCGCCACGCGCCGGACTTGCGCGTAGCCGGGGAATTCGTGCACCTGCCTCGCGATCCGCGCGAGCACGAACTTTTCCGCCCGCTCGCGACCCTCGCCCGCGGGATCGGCGGCAAGGCCGTTCGCCTCCGCCATCTCGTTCCAGGCCTCGCGATCGACGACGACCAGCGCGCCGAGAAAGGGCCTGCCCTCGCCCGTCACGAGCACCTGGGCGAGCAGCGGGTCGAGCTCGATCGCGAGTTCCATGTCCACCGGCGGCACCTTCTCGCCGTTGGCCATCACGATGATCTCCTTGATCCGCCCGGTGATGTAGAGCAGGCCGTTCTCGAGCTTCGCCTGGTCGCCCGTGTCGAGCCAGCCTTCGGCATCCACGGCCTGCGCCGTCGCCTCGGGATTGCGCCAGTAGCCCATCATCACGTTCGCGCCGCGCACCAGCAGCACGCCGTTTTCCCCGAACGACACCTCGATGCCCGGCAGGACGGCGCCGATCGAGGCCGGGTCGTTCCTCTCGAGGCGGTTCACGGACACCACGGGCGACGCCTCGGTGAGGCCGTATCCCTGGCAGATCGGCAGTCCCAGCCCGATGAAGGTCCTCGCGATGCGGGGGCTCAATGCCGCGCCGCCGCTCACCGCGATGCGAAGCCTGCCGCCGAGGCGCTCGAGGAGCCTCGCCGCGACGAAGGCCCTGAGGGCCGGCCACAGGAGAAACGACGCCTTCCAGGGCCCCCGGCCCTGCCGCCATTCGAAGAGGCTCCAGCCGGTGCGGCTCGCGAAATCGAACAGGCGCCGCTTCGCGCCCGGAGCCTCCCGGAGCTGGCCCTGGATCGTCGCGTGCAGGCGCTCGTAGATCCGCGGCACCGACACGATCGCCGTCGGCCTCACGCTCCCGAAGTCCTCCGCGAGCTGCGCGATCGAGCGGGCGAAGGCCACCTGCGCCCCGGCGATCAGCGTGAGGTAGTAGCCCACGGTGCGCTCGAACATGTGCGACAGCGGCAGGAACGACAGGAAGACGTCCTCCGCGCGAACGTCGATGACGGCAAGCCCCGACACCGCGTTCTGGAGCATGTTCCGGTGCGACAGCATCACGCCTTTCGGCCGACCCGTCGTGCCCGAGGTGTAGACGATGGTGGCGAGCGCCCTGCCGTCGACGGCAGCCGCGGGGCCGCCCGCCGCGGTCCCCGGCAGCCAGTCGTCCAGGAAGCGGACGAGCGGGTCGCGCGCCGATGCCTTCCTGAGGGTCACGATGCGCCTCAGGCCCGGCATCCGGTCGCGAACGTCCGCGAGCCGCTTCAGGTGCTCCTCGCCCTCCACGACCAGCAGCTTCACGTCGGCATCGTTCAGGCAATAGGCGATGTTGTCGGGCCGGTCGTCGACGTAGACCGGCACCGTGACGAGCCCCTGCGCCAGCGCGCCCTGGTCGAACCAGACCCACTGCCGGCAATTGCGCAGCATGATCGCCACGCGATCGCCCGTCGCGAGCCCCTCGCCCGCCAGCCCGGCGCGCACGCGCGCCGCCATGCGCGCCGTCTCGGACCAGGTGTGCGCCTTCCACGCCTGTGCCGCGGTGTCGAACTCGCGGTATGCCGTTGCCTCCGGCGACAGCGCGACGCGGGCGGCGAAGACGTCCGCGATCGAATCGCCGTCGCCCACGGGGACGTGGCGCCCGCGGCCCTGCGGCCGACTCACGGAAGCGCCCTTTCGCGCAGCCACGCGAGCGTTTCGCGCCAGAGCCCGTCGCGGCTCGCCGGCAGGAAGTACCCGAGGTGGCCGATGCGGTCGCGCCCCGCGTCCGCCGGCTCGACGTGACGCCGTTCCACGCGCGCGTTGCGGTAGAAGCCGTGCAGTTCGTCGATCGCGTGCTTCGTGAGCATCGGGTCGTCCGCGAAGGAATAGCCCAGGACGGGAACGTTCACCGCCTCGAAGCTGCGCCGCATGGCCTCGCCCTCGGACAGGAGGTATTGCGGGTGGGTCGCCCAGCGCCGCCACTGCCAGGCGACCCCGGCCGGCAGGTCGCCCACCATGCCCAGCCGCCTTCCCGGAAAATAGCCGAAGAGCGGCGTGAGGAGCGGGATGGCCGCGAACCAGAAAAGCCGCACCCGCAGCGACATCCGCTCGTTGTGCCGGTACCACGCCGAGCCCGCGGTGACGGTCACGAAGGCGCGCAGGCCGGCCGTCTCCGGCACGGCGCCGAAGAGCTGGCCCCCGAGGCTGTGTCCGATCGCGAAGGCCGGCAGGCCGGACCCCATCGCCCGCGCCTCGCGCAGCATCGCGTCGAGGTCGCTCATGGCCCACGTGGTGATGCTCGCGCGGACGCCGCGCAGGCCGCCGTCACGGGAGGCGCCCACGCCCCGATAGTCGAAGGTGAGGACGTGCAGGCCGCCCTCGGCAAGAAAGCGCGCGAGCGGTTCGTAGAAGTCCTGGCGCACGCCCATGGCCCCGGCGACGAGGACCGTGCCCCAGGCCCGGCCCTCGGCCGGGAAACGCGTGACGGCGAGATCGATGCCATCGGCCGCCTTCGCCGTGTCGCGAAGCTCCATCGCGCGTCAGTCCCTGGGGCGCGGCGAGACCCACATCGTGATGACCGCGCGGCAGACGGGATCGCCCGCGCTGTCCCTCACCTCCACGGTCACGGGGACGTCGCGTCCGGGGCCCTCCCGGATCTCGTCCACGGTGGCGCTCGCCTCGACGCCGGAGGACGCCTTCTTCAGGTACTCGACGCTCATGCCCTTGGGCAGCCAGCGCATCCCGGGCGGGAGGGTGATTTCCGTCATCGTGCCGGCAGCCAGTTCCGCGAGATTGCACATCGCGATCGCGTGTACCGTGCCGATGTGGTTCGTCACCGATCGGCGCTTGCGCATGGATACCCGCGCGCGGCCCGGACGCAACTCCTCGAACCGCGGGCGGATGCTCCCGAAGTACGGCGCCTTCCAGCAGACGATCCTCGTGAAGATCGCCTTGCCGAAGGGCACGGCCTTCAGCCGATCCCACAGTGCGAGCGCGGGACTCAATTCACCGGCCGTCCGCGCTCGACGGCGCCCGTCGCCCGATGCGGCGCGCCTGGCTCGGATGCGGCGCCGGCATCAGATCGCGTCCCACCCGGTGTCGGGCTCGAACCGCTCGCCGTGCTTCGCCTTCAGCCCGGCCATCGTCTTCAGCCACGAGTCCTTGCCGCGCTCCCGGATCGCCGAGATCGGCCCGCCGCGGTGCGGCGCGAAACCCGTGCCGAAGATGACCCCCGCGTCGCACAGGTCGGCGTCGGCCACGATCTTCTCCCGCAGGCACGCCACCGCCTCGTTGAGCGCCGGGATCACCAGCCGGTCCGCGATGGGCTTGAGATCCACGGAGCCGCTCCCGCTCGCCTTCTGCGGCTTGCCCCTGACCCAGGTGTAGAAGCCCTTGCCGGTCTTCTTGCCGAGGTTCTTCGCCTCGATCGCGGCCTGCAGCTTCTTCGGGATCGGCATGCCGGGCCTGGCGAGTTCCTGCCCGACCGCCCAGCAGATGTCGAGACCCACCATGTCGGCGAGCTCGATGGGACCCATCGGCATGCCGAAGTCCTTCGCGGCGGCGTCGAGGGTCTCGCCGGGCACGCCTTCGTCCAGCATCAGCATCGCCTCCATGAGGTAAGGCGAGAGAACGCGGTTCACGAGGAAGCCCGGCGCGCTCTTGCAGGGCAGCGGGAGCTTGTCGATCTGCCGCGCGAAGGCCTGCCCGGCCCGCATGACGGCGGGCGAGGTCTGCGGGCCCTCGACGATCTCCACCAGCATCATCATCGCGACCGGATTGAAGAAGTGCAGCCCGACGAGCCGCTCGGGCGACCTGAGGACGCCGGAGAGCTCCTGCAGCGGGATGCTCGAGGTGTTCGAGGCGAGGATCGCACCCGGCTTCATCCGCGGCTCGAGGCCGGCGAAGAGCTTTCGCTTGATCTCCGCGTTCTCGACGATGGCCTCGATCACGAGATCGGCCTTGGCCACGCCGTCGCCCCTCACGTCGGGAATGAGGCGGTCGAAGGCGGCCTGGACCAGGTGCGGCTGCTTCAGGCGCTTGCGGTAGAGCGCATGGGCCCGCTGGACGGCGGGCGCGATGCGATCGGGCGAAAGGTCCTGGAGGGTGACGGTGATGCCCTTCAGCGCGCTCCAGGCGGCGATGTCGCCCCCCATCGCCCCCGCGCCGATGACGTGCAGGTGGCGGATGGGCTCGATCGCCTCCTCCGGCTCGCCCGGCGCGCCGGCGGCGGGCTTGCCCAGGGCCTTCATCCGGTCCTGGAGCTTGAAGAGGCGGATCAGGTTTCGCGTCGTCGGATGCGCGAAGAGGCTCGCCATCGACCCCGGATGATCGACGGGGACGTTGCGCACGTCGCCGCCGAAGTCCTTCCACAGGTCGATGATCGCGTAGGGCGCGGGGTAATGGTCCGCGCGCGCCTTCTGCGCCACCTTCTTTCGCGACAGGAAGGCCACGAGCGAGCGCACCCCCGGCCACCCGGTCATGGCGGCCGAAAGCGGCGGCCGGTGCGGCGGCGGCGGATTCGCGAGGAACATCCTCACGGCGTTCTCGAAGTGGCGCTTCTGCGTGACCGCGTCCACGAGCCCGAGCTTCTTCGCGCGACGGCCGTCGATGCCGCGGCCCGTGAGCATGAGGTCCAGGGCGCCGGCCGCGCCGACGAGCGCCGGCAGGCGCTTGGCGCCCCCCCAACCCGGCACGATCCCGATGAGCACCTCCGGCAGCGCCATGCGCGTCTTCGCGCCGTCGTCGGCGATGCGGTAGCGGCAGGCGAGCGCCAGCTCCGTGCCGCCGCCCATGCAGAACCCGTGGATCATGGCGAGCGTCGGGAAGGGGAGCGCGGCGATCCTGTCGAAGACCTCGTTGCCGAGCGTGGTGAAGGCCATGGCCTCGTCCGCGCTCGAGATCTTCGTGAACTCGTCGATGTCCGCGCCAGCCGCGAAGCCGTTCTCCTTGGCCGAGAGGATCGCGAGCCCCTTGGGCGGCATGGCGGCGAGGTGATCGGCGATCCGCCCCAGCTCCCGGAGCACCTCCGTCGAAAAGGTGTTGGTCGCGGAGCCCGCGCGGTCGAACCGCAGCCACGCCAGGTTCTGCGCGTCGGTCTCGAGTACCCAGTGCTTCAGATCCATGTCGTTCTTTCCGTTGTCAGGGCCGCTCGAGGAGCATGGCGCCGCCCTGCCCCCCGCCGATGCAGAGCGAGGCGACGGCGCGCCGGCCTCCCGTTCGCTCGAGAACCTTGAGCGCGTGCAGCACCACGCGGGCGCCCGAGGCGCCGATGGGGTGGCCCAGCGCGATGGCTCCGCCGTCGATGTTCAGCTTGCCGCGGTCGAGCCTGCCGAAGGCGCGGTCGAGGCCGAAGTGCTCCCTGCAGTAGGCATCGCTTTCCCACGCGGCGAGGCAGCCGAGCACCTGCGCGGCGAAGGCCTCGTTCACCTCCACGCAATCGATGTCGTCCCAGCCGAGCCGGTGGCGCTGGAGCATCGGCGTGATCGCATGCACCGGTCCCAGGCCCATCTCCGCCGGGTCGAGCGCGCCCCAGTTGGCGTCCACCACCCGGCCGAGGCTCGTGAGCCCGTACTCGTCCACCACTTCCTCGGCGGCGAGGATCACCATCGCCGCGCCGTCGGTGATCTGCGAGCTGTTGCCGGGCGTCACGTTGCCGTAGGTCCGGTCGAAGACGGGTTTCAGCTTCGCG
Organism: Usitatibacteraceae bacterium; assembly: GCA_035432885.1. Classification (GTDB taxonomy): domain Bacteria; phylum Pseudomonadota; class Gammaproteobacteria; order Burkholderiales; family Usitatibacteraceae; genus FEB-7. Next base: position 7,261 of record DAORTX010000015.1, read on the forward strand.
AGCTTCTCCACGGCGGAATCGCGCCGCAGGCCGTCGTCGGTCGAATGCACCGTCCCGTCGGGCCCGTAGATCGCCTCGATCTCCGCGAGGTGCCCGTTGTCCTGGGCGAAAGCGAGTCGCCGGTGCGATTCCACCGCGAACTCGTCCATCATCTGGCGCGTGACGCCGAAGCGCCGGGCGACGATCTCCGCCGTCGAGCCCATGGACAACTTCACCACCGGGTCGGTCAGGCCGCGCAGGATGGCGATCACCGGCGCGAGGTTGGCGAGCCGGAACTTCGCGGCGGTGGCCGCCTTCTGCCCCAGGGATTTCGCCCCGTACCAGTCGGCCAGCCAGTTCACCATCGCCGGCCCGAAAAGCAGGGGCGCATGGCTCATCGCGTCCGTGCCGCCGGCGAGCACCAGGCTCGATCGCCCGGCCAGGATGTTCAGGTACGCGGAGTCGATCGCCTGCATGCCCGAGGCGCAGTTGCGCATGACGGTCCATGCGGGGACCTTCTCGCCGCACCCCAGCCGCAGCGACACGACGCGGCCGATGTTGGCCTCGTCGGCCGAGGGCATCGCCGCGCCGACGATCACCTCGTCGAATGCCGTCGCGTCGAAGGGCTGGCGGGCGATGAGCGGGCGTCCCGCGGCGACCGCGAGATCGGAACCGGTGAAGGGACCAAGCCCCTTCTTCGCCTTGAGGAACGGCGTGCGCGACCCGTCGACTACATGGACGCGGCGGTTTTCAGCGGCCATGGGGCCTTCTCCTGGGTGGGTTGTCGGGACAGGTCGGTCGGGAAATCGTCGACCATGATCACATCGCGCCGCAGCCTGTCCGTGCGCGCAAGGTGCTCGAACTCCTCCTGCGTGAGGATCCCGCCCTTCAACGCCGCCTCGCGGCGCTCGGGCAGCGTGCGCTGGTCGAGCCTGCCTTCCTTCTGCGCGGCGCGGATCTTCGCCTCGAGGGGCTCGGCCTTGATGGCCGCCTCCATCGCGAACTCGAGCCGCCCGACGAGGTCGTCTTCCTTGCGCGGCTGGTAGATGCCCGCGGTAAGCCGGTCGCGCACGGGTCCCGGCTCGATGAGGAGCTTCGCCACGCGCGAGACCCACTTGTCGTGCGGGGCGGTGAGCGTGAGTCCCTTCGGGAACGCAAGCTGGCGAAGCGCCCAGGCGATCGGGCGGCTCGGGAAGTTCGCGAGCACCCCGTCCAGCGCCACCTGCATCTTGAACGAGCTGTCGTACAGGGCCCAGGTGAGCAGCGGCAGGTCCTCCTCGGGGCAGCCGTCGTCGTGGAAGCGCTTCACCGTGGCCGACATCATGTAGAGATGGGAGAGGATGTCGCCCAGCCGGGCGGAGAGCATCTCCTTGCGCTTGAGGCTGCCGCCGATCACGAACATGGACATGTCCGCGAGGAGCGCGAAGGCCGACGAGAAGCGCGTGAGGATCTGCAGGTATCGACGCGTGTGCCGCGAGCCGGGCACCGAGATGCCCTTGCCGCCGGTGAGGCCCAGCCAGAGGGCCCGCGCCGCGTTGGACGCCGTGAAGGCGACGTGCCCCCAGAGCGCCTCGTCGAAGGCCGCGAGGTCGTTGCCGCCCGCGGCGCGCATCTCCTTCAGCACCCACGGGTGGCAGCGGATCGCCCCCTGGCCGAAGATGATGAGCGAACGCGTGAGGATGTTGGCACCCTCCACGGTGATGGCGATCGGCACCGTCTGGTAGGCGCGCCCGAGGTAGTTGTTGGGGCCCAGGCAGATCCCCTTGCCGCCGTGGACGTCCATCGCGTCCCCGATCACCGAGCGCATGCGCTCGGTCATGTGGTACTTGCAGATGGCGGAGATGACGCTGGGCTTCTCGCCCATGTCGAGCGCGGCCATCGTCATGCGGCGCATGCCGTCCATGAGGTAGGTGGAGCCGCCGATGCGCGCGAGCGGCTCCTCGATGCCCTCGAAGCGGCCGATGGGCGTCTTGAACTGGGTGCGGATGCGCGCGTAGGCGCCGGTCACGCGGGTGGCGATCTTGCCCGCGGCCATCGACATGGACGGCAGCGAGATCGAACGGCCCGCGGCGAGGCATTCCATGAGCATGCGCCAGCCGGTGCCCACCTGCGCCTGGCCGCCGATCACCCAGTCGATCGGGATGAAGACGTCCTTGCCGGTCGTGGGGCCGTTCATGAAGGCGCTGCCGAGCGGATTGTGGCGGCGGCCGACCACGACGCCCGCGTGCGAGGTCGGCACCAGCGCCAGCGTGATGCCGATGTCCTCCTCGCCGCCGAGGAGCTTCTGCGGATCGTGGAGCCTGAAGGCGAGGCCCAGGAGGGTTGCCACGGGCGCGAGCGTGATGTAGCGCTTCTCCCAGGTGAGCCGGATGCCCAGGACCTCCCGGCCTTCGTGCGAGCCCTTGCAGACGATGCCGAAGTCGGGGATGGACGCCGCATCGGAACCCGCGTCGGGGTTGGTGAGCGCGAAGCAGGGGATCTCCTTGCCCTTGGCGAGGCGAGGCAAGTAGTGGTTCTTCTGCTCGTCGGTCCCGTAGTGGATCAGCAGCTCGGCCGGGCCGAGCGAGTTGGGAACCATGACGGTGACCGCCGCCGCGCCGCTGCGGGTGGAAATCTTGGTGACGATCTCGGAGTGCGCGAAGGCGGAGAAGCCCAGGCCCCCGAAGGACTTCGGGATGATGATGCCGAGGAAGCCCCGGTCGCGGATGAACTTCCATGCCTCGGGCGGCAGGTCCATGCGCTCGTAGCTGATGTCCCACTCGTCGAGCATGCCGCAGAGTTCCTCGACCGGCCCGTCCATGAAGGCCTGCTCCTCGGCCGTGAGCGTCGCCTTCGGGTAGGCGAGCATCTTCGCCCAGTCGGGCTTTCCGGAGAAGAGATCGGCATCCCACCAGACGCTGCCGGCGTCCAGCGCCTCCTGTTCGGTCTGCGACATCTGCGGCAGGACGCGCTTGAAGAGGCCGAAGAGCGGGGCCGTCAGGACCGCCCGGCGGATCGGTTTCACCACCGACAGCAGCGCAAGGACGCCGACCGCGACCCAGGCCGCGACGACGACGGCCGCGGGCGCCGCCGCGAACACGGCGAGGCACGCGGCGCCGATCGCGAGCGCCATCGACCAGGCAATGCCATTTGCCCGATGGTAGGCAAGCGCCCAGGCGGCAACGATCACGGCGAGGACCGAAAGGATGATGGTCAGCATGGCAAATCTCCTTCTCGAAGGGCCCCCCGGCGTGGCGGGCGGGCCCGGCATGACGTCGCCCCGGACGGGGCCTTCACGGCTCGATCGAGACGAACTCGAGCTTCTTCGCGTCGCCGAGCGGGGCCTTGAGGCCGGCCGCGAGGAACGGCGCGAGACGCTGCAGCAGCATCTCGTCGTTGTCCTTGTCGTGCGGGATCACCTGCGCCATGAGCTTCAGCGCATCCGTGCCCGCGAGCGTGTAGGAGAGCGCGCCCATGACGAAGTGCAGGCGCCACGTGAGTTCCTGCTTGGTGAGGTGCGGCAGCGCCCGCTGGAACGCGTCCTTGAACCGGTTGATCATCTCGGCGTACTGCGCCGAGAGGAAATGGCGGATGAACGGCGCGGGATCGGCATAGGCGCGGCCGAGCACGCGCAGGAAATCCTTCCCGCCGCGCCTTTCGTCCCGCGAGAGCCTGAGCGCCGGGATCAGCATCGCCGAAAGGATCTTCTCGCAAGCGAGCGGGCGGCCTCCGCCCTCGCGCTCGTAGCGGGCGAGGAGATCGATCCGCTCCTGGTTCATCGGGTCCAGCCGGCGCGTGAGCACCGCCTGGAAAAGCTCTTCCTTGGTGCCGAAGTGGTAGTTCACCGCCGCGAGGTTCACGCCGGCGGCCGTGGTGAGCTGCCTCAGGCTCGTCGCCTCGAAGCCGTGCGCCATGAAAAGCGATTCCGCCGAATCGAGAATCCGCGACTTGGTGTCCTGGGACAGGGCATCCATCGCGGGCGTCCGGCGCGCGGGGCGTTGCACGGGCATCAGGTGGCCTCCCCGAGGTGTGGAAGGGCGTGCGAACCGCGTCAAACGCGTGATTCAAACGCCCGTTTGAAACCATCGTATGACGCGCTGCAGGGCCTGTCAAATCGCCCCCGCAGGCAAGGCGCAGGACGCCGGGCCCGGAGGTTCAGGCGAGCGCGAGCGCCTGGTCCACGTCCCAGACGATGTCGTCCAGGGTTTCCAGGCCGACGGAGAGCCGCACCATGTCCGGCGGCACGCCCGCGGCCACCTGGTCCGCCGCCGACAACTGCCGGTGCGTGGTGGAGGCGGGGTGGATCACGAGCGACTTGGCATCGCCGATGTTGGCGAGGTGGCTCACGAATTGCAGTCCCTCGATGAACCGCACGCCCGCCTCGTAGCCGCCCTTCAGGCCGAAGGAGAGCAGCGCGCCGGCGCCCCGGGGCATGTAGCGTTTCGTGAGGTCGTGGTAGCGATTGCCTTCGAGGCCGGGATAGTTCACCCAGGCGACCTTCGGATGGCCGCCCAGGAAATCCGCCACGCCCGCGGTATTGGCGCAGTGGCGGTCCATGCGCACGGGCAGCGTCTCCAGGCCCTGCAGCAGCATCCAGGCGTTGAACGGCGAGATGGCGGGCCCGAAGACGCGCAGGATCTCCATGCGCGCCTTCATGGTGAAACCGAAGTCGCCGAAGGTCTCGAAGAATCGCACGCCGTGGTAGCCGGCCGAAGGCTCGGTCATCGACGGGAAGCGGCCGTTGTCCCACGGGAACCTGCCGCTTTCGACGACGACGCCGCCCATGGTGGTGCCGTGGCCGCCGATGAACTTGGTGGCCGAGTGAACCACGATGTCCGCCCCGTGCCGCAGGGGCTGGCAGAGGTAGGGCGAGGCCGCGGTGTTGTCCACCACGAAGGGAACGCCCGCCTCGCGCGCGATCGCGCCGACCGCGGCGATGTCGACCATGTTGATGGCGGGATTGCCGAGCGTCTCGGAGAAGACGGCCTTGGTGTTGGGCCGGATCGCCTGCCGGAAATTCTCCGGCTCGTCGGGATCGACGAAGGTGGTCTCGATCCCGAGCTTCGGGAGGTTCACCGCGAACATCGTGTGCGTGCCCCCGTAGAGCTTCGAGGACGACACGAGGTGGTCGCCGGCCTGGCAGAGGTTCAGGATCGCCACCATCTCCGCGGCCTGGCCGGAGGCCGTGGCCACGGCCGCGCGCCCGCCCTCGAGGGCCGCCATGCGCTCCTCGAACATCGCGGTGGTGGGGTTCGACAGGCGCGTGTAGACGTTGCCGAAGGTCTGCAGGTTGAAGAGGCTCGCGGCGTGGTCCGCGCTGTCGAAGACGTAGGAGGTCGTCTGGTAGATGGGCGCTGCGCGAGCGCCCGTCTGCGCGTCGGGAATCTGGCCCGCGTGGAGAGCCAGGGTCTCGAAGCCGAACTCGCGGTCCGCCATCGCCTACTTGGGCGTGTCGAGCGACGCCTTGGTCCGGTCGAGCACCGTCATCGCGGTGGAAACGAACGTCGACACGTCCGTGAGGTTCGCCGGCACGATCAGGGTGTTGCCGGTCTTCGCGAGACCGGAGAACGCCTCGACGTACTTTTCCGCGACCTTCAGGTTCGCGGCGAGCATCCCGCCCTCGGCGCCGATCGCCGCCGCGACCTGGCGAACGGCGTTCGCCGTCGCCTCGGCGACGGTCGTGAGCGCGAGCGCCTCGCCCTGGGCCTGGTTGATCGCGGCCTGCTTGTCGCCTTCGGACTCGAGCACCTTGGCCTGCTTCGCGCCGTCGGCGATGTTGATCTCCTGCTGGCGCTGGCCTTCGCTCTTGGCGATCAGCGCGCGCTTTTCCCGCTCCGCGGTGATCTGCGCCTGCATCGAGCGCAGGATCGCCTCGGGGGGCGTCAGGCTCTTGATCTCGTAGCGAAGCACCTTGATGCCCCAGGTGCGCCCGGCCTCGTCGAGCACGGAGACGACCATGTGGTTGATTTCGCTTCGGCTCTCGAAGGTCTTGTCGAGCTCCATCTTGCCCACCTCGCTTCGCAGCGCCGTCTGCGCGAGCTGCGAGATCGCGAGCACGTAGTCCGACGAACCGTAGGAGGCGAGCTTGGGGTCCGACACCTGGTAGTAGATGATCCCGTCGACGGCGAGCTGCGTGTTGTCCTTCGTGATGCAGACCTGCTCGGGAATGTCCAGCGGCACTTCCTTCAGCGAGTGGCGGTAGGCGATCCGGTCGATGAAGGGCACGATCACGTTCAATCCCGGGGGCAGGATCTCGTGGTACTTGCCCAGGCGCTCGATCACCCAGGCCTGCTGCTGGGGCACGACGCGGATGCCCTCGATCACGAGGACCACGATCATCGCGATGAGGAAAGTGGCGACCGTGATGCCGACGCTCTGGGTGAGGAACGCGGCGGCGATCGCGATGATGGCGGCGATGAGGACTTTCCAGAACATGGTGTTCTCCCTGGTGTCGTTTTCGGTTCAGTTCGGCGATTTCGCGGCGGCGAGGAGCAGCGTGCTGCCGTCCTGCCCGCTGATGAAGAGTGTCGCGCCGGGGTCGGGCCGAAGACCGGCCGCGATCCGCGCGTCCCAGGTCGTGCCGCGGTACTTCACGCGGGCCAATCCCGCATCCGCGTCGATCCAGGATTCCAGCACCACGGGCTGGCCGAGGTCGAGGAAATCGTCCTTCGGGCTGTTCCGCCGGTGCGCGCGATGCCAGCGATTGACGATCCACGTGCCGGCGAGCGCCACCGCGCTCGCGCCGATGGCCTGCGCGAGGTAGCTTCCGCCCGCCCAGGCGACGGCGGCGCCGGCGAACGCGCCGACCCCGATCACGAGCAGGAAGAAGGTGCCGGTCAGCAGCTCCGCGATGACGAGCACGAATCCGGCGATGATCCAGAGGAGATAGGGCTCCATGGAACGCTTCCTTCGGGGCAGGTGAAACCGAGGGCTATTCTACGAGGCCCGGAACGACCGCGGGCGGGAAGTTCAGTCCGGGCGGCGGGCCGAGATCACCTTCGTGTTCACGCCGGCCCAGCCCAGCCCGCCGAAGAACCGGCCGTGCTCGATCTTCATGCAACGATCCTCGACGACCTCGAGCCCCGCCGCCTCCGCCCGGCGGCGGCCCTCGGCGCTCGCCACGCCGAGCTGCATCCACAGGACCCTCGCGCCGATCGCCGCGGCCTCGTCGGCCAGGGCGGGGATTTCCTCGCTCCGGCGGAAGCAGTCGACCACGTCGACCTTCTCGGCAATGTCGGCGAGCGACTTGTGGCACTTCTCCCCGAGGATGGTGTCGTAGGCGGGATTGACCGGGATGATCCGGTAGCCGTGTTCCTGGAGATACTTGGCCGCGAAGAAGCTCGGCCGGTACCAGTTGGCCGACAGGCCGACCACCGCGATGGTGCGGCTCT
>DAORTX010000015.1:14709-22735 GCA_035432885.1 Usitatibacteraceae bacterium
AAGCTCGGCCGGTACCAGTTGGCCGACAGGCCGACCACCGCGATGGTGCGGCTCTCCTTCAGGATCCGGCGCAGCTTCGGGATATCGTCCACGGTTTCGCGTGAAATGATCGCAACTGAAAAGGATTCTACCCGCCATGCGCCCTTCGCTCATCGCCCTCGCAATCGCCCTGGCAGCCGCCGGGTACGCGCAGGCGGCCAACCACGCCATGCCGGTGGCGTCCGTCGGCGCCGGCCCCTTCAAGGTCGCCTGCTCGAACATCGCGCAGGACGAGTCGTTCATCGCCGCGCTCGCCTCCACGCCCGAGGAAATCTGGGAAGGCCGGCCCCGCAACGGCGAGGGACGCTACATCTCGCAGATCCTCGCCGCGCCGGACACGGCGCTTCGCTTCGACGTGCCCGTCCCGGACCTTCGCGAGATCTACCCGCGGTTCGCCGGGGACCTGGTCCCTCACGTGGCGATCGTCTGCCACCCCACGCCGCAGGCCAATGGCGATCCCGACTACCTGCTTCCGGGCACGGGCGACACTGTGCCGCGCATGCAACCCGCTGGCGCGGCGCCGCGGCTGATCGGCATCGCCGAGCACGCCGCGGCCTACGGCATCTTCCCGTCCCCGGCGCCGCCCTCGGTCCCTGCGCGCCTGCCGCTGCTCCTTTTTTCCCACGGGCTCGGGGGCAGCCCCATCAGCCCCGGCCACCTCGAGGCATTGGTGGACCTCGCGTCCCACGGCTACGTGGTGGGGGCCGTGTTCCACGGCGATCCGCGATTTTCGCGCATCCGCATCGGCGACCTCGGCGATTTCCTGACGCTCCTCGCCCACTTCGAAGAGTTCGTCGAAATGGAGCTCATGCGCCCGGCCTCCCTCAAGGCGCTTGTCGACAGGCTGCTCGCGGACCCGGGTTACGCGCCCGGCATCGATCCGGACCGGATCGGCGCTTTCGGCGCAAGCATGGGCGGGCAGGCCGTGGCGAACCTGCTGGGCGCGCGTCTCACGACGGGCCTGGGTCTCGCCTGCCGCGACACCGTGACCGACCCGCGGGTCAAGGCGGCCGTGGGCCTTGTCCCCTACGCCGGCCAGTCCTTCCTGCCGTCGTTCTGCGACGACCAGCAGGGGGCCGAGCGGATCGAGCGACCGTACCTCGCGATATCGGGGACCGCCGACTTCACCGCGCCCATCAAGATGGTCGAGCAGGCCGTCAATCGCTTCCGGGGCTCGCGCTACCTGGTCGAGCTGAAGGACGTGGAGCACGGGTACGAGCCCGCCATGCGCGATGACGTGATGACCTGGACGGTCACGTTCCTCAATGCCTATCTCGGCGTCGGCGCGGATCCCGGCGCGATCGCCCGGTTCATCCGGATGGGAAACGTGAGCGGCGGAACGCTGGACGCCTTGCGGCTGGATGTCCACGTGCCGTCCGCCCCGGCGGATCCCGACGAGGCCCTGACGCGGGAGTTCTACCACGAGCCCCTGGGCCACTACTTCATCGCCAACGGCGCCGACGAGATCGCGCTGATCGAGTCCGGCCGGGCCGGCCCGGACTGGCAGCTCACCGGTCACGCTTTCCGTTCCTGGACCCGGCTGCCCGCGCAGAATTTCACCACGGCCGTTCCGGTATGCCGGTTCTATGGCGCGCTCGCGGGCGGTCCCAATTCGCATTTCTTCACGGCGAGCGCCGACGAGTGCGATCTCGTGAAACGCGCCGGGGGGTGGTACTACGAGGGCACGGGGTTCCACATCGTGCCGGTGTCGGCCGACGGAAGCTGCCCGTCGGGCTACCTGCAGGTGCTTCGCGCCTACAACGAGGGCTTTGCGCGCAACGACTCCAACCACCGGTTCACGACGAGCGATTCGACGTGGCGGGAAATGCAGCGGCACGGATGGACGCTGGAAGGCGCCGTCATGTGCGCCCTGCCGTAACGGCCGGCGCGCCGGAGGCACCGGCCTCCTTTTCGCGGTCGCGGTTCGCCCACCATCGCCGGGCCTCTTCCTCGCGCCACGGAAACTCGCGGGCCAGCTCGCCCAGCACGCCGACGACTTCCGCGATCGACGACGGCCGGTTTTCGCGATCCTTGGAGAGGCACCGCGCGACCAGGGCGTCGAGGGCTGCGGGCGCGTCCCCCGCCCCGCACGCGAGGATCGAGGGCGCCGCGACGTTGAGCACCTGGTAGACGAGGTCGTGGTCGCTCGAGGTCTCGAAGACGCGCCGGCCCGTGAGCACGAAGAACGCCACCGCGCCCAGCGCGTAGATGTCGGCCCTCGCGTCGGCGTCGGCCGGATTGCGCAGCCGCTCCGGCGCCATGTAGAGCGGGGTGCCCAGGATGCGGGCGAACTGCGTGATGTCGCGCGTGTGCGGGTTCTCGAGCTCCTTCACGAGGCCGAAGTCGAGCACCTTCACCACGTCCAGCTCGCCGCCGTGGCGGCAGAGCATCAGGTTGTGGGGTTTCACGTCGCGGTGCACCAGTCCGCACTCGTGCGCCTCCTTCAGCGATCCGCAGACCTGCCTCAGGACACGCAGGGCGCGAGCAAGCGGGAGCGGGCCCTCCTTGCCGACCAGTTCCTCGAGGGACAGTCCGTCGAGGAATTCCATCGCGTAGTAGAACGTGCCCTCGCGCGTGCGGCCGTAGTCGTAGATCTCGATGGTGTTCGGGTGGGAGAGCCGGCTGCACAGCTGCACCTCGCGTTCGAAGCGCGTGACGACTTCGTCGTTGGCGAGCGCCGCCTTCAGCACCTTGACGGCCACCGGGCGCTTGAGGTGCGAGTGGCGCGCGAGGTAGACGTGGCTGATGCCGCCTTCGCCGATCTCGCGCTCGAGCGTGTAGGGGCCCACGCGGCGCGCCTCCCGGAGCTTCAGGCGAACCGCCCAGAGCGAGGACGAGATCGCCGCGAGCAGGGCCACCGCGAAGAAGCCGAGCAGCGTGCCGAAGGCGATCTCCAGGTACTTCAGCGGCGCGTAGGCTTCCGCGGCCTCGATTTCCACGGCGATGACGACCTCCTTCTCCCGCAGCCACCGCCAGGCGCCGATCACTTCCGCGCCGCGGTAGTCGCGGTAGGGCTCGAGGATGGCGCCCTCGAACGGCCCCCCCGTGGCCGGCGCTCCCAGCGCGGCCTGCGCCAGGCGCGTGAGCGGCCATTCCGAGGCCGGCTTCGCCGGCCGGTAGCCGGCCACGATGTCTCCTCCGGGGTCGCGCACGGGTATCCGCAGGATCCCCGACTCGCCCGGCTTCGCCAGTCCCGCCTGGCGAAGATCCCCCAGGTAGCGGCTCTGGGTGAGCATCATCCCGTGGCTGTCGAAGGCATAGGCCTCGCGCGACGATTGGCCCGAACTCAACACGAGGAGCGACCCGAAGCGGGAGTCCGCCAGGCGCCCGAAACCGAGCGCGGCGATCACTTCGCCCGATTCGTCGCGCACCGGCGTCTCGACCCACACCAGCGGGCGGTCGAACGGCACCTTGCTCTCCGGTCCCACGCGGTCGCGCTCGTCGAAGGGACGGACGAACACCGTGCGCCCGGCGAACACCGGCGCAAGGCGCGTGGCGAATTCCGATCGCGCGATCGACAGCCCGCAGTAGGCGTCGTTCAGCGCGGCGATGATCGCGCCGTCGCGGCCGGTGAGGTTCACCGCCACGGCTTCCTCGAGGGCCACGAACGGGGCGATCTGGGCCAGGAGCTTGCGGCGAGCGGGCGACCGGCACACGGTCACGGGATCCATGCCGCCCTGGGTCATCCTTACCAGCGCCCTTGCCTCGCGCTGTACGGGCTCGTCCGCCGCCCAGCGCTCCGCCGCGCGCTTCTTCTCGTCGATCCAGATGGTGAGCGCGCCGGATTCCGATTCGAGCAGGGACGCGAGACCCGCCGCGCGAAGGTCGCGAAGCGAGGCCCGGACCTGGCCGTAGGACCACCAGCCCATGGCCGCGAGCGCGATCGCGACGATCACCATGATCGCGACCAGGTTCCAGAAGCGCTCGCGAGCCTCGTCGCCGGGCAAAGCGCCCGGGGGACGAAGCAGCGCCGGCATGTTGTCCGGGATCTTGCGAAGCCCGGCAACGGGTTCGTGGGTCGCCATGGGCCCATCATACGGAAGGCCCGCGCCGCGAAGAAAAAGGCCGCGCCTACGCGGCGCGGCCTTCGAGGTGCATCAGGAAAGCGCTAGAAGTTCCAGGTCAGCATGCCGTAGAGGATGCTCGCCTTGTACTGCGGGTTGGCGAGGTAGCCCATGAAGTAGCTGTCCGCGCCGCCGTTGCCCGGGATCACGTACTGGAATCCGTCGATCTGCACGTCCTTGAAGTCGTACTTCTCGTACGCGTAGCCCGCCGTGAGCGTGATCGCCTTGCTCCACTTGTAGATGCCCTTCAGGTTGAAGGAGGTTCGCTTGGCGTCGTCGTAGTTGGACACCGGCTGCGGATAGCTTGCCGCCGCGATCGTGGGTGCGGCCACGAAGTCCAGCGACCCGTCCGACTTGTAGTACACGACGGAAGCCTTGACCATCAGCTTCTCGGTGGCCGGCAGGTCGAGGGCCACGCCGAACGCCCAGTTCTTGTCCTTGGCCGTGCCTTCCCAGTTGTAGTTCGACGACGTCGGCGCGGTCGCCGGGTCGTAGGCGCCCGGTGCCGTGCCCGAGCCGACGACGCGGTGGCGGGAGTCGTACTTCACGTTCTCGACGTCGCCGAACACCGTCCAGCGGGCCGTCTCCGGGTTGCCGTAGGACACGCTCGCGTAGAGCTCGCTGCGCGTGTCCTTGAGGCGGCCCAGCACCACGTCCTTGTACTTGTTCTCCCGGGTCGTGCCCTCGATCGACACGTCGAGGAACTCGGCCGGGGTGAAGTCCACCGTCGCCTTCCAGGACTTCTGGTCGGCGTCTGTCGCGTCGTAGGCCCGCAGGAAGCGGTTCCAGTACAGCACGTCGCCGGAGTCCACCCCGTCGTTCGCGTGCAGGAAGTTCGCCGTGCGCTTGAGGTCCGTGTACTTCACGCGGGCGGAGACGTTGTCGACCATGCTCGTCTTCCACTCGACGAACCACTTCTTGTCCTTCGTCTTGTCGAAGTCGTGGCGCTCGCGCTCGAGGTCGAGGTAGTCGTAGCCCACGCCCACGCGGTTCTGGCGGTTCAGGCGGTAGAACGCGTCGAAGCCCCAGTTGTCCTTGTCGATCGACAGGGGCTCGTTCGTGTACGGCGTACCTGAAGACGCCGTGCCGGTGAACACCAGGTGCGTCGACTTGTCGTCGCGCTTCCAGCGGTTCACGTACAGGCGCGTGTCGAGGTTTCGCATCGGCGCCGAAGCGAGCGCCAGCGTGTAGGTCTTGTGCTCGACCTTGCCGTTGAAGGTCGGCACGTTCGGCAGCGTCGTGAGGGAAGCGCCGGCGGCGCCCAGCACGGTGGTGCCGAGCGTCTGGTCGCTCGTCAGTTCGTCGTTGGTGAAGCGCAGCGCCAGCGTCGAGTTGAGGGGGAGCTTTCGGATCGTCGCGTTGCCGGCCAGGCGCGAGTACTTGTTGTCGCCCGCGAGGTAGGTCCTGTCGGTGCCCTTGAAGTAGCCGTTCGTCCAGTCGACGACGTCGTCGTCGGTCTCGAACTTGCTGGTCATCCAGGAGAGGGCGAAGTGCATGGTCTTCGAGCTGTAGCCGCCCTCGACCGTGGCATTGCGCGTCGTGTACTCCGTCGGGAACAGGAGGTCGGCCTGGCCGTTGCCCGGGCTCATGCCGCCGGAAGCCGCGCCGAGCTTCGTGCCGCTCTGGGTGACCTGGTTGCCGTCGACCCGGAAGTACCACGGGCTCGCGCCCTGGAACTCGAAGAATCCGCCGTCGTCCCGGCGCTTGTAGCCGATGTCGACCGAATTCCAGGTGGCCGGGTTCGTCGACGGCAGGGTCGCCGTCACGTTCGTGCTGCCGGCGTTGGCGTAGGGCGTGCGGCCGCCGAAGAGGAAGTTGTGCTTCAGCTGGTCGCTGTACAGGCGGTACTTGAAGACGTCGTACATGCCGCCGCGCAGGCTCACGTAGTGGTCGTCGCGCCCGAGGTTCTCGCCGAAGAGGTCGAGCCAGTAGCGGGTGCCGCGCCCCATGAGGTCGAAGCCGAGCGTGCCGCCGTTGGAGAGGTCCCGGAACTCGTTCAGCTTCGAGGCGTCCGTCGCGTCCTTGTCGTCGGCGTGGATGCCGCCGACGCTGACCGAGCCGGAGAGGCCGAAATTGGACTGCGCGAAGACCGGCGCCGCGACGAACAGGTTCGCGATCAGGATCGAAATGAGCTTCTTGTTCATGATCGTCATCCCCTTAGCGGATCAGGTAGCGACCGCGGTTCGACGGTGCGTTCGAGCCGTGGACGGAGTTGTGGCAGTTCAGGCAGGAGCGGTAGACGAGCCGGTTGCTCGCGTTGGTGACGGCGGTCCCGTTCGCGAGGATCCACGACTGGTTCTGGCCGTAGTACGCAGTCGGGTGGCGACCCTGGGTGTGGCAGTCCTGGCACACGTTCGGCACCTTCTCCGAGAGGAGCTTGCCGTGGGAGGAGCCGTGCGGGGTATGGCAGGTGAGGCAGTTCTCCTCGACCGGCGGGTGCCCGAAGACGAAGGGGCCGCGCTTGTCGGCGTGGCAGGAGAAGCACTGCTGGTTCACGCTCTCGTGCTTCACCATCGCCTGGCTCAGCGCCCCGTGCGGGTTGTGGCAGTCGGAGCACTTCACCTTGCCTTCCTGGATCGGGTGGTGCGAGGTCTTCATCGTCGCCGTGCGCACCTGCGTGTGGCAGGAGCCGCAGATCTCGGCCTCGATCGGGCGGTTCGTCGTCGTGAAGATCGTCGGCGACGGGCCCTTGTTCTTGCCGTGGATGCTGTGGCAGTTCGAGCAGGCCACGTCGTTCTTGGCGTGCTTGCCGGACTCCCAGAAGGCGAGCTGGCGGTTGCCCGCGTGGCAGGTGAGGCAGACCGCCGACTTCTCGTCGGGCGTCGTGGCCTTTACCATCTTGTTGTTCGGCAATGGCTTCTTGCCCCTGGCGGCGACGTGATCGGCGGCATCCCCGTGGCACGACTCGCACATCGAGCCCTTGGCGTCGTTCTTCGCGCCGTGAGCCGTCGACTGGATGGACGTCTGACTTTCTTCGTGGCACTTGTTGCAGACGGGCTCGGCACCCTGGGCGCTGGCCGGGCCAGCCCACAGGAACGCGAGCGACAGTGCGCAAGCCGTGACCAGCTTTGCCGCGAGACGATGATGCATGTTGCCTCCCAATGCGCCCGCAATCGGACGCTCTGTTGACCTGGACCGGGTCCCCATTGACTGCCGGGGGAAGCGGCATGCCCGCATGCGGCTGCACTCGGACGCGCTGCTCACCGGTTTCCGATACTGCCCCTCGTTGCGCTTGCCGAAATCGCCGGCCGCGGGATTCACCCCGGCGACACGAACCCACCTCGGACGCTACGTCGCAGGATACCCCCCCCTATCGGGGTCTTTTTGATACCGATCAATCCGCGTGGGGGAGGTCGCGGCGGGGCGGCCGCATCCTGTCGGGCGTCGGCGCGGGAGAAGGGGAAAGGGGTGGTGGGCCCGGCTGGATTCGAACCAGCGACCAAGGGATTATGAGTCCCCTGCTCTAACCGCCTGAGCTACAGGCCCTGACAGGGAAAAATGCCCGCGGAGAGCGGGCATTGTAATGGTCGCGGGAAGGCGCCGGTTGTAACGGGCACCGTTACGGGACGATCGGGCTCAGCCTTCGCCCTCGAGGAAGCTGCGCAGTTTCTCGGACCGGGACGGGTGGCGGAGCTTTCGCAGCGCCTTCGCCTCGATCTGGCGGATCCGCTCCCGGGTCACGTCGAACTGCTTGCCGACTTCCTCCAGCGTGTGGTCGGTGTTCATCTCGATGCCGAAGCGCATGCGCAGCACCTTCGCCTCGCGCGGCGTGAGGGAGTCGAGCACGTCCTTGGTCGCCTCCCGCAGGCTCGCGAAGAGCGCCGAATCCGACGGCGCGAGCCCGGCCTGGTCCTCGATGAAGTCGCCGAGGTGGGAGTCGTCGTCGTCGCCGATCGGCGTCTCCATGGAGATGGGCTCCTTGG
>DAORTX010000016.1:0-3631 GCA_035432885.1 Usitatibacteraceae bacterium
GCGCCAAGGTCCTCGACGAACGAGGATTCGTTCTTCACGTCGGCTTCTGCGACGCCGAGCTGCTCGGCAACGATCTTCCTCACGCGCGCTTCAATGTTTTCCATCTGGTTCCTCCACTGTTTTTCGGGGCTTCGCTTCGAGTGCGAAAAAACGGCACATTTTAACACACGGTCCATTCACGCCGGACGGTCCGCTTCAGTCCATGAACATGCCGCCGTTCACATGAAGCGTGGCGCCGGTGATGTAGTCGGCCCCGGGCGAGCACAGGAAGAGAACCGCCGCGGCGATGTCCTCGACCCGGCCAAGGCGGCCGAGCGGAATGCCGTCCACGAGCTTCTTCGCCTGTTCCGCGGCGAGCGAGCGCGTCATGTCCGTCTCGATGAACCCCGGCGAGACGCAATTGACCGTGACGTTGCGGCTGCCCACCTCCCGGGCAAGCGACTTGGAGAATCCGACGATTCCCGCCTTGGCGGCCGCGTAGTTGGCCTGGCCCGGGTTCCCGGTGAAGCCGACGACCGAGGTGACGTTCACGATCCGCCCGGACCTCGCCTTCATCATGCCGCGCAGCACGGCGCGCGAGAGCAAAAAAACGCTTTTCAGGTTGGTCGCCTGGATCTCGTCCCATTCCTCGTCCTTCATGCGCGCGAGCAGGTTGTCGCGGGTGACGCCGGCGTTGTTCACGAGAATCGCGACAGGGCCGAACTCCTCGGCAGACCGGTCCGCGAACGCGGCGCAGGCGCCGGCGTCGCGCACGTCCAGGACACGGCCGGCGCCCTTGCCGCCGGCTTGCGTGATGGACCGGGCGATGCGATCGGCACCCTCCGTGGTGGTCGACGTGCCGACCACCGTGGCGCCGGCTCGGGCGAGTACGAGAGCGATCGCTTCGCCGATCCCGCGCGAGGCTCCGGTGACGATGGCGGTCTTTGCGTTCAGCATGGCATCCTCAGGAGGTAGCAATGGCAGCGTCCAGCGCCGAGGCGTCCGTGATCGCTACGGCTTCCACGCCATCCACGGTGCGCTTCACGAGACCCGCGAGCACCTTGCCGGGCGCGCATTCGACGATTCGCGTCACGCCCCGGGCGTGCAGGTAGCGGACGGTATCGACCCAGCGAACCGGGCGGAAGAGCTGCTCGACGAGGGCTTGGCGGATCCGGTCCGGATCCTCGAACGCCGCCACGTCCGCATTCTGGACGACGGGCACCGACGGTGGCGCGAGCGCGACTCCCGAGAGCCGCTCGCGCAGCCGCTCGGCGGCGGGCTTCATGAGGCTGCAGTGCGACGGCGCGCTCATGGGCAGCATCTTCACGAACCGCGCTCCCCTCGACTTCGCCAGGGCCATGCCGCGCTCGACCGCCGCGCGGTGCCCCGCGATCACGATCTGGCCCGGCGAATTGAGGTTGGCGGGCTCGAGCACTTCGCCCTCGGCCGCCTCCTCGCACACCAGCGCGATCTTCGAGTCGTCGAGTCCCACGATCGCCGCGATGCCGCCGACGCCTTCGGGGACCGCCTCCTGCATGGACTGCGCCCGCAGGCGCACGATAGGCAATGCGTCCTCGAAGCGAAGCGCCTGCGCAGCCACGAGCGCGGTGTACTCCCCCAGGCTGTGACCGGCGAACCATGAAGGCATCGGGCCGCCGCGCTCGCGCCAGGCCCGCCAGCACGCGACGCCTGCCGTGAGCATGAGCGGCTGCGTGACGACCGTGCGATTGAGGGCCTCGGCGGGTCCGTCGGCCACGGGCGCCCAGAGATCCTCTCCGAGGATTTCGGCTGCCTCGCGAAAGGTGCGCTCGACGACGGGCACGTCCGCGAAGCCGCCCATCATGCCCACCGACTGGGAGCCTTGTCCGGGAAAGACGATGGCAGTCTTCATCGTGGATTCACCACCGGACGAGAACCGATCCCCAGGTGAAGCCGCCGCCGACGCCTTCGAGCAGGACCAGGTCGCCACGCTTGATCCGGCCGTCGCGCACGGCGACGTCCAGGGCGAGAGGGATAGACGCCGCCGAGGTGTTGGCGTGCGTGTCCACCGTCACCACGCATTTCTGCGGCGCGATGCCCAGCTTCTTCGCCGTGTGGGAGATGATGCGGACGTTGGCCTGGTGCGCGACGAACCAGTCCACGTCGGACACCGAAAGCCCGTTGGCTGACAGCGCCTCTCGCGCGCACTCCTCGAGAACGCGAACCGCGAGCTTGAAGACCGCGCCGCCGTCCATCTTGAGCGTGGGATCGCCCAGGACCTTGCCCCCGCTCACGTGGCCGGGCGTGGACAGGATGCCGGCATAGGCGCCGTCCGCGTGCAGGTGCGAGGAGAGAATTCCCGGATCGTCGGAGCCCTCGAGCACCACGGCGCCGGCGCCGTCGCCGAACAGGACGCAGGTTCCGCGGTCCTTCCAGTCGAGGATCCGGGAGAAGACCTCCGCGCCCACCACGAGCGCACGCTTGTGCATGCCTGACCGGATGAACAGGTCGGCGGTCGCGAGCGCGTAGATGAAGCCCGAGCACACGGCCTGGACGTCGAAGGCGGCCCCGTGCCGGATGCCAAGCTTCTTCTGCAGCAGGCAGGCGCTCGAGGGAAAAACCATGTCGGGCGTGGAGGTCGCGAGCACAATGAGATCGATGTCGCCGGGCCGAAGCCCGGCGGCCGCGAGCGCCTGGCGCGAGGCGGCCAGTGCGAGGTCGCTCGTGTTCTCGCCCTCGGCGGCTATGTGCCGTTCCCGTATGCCCGTGCGGGCGACGATCCACTCGTCCGTGGTATCGACCATCGACTCGAGATCGCGATTGGTGACGATCCTGTCCGGGAGCCGGCTCCCGGTGCCCGTGATGCGAGAGCGCATCAGGATTTCCGCGTCGGAGCGGCTTTCATGCCGCCGCCTCGGTCGGGACCACGCGGTTGGTGCCGGCGAGCACGCCGAGTTCGTGCAGGCGCGCGATCTCGGCCGCGATCCGGTCGTTCAGGCCGTGGCAAACCTCGGAATTCGCCCGCTCCAGGGCGGTCGCGAAGGCCAGCCGGTCGGCCGAGCCGTGGCTTTTCACCACGATGCCGCGCAGGCCGAGGAGCGTCGCGCCGTTGTAGCGCCGGTGGTCCAGGCGGCGCCGGAACGCCTTGATCACGGGCAGGGACAGAAGCGCGGCCAGGCGCGTGAAGACGCCCCGCGTGTATTCCTCCTTGAGGAAGTCGCCCATCATCTTCGCGAGTCCCTCGGAAGTCTTGAGCGCCACGTTGCCGACGAAGCCGTCGCAGACCACGACGTCCGTCGTGCCCTTGTAGATGTCGTCGCCCTCGACGTTGCCGTGGAAATTGAGCGTGCTCGCCTTGAGAAGTTCCGCCGCCCTCTTCACGACGTCGTTTCCCTTGATCTCCTCGGACCCGATGTTGAGCAGCCCTACGGAAGGCCTCGCGCGTTCCTCGACCGCCTCCACGAGCGTCGACCCCATCACCGCGAACTGCAGCAGGTGATCGGGGGTGCAGTCGGCGTTGGCGCCCAGGTCGAGCACGTAGACCACGCCCTTGCGCGTGGGCAACACGCCGCAGATGGCGGGACGGTCGATGCCCGGCAGCGTTTTCAGGACGAACTTGGCCGTGCCCATGAGGGCGCCCGTGTTGCCCGCGCTCACGCAGGCCTGAGCGCGC
>DAORTX010000016.1:3731-21463 GCA_035432885.1 Usitatibacteraceae bacterium
CCGTGATCCCCCCCCATGGCATCGACGGCGATGACGGACTTCATTGCAGCCGGTGCAATGAACGGGCCGGTCGCTCGGGGCTCAATCCTTGGACTTGATGACCTTCTTGCCGCGGTACACGCCGGCGGGCGAGATGTGGTGGCGCAGGTGCGTCTCGCCCGTCGTGGGCTCGACCGCGGTCGGCGGATTGGTCAGGAAGTCGTGGGCCCGGTGCATGCCTCGCTTGGAGGGCGACTTCTTGTTCTGTTGGACAGCCATGGTGTTCTCCTTGGAAACTGGTCTCTATCTATTTCGCATCCGGTCGCTTGAGCCGGGCCAGCGCCTCGAAAGGCATCGGCTTGCCCGCTTCCACGCGACCTTGCTTCCCGTCGGTCACGGCGCCTGGCTTTCTGGGGACCATGGGCAACGCCAGGATCACCGCCTCCTCGACCAACGCGCGCACTTCGATCGGCGATCCGGCCACCACGAAATCCTCGCCGTCGCCTTCCGCCTCGATCGGGGGAAGATCCTCCTCCGAGCCGACCAGCACGAGCCGGTCGTCGATCGAGATCTCGTGCCGGAATGCTTCGAAAGTCGTCTGGCACACGAGAAAAACGAAGCCCTCGATTATACACGACACGACACACCGGCGCGCGTTGTCGAGACTCGCGCTCACTCGGTACCGCAGTTCCCCGTTCGGCGAGGCGAGTTCCTCCGAGAGGTTTTCGAGTTCCCCGGGCCTGAACACCCCCTCGAACGAGGTACCCTTCGGGGTCACATTGTGCGGGTCGATTCGTTGCGAGGCTGTCATGGCTGCAGTCTTTTCATGATAGAATTCAAGTTAACTATCTCACATATCACATTGTTTTGAAATCTTTTTCTCTTGTACTTTCGTCGGCGTCGCCCTATCGCGCCGAATTGCTCGGGCGTCTCGGCCTGCCCTTCGAGGCCTGGGCGCCCGCGATCGACGAATCGCCCGCCGTAGGCGAGCGCTGTGCGGCGACCGCAAGCCGTCTGGCGCGGCTCAAGGCCCGCGCCGCGCAGCAACACTTTCCGGGCGCCTGGGTGATCGGTTCGGACCAGGTCGCCGAACTCGATGGCCAGCCGATCGGCAAGCCGGGCGATCGCGACGGCGCGCGGCGCCAGTTGCGGGCCATGCGCGGAAGGACCGTCATTTTCCACACCGGATTGTGCCTGCTCGCCAATGGCCGTTCCCACGAGGCCGTGGTTCCCACCGAGGTGACCTTCCGCCCGCTTCCCGACGACGAAATCGAACGATACCTCGATCGCGAGCCGGCATTCGACTGTGCCGGAAGCGCCAAGTCCGAGGCCTTGGGAATCGCGCTGCTCGCAAGCCTTCGCGGCGACGATCCGACCGCCCTCGTGGGACTGCCGCTCATTGCCCTTTCCGGCATGCTGCGAGCCGAGGGCGCACAGGTGCCATGATCGTTCCGGCCGCCCTCTATCTCATCCCCGTCCCGCTGGTCGACGACGGCGTGCCTGCGGATGTCCTCCCGGCCCCGGTCCTCGGGCAAGTGCGCGCGATCCGCGATTTCGTCGTGGAGAACGCGAAGTCCTCGCGCCGCTTCCTGTCGGCCTGCGACCACCCCGGCCCGATCTCCGACCTTGGCATGGCCGTCCTGGACGAGCACACGCGCCCCGAGGATGTTCCGGGACTGCTCGCGCCCTTGCGCGCCGGCCGGCCGCTGGGCGTCCTGTCCGAGGCGGGCGCGCCAGCAGTGGCCGACCCCGGCGCTTCCCTGGTGTCGGCCGCCCACGCCGAGGGCCTTCGCGTGGTTCCGCTGACCGGCCCTTCTGCGATCCTGCTGGCCCTGATGGCCAGCGGACTCGAAGGGCAGCGATTTCGATTCGCGGGCTACCTGCCGGTTGCCGCCGGCGAACGCGCATCGGCCATCCGCGACCTCGAATCGCGGTCTGCCGCGGCACGCGAGACGCAGGCGTTCATCGAGACGCCCTACCGCAACGACACGCTTTTCGCCGACCTGCTGAAAACCTGCGGCGAGGACACCTGGCTCACCGTGGCCGCGGGCCTCACCGGCGGTTCCGAGAGCATCCGCACGGCGACCATCCGGGAATGGCGGCGCAAGCCCGGCCCGCCGGGACGGCGGCCGGCCATCTTCCTGTTGCTCTGCGGATCGGGACCGGCGCGCCGCTAGGGCGCGTGCGCCGGTTCGCGGGCGTAGAGGTTGTTCTGCCGCAGGAGCATGTAGACGCTGTCGGCGGCGAGCGGCGCGGAGAAGTAGAACCCCTGCCCCACCCGGCAGTCCTTGGCCCGCAGGAGCGCGAGCTGCCCCTGGGTCTCGACACCCTCCGCGATCGTCTCGAGATCCAGGCTTCGCGCCATGTTGATGATCGCCACCACGATCGCGGCGTCGTTGGGGTCGACCGTGATGTCGCGGATGAAGGACTGGTCGATCTTCAGCTTCTGGATGGGCAGTCGCTTCAGGTACGAAAGGCTCGAGTAGCCCGTTCCGAAATCGTCGATGGCAAGGTGCACGCCCATCTCGGAGAGGCGGTTCAGCAGCAGGATCATCCCCTCGGTCTGGCGCATGACCTGGCTCTCGGTGATCTCGAGTTCCAGCCACTTGGGATCGAGCCCCGTGTCCTTCAGCACGCGGATCACGGTATCGAGGAAGGCCTTGTCGGCGAATTGGCGGGCCGACAGGTTGACGGCCATCCGGCGCGGGGCGAGCCCGCGGTCCTGCCACTCCTTGTTCTGGCGGCAGGCTTCGCGAAGCACCCATTCGCCGATCTCGCTGATGAGGCCGGTCTCCTCGGCAAGCGGAATGAAGTCCCCGGGCATCACCGTGCCGCTGTCCTCCGATTTCCAGCGGACCAGCGACTCCACCGCCACGATCTCGCCCGTCTCCAGGTTCACCTGCGGCTGGTAATGGAGCACGAAGTCCTTCTGCATCACCGCCCGGCGCAGGGCGGACTCGAGCGTCATGCGCCGCTTCACCGCGACGTTCATCTGCGTGGTGAAGTACTGGTAGGTGTTCTTGCCGATTCCCTTGCCGTGGAACATCGCGGTATCGGCGTTCTTCATGAGCGTCTGCGCGTCCCGGCCGTCTTCCGGGTAGACGGCGATGCCAACGGAGCCGCTCACATGCTGTTCGGTGCCGCCCAGCGCGAAGGACGCCCGCAGCGCGTTGAGGATCTTCTGCGCGACGACGGAGGCCCCCCGGCCATCCTCGAGGTTGTCGAGGAGCACGATGAACTCGTCGCCGCCCTGACGCGCGATGGTGTCCCCGGCCCGCACGCAATCCGCGAGTCGCCGCGACACCAGCCGAAGCAACTCGTCTCCCACGTCGTGGCCGAGCGTGTCGTTGATGTTCTTGAAGTTGTCCAGGTCGATGAACATGACCGCCACCTTCCGGCCGCTTCGTTCCGCGCGCGCGATGGAATGCGCAAGGCGGTCCTGCAAGAGCCCGCGATTGGGCAGGCCGGTGAGGTTGTCGTGGTAGGCGAGGTGCTGGATGCGCAGCTGAATCGCCTTGCGGTCGGTCACGTCGCGCGAATTGAACACCACCCCGCGAATGTGCGGGTTGTCGACGCAGTTGGTGCCCAGGGACTCGAAAGCGCGCCAATGGCCGTCGCGGTGGCGGATGCGGAACTCGAGGGGCTCGCGGAACTGGCTCGTTTCCACGATCCGGCCGAACGCCGCGCGCGTGACATCCAGGTCCTCCCGATGCACCAGGTCGAAGACGTTCTGGCCGATGGTCTCGACGGGGTCGAATCCCAGCAGGCTCGCGAGCGCCGCATTCTGGTAGAGGATCGATCCGTCAACGCCGATCACCGAGATCAGGTCCAGGCCGCTGTCGGTCAGCACGCGGAACCGCGCTTCGCTCGCCTCCAGCGCGCGCTCGGTCTCCTTGTATTTGGTGACGTCGGTGATCGTTCCGATCAGCCCCGCGACCTTGCCGGCCTGGTCGACGAAACTCACCTTGTTGTAGAGCATCTCCCGTTCCTCGCCGGCGAAGGTCCGCATCACCGCCTCGTAGCGCGCCGCCGAGGGCGCGGCGAGCAAGGGACGGTCGCGGGCGCCGTGCACCTCGGCGGTCTCGGCATCGAACATGTCGTAGACCGACTTGCCCACCCAGTCGCGCTCGCCGCCCCAGAGCTCGTGCCAGGCCCGGTTGTACACGCGGAAGCAGCCCTCGACGTCCTTGAAATAGACGGGGTTCGGGATCGCATCGATCAGCGCCCGGGTGAAGTGCAGCTGCTCCTTGAAGGCCGCTTCCGCGCGCTTCGCCTCCGTCGCATCCAGGCACATCGCGAGCAGGCCGACGATCTTGTTCTCGTCATCGCGAAGCGGCGCCGCCGAACCGTTGACGACGATCATCGACCCGTCCGCCCTCACGCGGTGCAGCTCGAGGTTGGTGAGGACCTCGCCCGCCAGCGCGCGCTCCCGGAGCTGGCGCGCCTCATCCTTCTTCTCCGCCGGCACGAACGGCGCCCGCCGTCCCAGGGCCTCGCGCCGCGTGTATCCGAACGTGCGCTCGGCGGCGGGGTTCCAGAGCGTGATCATGCCGTCCAGGTCCGTCGCGTAGATCGCGACGGGCGAGTTCTCGATGATCGCCGTGAGGAAGCGGTTGGTCGACTGCAACGCCCGGTCCCTGGCGCGCTGTTCGCTCAGGTCGGAGTAGGCGCAGATCACGAATCTCGGGAAACCCGAGTGGTCGCGCATGAGGCCGGAATTCCTCCGCACCCAGACCATCTTGCCGTCCCGGCGCAGCAGCCGCTTCTCGGCGATCGCGGGGGGCACGCCGCGCACGCGCACGCCGGCGAGCGCCTCGTCGTCCGCTGCGTGGTCGTCGGCGGGCGCCAGCCGGCGGCAGCTCGTACCGACCAGCTCTTCCTTCGAGTATCCCGACAGGGCGCAGAAGGCGCGATTCACGACGAGGTATTCGCCCTCGAGGGACACCAGCGTGAGTCCGATGGACGTCTGGTCGAAGGCCTCGCGGACCAGGTCGAGTTCGCCCTCGCCACCCCCGGTGGCCGGCCGGTCTCGCCCGAAGAGCACGGCGATCGCTCGCTGGAGTCGGTTCATCGCGACCAGCGCAGATCCACCGGGCCGGACGCGGCCTGCTCGACAAGCGCGCGCACGGCCGATTGCGCGGCGCTCGCCCCCAGTCGCTTGGAAAGCTGCTCGAAGTAGTTCTCGTCGGGCGTGAAGTCGACCACGCGCTCGGCCTTGATCACCTCGCGGGCGACCGATTCCAGGCTCCCGAACCCGTCGGCGAGGCCCAGTTCCACCGCGCGCTCGCCGGTCCAGACCAGGCCCGAGAAGATCTCCGGGGATTCCTTGAGGCGCTTGCCGCGCCCGCCCTTCACCACCTTGATGAATTGCTGGTGGATCTCGTCGAGCATCCGCTTGACGTGCTCCCGCTGCGCCGGGTTCTCGGGGGCGAAGGGATCCAGGAAGTCCTTGTTCTCGCCCGCGGCGTAGCTTCTCCGGTCTATGCCCAGCTTCTCCATCGCGCCGGTGAACCCGAAGCCGCCCATGATCACGCCGATGGAGCCGACAAGACTCGCCTTGTCGACGTAGATCCGGTCCGCGGCCACCGCGACGTAGTAGCCGCCGGAGGCGCACAGGTCCTGGACCACGACGTGCAGGGGGATATCGGGGTATCTCGCCCGAAGGCGCCGGATCTCATCGTTGATGTAGCCCGACTGGACCGGGCTGCCCCCGGGGCTGTTGATCCTGAGGACCACGCCCTGGGTGTGCTTGTCCTTGAAGGCGGCGGCGAGCGCCGCGTTCATCTTGTCCGCGCTCGCCCGCGACTCGACCCCGATCACGCCACGCAGGTCCACGAGCGCGGTGTGCTTGCCGATCCGAAGCGGTTCCGTGTCCGCGGAACCGATCCAGCCGAGGGCCGCGGCGACGATGAGGAAGAAGAGCGTCAGCCAGAGGAGCCGAATGAGCGTGGACCACTGGCGCGCCCGCCGCTGCTCGTCCAACGCGCGAAGCGCCAGGCGTTCGAGCGTGGCGCGCTCCCAGCTGGGCGGGGTGGGTTCGGTCATGGGCATTGCGGGAAATCGCTCCGCGAAACGGAATCGGTGTTTTCGTCTCGGACGAGGATCCGGCCCTCGCGCTCCTCGACCGCTATCGCCTGGAGCCGGGAACCGCGGCACGGGCCCGCGACGCACCGGCCACCGGACGGCTCGAAAATCGCGCCGTGCGTCGAGCAGACCAAGTATAGCCCAGACTCATCGAAGAACTGCCCGGGCTGCCAGTCCAGTTCCGTTCCCAGGTGCGGGCAGCGGTTCACGTAGGCGCGGGCCTTCCCGTCGTGGCGAACGGCGAACCCCTTCCCCTGGCCGCCGGCCGGCGGCCAGTCGAAGCGCACGCCGGCGCCGCCTTCGGCCAGGGCCGAGGCCTCGCAGATCAGGCGTGGCGGTCGAGCCATTCGCGCAACTCCCCGACGGATGCGGCGTAATGGCGCGCACGGCGTGCCCGAAGCAGCGCCTCCTCGTGCGCCCCGTAGCACACCGCGACCGCATCCACACCCGCGTTCGCGGCGAGTTCCAGGTCGTGCGTGGTGTCGCCCACCAGGAGCGCCCTCGTCGGGTCGACGCCTGTCTCGCCGAGCAGGTGAAGGATCATGTCGGGGTGCGGCTTCGGCTGGCCCTCGTCGGCGCATCGGGTCGCCTCGAAGAGCGGACCCAGGCCCGTGCTCGCGAGGACGCGGTCCAGGCCACGCCGGGCCTTTCCCGTGGCAACGGCCAGGCGCCGGTGGCGCCCGCGCAGACCGGCCAGCAATTCCGGGATGCCCTCGTAGAGCGGCGCCTCGTGCTCGCGTTCGACGAAATGGCGCCGGTAGGATTGCGCGAGTTGCGCCTGGCGCTCGGGATCGAGCCCCGGCGCGACGTGCTCGACGGATTCCACGAAGCCCAGGCCGATCACCCACTTGGCTTCGCTTTCCGCGGGAACCGCGAGGCCCATGTCCCGGCACGATCGCTGGATGCAGGATGCGATGAGTCCCGTGGAATCCATGAGGGTTCCGTCCCAGTCGAAGATGACGAGGTCGTACGCGCTCACGGGGCGGCCTGCTCTCCCAGCGCCGCGCGCTGGAACGACGCCAGTTCGGCGGGCAGCGGCGAGTCGACCGTCACCGGCTCTCCCGTGGCGGGGTGCGTGAACGAGAGCCTCGCCGCGTGCAGGAACATGCGCTTCAGGCCGCGCTTTCGGAGCGCCCTGTTGAGCGAGAAGTCGCCGTACTTCTCGTCGCCCAGCACCGGATGCCCGATGTGCGCCAGGTGAACGCGGATCTGGTGCGTGCGTCCCGTGAGCAGTTGCGCTTCGAGGAAGCTGAACTCCTCGCTTCGGGCAAGGCGGCGAAAGATCGTCTCCGCGGCCTGGCCCTCCCGCTCGTCCACCGCCACGCGCCGCTCGCCCTCGCCGGTGGAGAACTTGCGAAGCGCGACCGTGACGCGGCGCATCTCGTCGCGGACACGCCCGGCCACCGCCACGAAGTAGCGCTTGTCCATGGCGCGCTCGCGCAGGTCCTCGTGCAGCGCGGTGAGCGCGGACCGCTTCTTGGCGAGCAGCAGCACGCCGGAAGTCTCGCGGTCGAGCCGGTGCGCCAGTTCCAGGAACTTCGCCTGCGGCCGCGCGGACCGCAGGCGCTCGATGACGCCATGGGCGATGCCGCTGCCGCCGTGCACCGCGAGTCCGGCGGGCTTGTCGACGGCGAGAATGTGCTCGTCCTCGTAGAGCACCGGCAGTTCCAGCGGGGGGGCCGGCAAGTCGCCCGCCTCGCGCTCCGCCACGCGGATCGGCGGGATGCGGATGCGGTCGCCGATCGCCACCCGGTGGGAAGCGGCCACGCGACCCGAGTTCACCCGCACCTCGCCGCTTCTCAGGATCCGGTAGACATGGCTCTTGGGCACGCCCTTGAGGCGGGCCAGCAGGAAATTGTCGATCCGCTGCCCGGCGCCGCCTTCGTCGACCTCCATCCAGCACACCGCGAGCCCCGGAACGGCAACGTCTTTGCCTTCGACCATCATGGGCGCTATACTATATCCTGTTGATTCGAAAGCCTCGCGAGCGAAGCCGCCCGCAAGGAAGCGCCAAGGCGCATCAGACAGGTCAACGCGATACGGAGGCCGCGAAAAGGTTTCCGAAGCCGGTTAACTTCGCTCACCGGCCCTTCCAAGCAGCGATGGTAAACGAATAGACGCGCTCGATTTCACGCCAATAGATTCCCGGCGTGCCGCCAGATGCCCGTGCGGCGCGCCAGACGAAAGCCCCTCAGAGACATCGCCCCCCTTCACTCGCACGAACCTGATGCAGTCAAGACCCGATTCCTGATACCTCTCGTCCCGGCTCCTGCCGGAACGGGCCCTCTTCCGTGTTTCGAGCGCGGGAGAAAAGAACGATGAAGCGCATGCTTTTCAATGCGACCCAGGCGGAGGAACTCCGGGTCGCCATCGTCGATGGCCAGAAGCTCATCGACCTCGACATCGAATCGGCCGGCAAGGAACAGCGCAAGAGCAACATCTACAAGGGTGTCATCACCCGCGTGGAGCCGTCCCTCGAGGCGGCGTTCGTGGATTACGGCGCCGAGCGCCACGGCTTCCTGCCGTTCAAGGAAATCGCCAAGCAGTTCATGGTCAACAACGACGGCGAGTTCGGCCGCTCGAAGATGTCCACGCACCTGCGGGTCGGCCAGGAAATGATCGTCCAGGTGGACAAGGACGAGCGCGGCAACAAGGGCGCCGCGCTCACCACCTACACGTCGCTCGCCGGCCGCTATCTCGTCCTCATGCCCAACAACCCGCGCGGCGGCGGCGTCTCGCGCCGGATCGAGGGCGAGGACCGGAACGAGTTGCGCGAGGTGATGGACCAGCTCCAGGTCCCGGAGGGCATGAGCCTCATCGCCCGCACCGCGGGCATCGGCCGCAACCTCGAGGAAATGCAGTGGGACCTGAACTACCTCCTGCAGCTCTGGACGGCCATCGAGACGGCCGCCAACGAGGAACGCGGACCCTGCCTCATCTACCTCGAGTCGAGCCTGGTGGTGCGCGCCATCCGCGACCTCTTCCAGCCCGACATCGGCGAGATCCTCGTCGACACGCCGCACATCCACGAGCAGGCCCTCGCGTTCATGAGCACGGTGATGCCGGCCAACGTGAACAAGGTGAAGCTCTACCGCGACGACGTGCCGCTCTTCTCGCGCTTCCAGATCGAGCACCAGATCGAGAGCGCCTACCGGCGCGACGTGACGCTTCCCTCGGGCGGCGCCATCGTGATCGACCACACGGAAGCCATGGTATCGGTCGACGTGAACTCCGCCCGCGCCACCCGCGGCCACGACATCGAGCAGACGGCCTTCAACACGAACCTCGAGGCCGCCGACGAGATCGCCCGCCAGCTGCGCCTGCGCGACCTGGGCGGCCTCATCGTCATCGACTTCATCGACATGGAGAGCGCCAAGAACCAGCGCGAGGTGGAGAACCGCCTGCGCGACGCGCTCCGGCACGACCGCGCCCGCGTGCAGGTCGGCAAGATCTCGCGCTTCGGGCTCCTGGAGCTCTCCCGCCAGCGGCTCCAGCCGTCGCTCGAGGAAACCACCCACTCCGCGTGCCCGCGCTGCCACGGCACCGGGTTCATCCGGGATACGGCCTCGACTGCGCTTCACGTCCTGCGGATCCTGCAGGAAGAGGCGATGAAGGAGAGCACCGCCGCGGTCCGCGTGCAGGTTCCCGTGGACGTCGGCACCTATCTTCTCAACGAGAAGCGCTCCGAGATCATCAAGATCGAGGCCCGCCTCAAGGTGGGCGTGCTGCTGATCCCCAACCCCGCGCTGGAGACCCCCAACTACCATGTCGAGCGCCTGCGCCACGATTCGCCGCTGCTCGACGCGATGGTGCCCAGCTACGAGATGGTCGGCATCCCGGAGGAAGAGGAAGAAGAGCGTCGCCCGCAACGCGGTGCGCCCGCCCGGGAAAAGGACGAGAAGGGCGCGCGCCCCGAGCCGCTCGTGAAGGGCATCACGCCCGACCAGCCGGCGCCCCAGTTCTCGGTGCCGGAAACGCCTGCCGCGCCGGCAGCGCCGATGCAGGCTGCGCCCCGGGAGGAATCCCGGGTCGGCCTCATGGATCGGATCTTCGGCTGGTTCCGCAAGCCGGAATCCGCGACGCTCGCCGCCATCCCGGCGCCGGCGTCCGAACCCAAGGCTGCCGAGGGCATCATCCGCCGCGAGCGCGACGACAAGCGCGGCGGACGTGGAGAAGGCAAACGCGGCGATGGCCGCCGTGGTGAGGGACGACGAGGCGAAGGCCGCGGCGAAGGTCGCGGTGAAGCTCGCCGGGGTGAAGGTCGCGGCGGCGAAGGTCGCGGCGGTGAAGGTCGTGGCGGCGAAAGTCGACGTGGCGAGGGTCGCGGCGAGGCACGCCGTGATGGTCGCGGAAGCGAAGGACAGGGTCGCGACGAGTCTCGCGGCGAGGGTCGTGCCGAAGGACGAGGCGAAGGACGTGGCGAGGGTCGCGGCGAGGCACGCCGTGACAATCATCGACGCCGTGGACAGCCGGCGAGCGCGGAGCCGCGCGTGCCGCTCGAGCCGGAAGCGCCGACCGCCGGCGTGAACGAGCCCGTAGCCGCCCTCACCGCGCATGCCGCCATTCCCGTCGCGGATGCCCAGGCCGGCGAGGGTGAAGGTGGTCGACGCCGACGCCGTGGCCGCGGACGGGGCCGTGGGGACCGGACCGAAAGAGCACCGGAGACGATGGCGGAATTGCGGGCCGATTTCCCCGCCGAGCCGGAATCGGACGAGGCCTCCCGCGCCCACGGAGCCGAATCCCGGCACGAAGACGCGATCGAGCGGGCGACGCCCGAGATGTTCGCGCCAGCGACCTTGGCCGAGACTCCCGTTCCTGCAGCTGCCGCGGTGGAAACGCTCGCCGCGCCGCTCCCGGTCGCGCAAGCGCCCGTGGAACCGGCGCCCGTCGCGCCTTCCGCCGTCGCGGAACCGGTTGCGATAGCCGAGCGGTCGACGACGCCCCCGCCGCCGCCACCGGCGGCGGTGCAGAGTCCGCAAGCCACCCCATCCCGGGTCATCGCCTCGTTCACCGCGCCGCCCGCCACGTACCAGGTGGTCAGCGAGCATGGCGAGGTCGGCGCGGAGCCTGCGCGTCCGGTGCGCAAGCGCCGCGAGGACCACGAGAACCCCGCTGCCGCGGAGCCGCTGAAACTGGTCGAAACGGCGAGCGACAAGATCGCGCAGCTCGCGCCAGCGCTGGACGACGAGCCGTCGCGCCCGCCGGTGCGCCGCCGCCGCCGCCCTGCCCCCGACATCGCGGAACCCCTGCAACTCGTCGAGACCGCGCCCGGCGCGATTCCCGGCGACAGCGAGCCGCCGCCGGCCTGAGCGGCCATGCCGTCACCCATCGACTTCTGGTTCGACTTCTCCTCGCCGTACGGCTACATCGCCTCGGAACTGATCGGCGACGTGGCCGCGCGGCACGGGAGGGCGATCAACTGGAGACCGATCCTGCTCGGGCCGATCTTCAAGGCCGTGGGCACCAGCCCGCTCACGCTGCTGCCGATCAAGGGCGAGTATTCGAAGCACGACTTCGCGCGCATGGCCCGCTTCCACAAGGTGTCGTTTCGCCTGCCGGAGAAATTTCCCGTCGGCACGCAGGTCGCGACGCGCGCCTTCTACCTGATCGACGATGACGACGCGGCCCGCGCCCGCGACTTCGCCCACCGCGTCTACCGCGCCTATTTCGCCGAGGGCGCCGATGTGGCCGATCCGGCACTGGTGATGAAGCTCGCGGACGACGCGGGAGCCGATTGCCCTGCCCTGGCCGAAGCGCTCAAGGGCGAGGCGATCAAGGAGCGCGTGAAGGCGCTGGTCGATCACGCCATGAAATCCGGCGTGTTCGGCTCACCCCACTTCGTCGTCGACGGCGAGCCCTTCTGGGGCGTCGACCGCATTCCGGTGATGGAGGAGTGGATTCGCACGGGCGGCTGGTAGCCGCGGGGGAGGCATCGATGCTCGAGTCGATCGGCCAGATCGCGATCAACGTGAAGGGCACGGCCCGGCGCCCCCGGGTTCAGCGCGCCATCGCGTAGAACTCGTCGTTGGGCCGCATCGCCGTCAGGTTCGCCATGCGGTTCGACAGCGCGAAGAAGGCGGCGATCGCCCCCACGTCCCACACGTCCTCGTCGGAGAGCCCGTGGGCGCGCAAGGGTGCGAAGTCGCCCTCCTCCACGCGGTCGGCCTCGAGGGCCACCTTCATCGCGAAATCGAGGATCGCGCGCTCCCGGGGCGAAAGATCGGCCTTGAGGTAGTTGCCCGCGACCTGGTCGGCCAGCAACGGCTTCTTCGAGTAGGCGCGCAGGATCGCGCCGTGGGCCACGATGCAGTACAGGCAGCGGTTCGCCGCCGAGGTCGCGACGACGATCATCTCCTTTTCCGCCTTCGTGAGGGCGCCCTGCCGGAGCATGAGCGCGTCGTGATAGGCGAAGAAGGCGCGGAACTCGTCCGGGCGATGGGCCAGCACGATGAAGACATTGGGCACGAAGCCCGCCTTCTCCTGCACCTTTTCGATGCGCGCGCGGATGTCTTCGGGCAGTTCGGACAGGGTCGGGACGGGAAAACGGCTCGGGGCGGGTGTGCTCATGGCATTGCCTCTCCTGGAAAAGTCAGCGGGATGATCCGGCGAGAATTTCGTCGAGGAGCCGCGCGGACGCCTCCTCCACCATGTCCAGCACCGTCTCGAATCCCCGGCTCCCCCCGTAGTAGGGATCGGGCACGTCGAGGCCGGGCCAGGCGAGGGAGTGATCGAGGAACAGCGCGATGCGCGCCGGCGATCCGCCCGGCGCAATGGCCTTCAATTGCCGCAAGTGGCTGCCATCCATCGCTAGAATCCGGCCGAACCGCGTGAAATCGGCCGGCTCGACCCGGCGCGCCCTGAGCGGGGCGAGGTCGTAGCCGCGCCGGGCCGCGTGCTCCACGGCTCGCGGGTCGGGCGCCTCGCCCACGTGGTAGTCGAGCATGCCCGCGGAATCGATTCGAAGCCTTGCGAGCGCGCCCTTGCGGCGGGCGAGCTCCCGGAAGACGCCCTCGGCCGTGGGCGAGCGGCAGATGTTGCCCGTGCACACGAAGAGCACGCTCGCCGCGATCTCAGCCACCGCCCACCGCCATGAGGCGCTCGCGCGCGACGCGAAGTTCGTCCCGGAGGCTCGCCGCGCGCTCGAACTCGAGGTTTCTCGCCGCATCGAGCATCTCGCGCTCGAGCTTCCTCACGCGCTGGTCGAGCTGGCGCTCGCCGAGCGCCTCGATCGCGGCCTCGGCCCTGGCGACCCGTTTCGATTCCTTCGCCTCGTCGGCGTCGTAGACACCGTCGATCAGGTCCTTGATGCGCTTGGAGACGCCTCGCGGCTCGATGCCGTGGGCGAGATTGAACGCGACCTGTTTCGCGCGCCGCCGGTCCGTCTCCCCGATCGCCGTCTTCATGGACTCGGTCATCTTGTCCGCATAGAGGATGGCGGTGCCGTTGATGTGGCGCGCCGCGCGGCCGATCGTCTGGATGAGCGAACGCGCCGAGCGCAGGAAGCCTTCCTTGTCGGCATCGAGGATCGCCACCAGGGAGACCTCGGGCAGGTCGAGCCCCTCGCGCAGCAGGTTGATGCCCACCAGCACGTCGAACAGGCCCTTTCTCAGGTCGCGGATGATCTCGACCCGCTCGACGGTATCGATGTCGGAGTGCAGGTAGCGCACCTTCACGCCGTGCTCCGCGAGGTAGTCCGTGAGGTCCTCGGCCATGCGCTTGGTGAGCGTGGTGACGAGAACCCGCTCGCCGCCCGCGATCCGCTTGTTCGCCTCCGAGAGCAGGTCGTCCACCTGGGTGCTCGCCGGACGCACGATCACGTCGGGGTCCACGAGTCCCGTGGGCCGCACCACCTGCTCGACGACCTGGGAGGCGTGCTTCGATTCGTAGTCGGAGGGCGTGGCGGACACGAACACGGCCTGGCGCATCTGGCGCTCGAACTCCTCGAACTTGAGCGGGCGGTTGTCCAGCGCCGAGGGCAGGCGGAACCCGTAGGCCACGAGCGTCTCCTTGCGGGAGCGGTCGCCGTTGTACATGCCGCCCACCTGCGGGATGGTGACGTGGCTCTCGTCCACGATGAGGAGCGCGTTCGACGGAAGATAGTCGATGAGGGTCGGCGGCGGCTCGCCCGGCGCTCGTCCCGACAGGTGGCGGGAATAATTCTCGATCCCCTTGCAGAAGCCCAGCTCGTTCATCATCTCGAGGTCGAACCGGGTGCGCTGCTGCAGGCGCTGCAACTCGAGGAGCTTGCCCTCCTTCTGGAAGAAGTCGAGCCGATCGCGCAGCTCCACCTTGATCGACTCGATCGCCTTGAGGACCGTCTCGCGCGGCGTGACGTAATGGCTCTTGGCATAGACGGTGAAGCGGGGCACCTTCTGCCCCAGCTGCCCGGTGAGCGGGTCGAAGAGTGTCAGCGACTCGATCTCGTCGTCGAAAAGCGAGACGCGAAGCGCCGTCTCGCCCAGCTCGGCCGGGAAGATGTCGATGGAGTCGCCGCGCACCCGGAACGTGCCGCGGCGGAAGTCGATGTCGTTTCGCGTGTACTGCATCCCCGCGAGCCGGCGCAGGAGGTCGCGCTGCGGCACCGGGTCGCGCTCGCGCAGCAACAGGCGCATCTCCTGGTAGTCCTCGGGGTCGCCGATGCCGTAGATGCACGACACCGTCGCCACGATCACCGTGTCCGGGCGCTCCAGGACGCTCTTGGTGGCCGACAGGCGCAGCTGCTCGATGTGCTCGTTGATCGAGCTGTCCTTCTCGATGAAGAGGTCGCGCGAAGGCACGTAGGCCTCGGGCTGGTAGTAGTCGTAGTAGGAGACGAAATACTCGACCGCGTTCTCGGGGAAGAACTCGCGCATCTCGGAATAGAGCTGCGCGGCGAGCGTCTTGTTGGGGGCGATCACCAGGGCCGGCCGGCCGGTCCGCGCGATGACGTTGGCCATCGTGTACGTCTTCCCCGACCCGGTCACGCCCAGGAGCGTCTGGTAGGCGAGCCCGTCGGCAAGCCCTTCCACGAGCGCCTCGATCGCGGCGGGCTGGTCTCCGGCAGGGGAAAACGGGCGGTGGAGCCGGAAGGGGCTCCCCGGGAAGGTCACGACATCCATGGAGCAGGTGGCGAAAAACCGCATTTTACCGTCCCTTGGCACGGGGCGGATGGCGTTAGACTGTCCGGGGAAAGGACGCCTGGTTCGATCCAGGCGAAATTCATGGCGATATCGAGGGACCCGCCCTCCTTCGGGCAGGGCGAAGCAGCCGGTCGGGACCGCTTCCAGCTCGCGTTCGCGCGGACGGCCAATGCGATTCTCTTCGCGAGCCCGATTCTCGTGAACACGATGCTCCACTTCCAGGACCGGCCCCTGCGGCTGGCGGGCACCGCCCCGTTTTCCGTCCTCGGACTCCTGGGCATGTTCCTCCTCCTCCGGGGAAGCACCGAAGTCGCGTTCCGGCTGCTCGTCTACGGGGTCTGGGCGTGCACGGTCAACGCCCTGGCCTGGACCGGAGGCCTCGCGGGGCCCTCGCTCGTGATCCTGCCCGTGGTCATTCTCTTCTCGGGCTGGTTCGCGGGACCGCGCGCGACGGTCGCGCTGACGCTCCTGTCGACGATCACGGTCTTCGGCCTCGCCCTGGCCGCAGACCGGGGCTGGCCCCTGCCGATGGCTGTCGTGGGCACGCCATTCCACACCGCGCTCGTGGTGAGCGTCACGCTGGCGGCAGCCGGCGCGCTCGGCTACTTCGCCACGCTCAGCCTCAATTCGCGCATCGAGCGCGCCGAGGGATTCTGGCGGAAGTTCGAGGCGATCTTCCGCTCCGGACCGACGGCGAGCCTCATCGACCGGGCCGACGACGGAACCTTCATCGACTGCAACGACGCCTTTGCCGACCTGATCGGCCGGCCGCGGGACGCCATCCTCGGGCGCAAGGCCCAGGACCTCGACTACTGGCAGGACCCCGGGGACCGCGCGCGCCTCTACGAGATCCTGGAGCGCGACGGTTTCGTGCGCGACTTCGTGACCCGGTTCGTCCGCCCCGACGGCGAGGTGCGCCATTGCCTCATCGCAGGCCAGATCGTCGCGATCGACGGCGAGCGGCGGCTGGTCTCCCAGATCGCCGACATCACGCGCCTGAAACTGGCCGAGTCGGCCCAGCGAGAGGCCGAGACCAGGCTTCGCCTGCAGGTCTCCGTGCACGAGTTGACCGAGCGCGTGGCCCGGGTCGGCCACTGGATCACCGACCCGGCACAGGACCGCGTGCAATGGTCCCCCGCTCTCTTCGACATCTCCGGCGTCGAGCCGCGCGGGCCCATGACGATCGCGACAGCCCGCGAGCTCGTGGCGCCGAGGGAAACGCGCGAATACGAGGCGGCGCGCGCGCGTCCCGACGGCACGCCGCACGTCTTCACCATCCGCCGGCCCGATGGGGAGATCCGCTGGACGAGGACCTCGATCCGGAGAACGCCCGAGGGCTCCCCATCCGGCGCGGGGTACTTCGGGGTCGTCCAGGACATCACCGAGGAACACCAGGCCAAGCTGGCCCTCGAGCGCCTCAACGCGGAACTCGAGCGCAGGATCGCGGACAGCACTCGGGAACTGCGGGCCGCCAATGCGGAGCTCGACGCGTTCTCCTACTCGGTCGCCCATGACCTGAACGCCCCGCTGCGCTCGATCAACGGCTTCGCCGCGCTCCTCGAGGAGGGCTCGGCCGGCCGGCTGGACGCGCAAGGCCGGGACTTCCTCGCGCGCATCCGCAACTCGACCCAGCGGATGGCGAACCTGATCGAGGACCTGCTGCGCCTCGCCCGGCTCTCGCGCGTGGCCGTGGTGCGCGAGCGCGTGGACCTCACCCGCTTGGTCCGCGAGATCGCGTCGGAACTGCAGGCGACGCAACCGCAGCGCGCGGTCGACTGGCAGGTCGAGGACGGCCTCGAGGCAAGCGCCGACGTCGGGCTCGCCCGCTCGCTGCTCCAGAACCTCGTCGGAAATGCCTGGAAATACACGCGCGACCAGCCGCGCCCCGTGATCTCCATCGGTGCGCTCCGGCCCGAGTCCGGCCCCGTGGAGTTCTTCGTTCGCGACAACGGCGCGGGATTCGACATGGCCGGGGCGCCGCGGCTCTTCGCGCCCTTCCACCGGCTGCATTCCGACAGCGAGTTCGCGGGAACCGGCATCGGGCTCGCCATCGTCCAGCGGATCGTCAACCGCCATGGCGGCCAGGTGAGAGGCGAGAGCGTTCCCGGCGAGGGCGCCGTGTTCCACTTCACGCTGCCCGACCCGGCGCAGGGATAGCGCCCACGCGGGCTTTGCTGCGGCGCATCATTCCCCGGTAAAATTCACTCTGGCCCGCGCGCCTGTCCCTGCCCGGCCATGCCTTTCGCTCTCCCCCATCGCCACGGAGAAGTCATGTCGCTCGTCGCCGCCCGCCTCGCCGCCATCAAGCCCTCGCCCACGCTCGCCATCTCCGCCCGCGCGGCACGATTGAAGAGCGAGGGCAAGGACATCATCGGACTGGGCGCGGGGGAGCCGGATTTCGACACGCCGCAGTTCATCAAGGACGCGGCGATCGCGGCCATCGGCAAGGGCCTCACGAAGTACACGCCCGCGGGCGGGACCGTCACGTTGAAGAAGGCGATCATCGCCAAGTTCAAGCGCGACAACGGCCTCGACTTCGCGGAAAAGGAG
>DAORTX010000017.1:0-20687 GCA_035432885.1 Usitatibacteraceae bacterium
GCGCGGCCGGCATGGACCGCGCGACCGCCGACTACATGGGCATGCTCGCGACCGTCATCAACGCGCTGGCGCTCCAGGACGCGATGAACCGCGCCGGGCTGGTCGCGCGCGTGCAGTCGGCGCTCAACATCGAGCCCGTCTGCGAGCCCTACATCCGCGGCAAGGCGATCCGCTATCTCGAGGAAGGCAAGGTCGTCATCTTCGCCGCGGGCACCGGCAATCCCTTCTTCACGACCGACACCGCCGCCGCCCTTCGCGGGCGCGAGGTCGAGGCGCAGATCGTGCTGAAGGCGACCAAGGTCGACGGCGTCTACACGGCGGACCCGATGAAGGACCCGAACGCGACCCGCTTCGACAAGCTCACCTTCGACGAGGCGTTCGTGAAGAACCTCAAGGTGATGGACGCGACGGCGCTCGCGCTCTGCCGCGACCAGCGCCTGCCCATCAACGTCTTCTCCATCTTCAAGGAGGGGGCGCTCAGGCGCGTCGTGATGGGGGAACCCGAAGGCACCCTGGTGCACAGCTGAAACCGGAGGACGCATGGCTCAGAGCATCGCCGACATCAAGAAGCAGGCCGCCGAGAAAATGGCGAAGTCCCTCGACACGCTCAAGCACGACCTCGCCAAGATCCGCACGGGCCGTGCCCACGTGGGCTTGCTGGACCACCTGCGCGTGGACTACTACGGCACGCCCTCGCCGATCAACCAGGTGGCCAACGTGACGCTGGTCGACGCGCGCACCATCAGCGTGCAGCCCTACGAGAAGAAGATGGTGCAGACCATCGAGCGCGCCATCCGCGACTCCGACCTCGGCGTGAATCCCGCGACCTCGGGCGAGACGATCCGGGTGCCCATGCCGCCCCTCACCGAGGAGCGCCGCAAGGAGTTGACGAAGATCGTGCGCCACGAGGGCGAGGAGGCGAAGGTCGCCGTGCGAAACGTCCGCCGCGACGCCAACACGCACCTGAAGGAAATGCTCAAGAAGCACGACGTCCCGGAAGACGAGGAGAAGCGCGCCCAGGACGAGGTGCAGAAGCTGACGGACAAGGCGGTGGCCGACATCGACAAGCTGGTCGCCGAGAAGGAAAAGGAACTGATGGCGGTCTGAGGCCCCACCGTCCAGCGCCATGGCCACGCCCGAGAGCAGCACTCGCGAAGTTCCCCCGACCGGGGACGTGCCGCGTCACGTCGCCATCATCATGGACGGCAACGGCCGCTGGGCGAAGAAGCGCTTCCTGCCGCGCGTGGCCGGCCACCGCCGCGGCGTCGAGGCGGTCCGCGAGGTGGTGAAGGCCTGCGCCGAACGCGGCGTGGAGTGCCTCACGCTCTTCGCGTTCTCGAGCGAGAACTGGCGCCGGCCGACCGAGGAGGTGACGCTCCTCATGCAGCTCTTCCTGAAGGCCCTCGAGCAGGAAGTGGGCAAGCTCCACGCGAACGGCATCCGCTTCAGGGTGATCGGCGATCTCTCGGCCTTCGACCCGGCCATCGTGGGCCACGTCCGGCGGGCGGAGGCGCTGACCGCCGCCAACGACCGCCTCACGCTCACGGTGGCGGCGAACTACGGCGGGCGCTGGGACATCCTCCAGGCCGCCAACCGCTGCCGCGCCGAGCACCCGGACCGGGAGATCACCGAGGAGCTCCTCGCGAGCTATCTCTCGATGAGCTTCGCGCCGGAGCCCGATCTCTTCATCCGCACCGGAGGCGAGGAGCGCATCTCCAATTTCCTCCTCTGGCAACTCGCCTACGCGGAGTTGCACTTCACGCCGGTCCTGTGGCCCGATTTCGGCACCGAGGCGCTCGATCTCGCCCTCGACTCCTACCGCTCGCGCGAGCGGCGCTTCGGCCGCACGAGCGAGCAGCTGGACGCGGCCATTCCCCAGCCCAAGGCCGGCTAGCCGGCCGGCCGGGCCGCCGCATGCTCAAGACTCGCGTCCTCACCGCGATCGCCCTGCTTCCCCTCGTCCTGGGGATGCTCTTCTTCGCGGGCGCCGCGGCCTGGGCGGTGTTCGCCGCGGCGATCGCGCTCGTTTCCTGCTGGGAATGGTCGCGCCTGTGCGGATTCGGCGCGGGCGCGAAGGCGCTCTTCCTCGTGCTGTCGGGGGCGATCGCGGGCGCGCTCGCCACCCTGTACCTGCGCGGGCCGGCGGGCGTCTTCGCGAACGTGGCCCAGGCCGCCTTCGTCGCCTCGGCCTACTTCTGGGTGTTCGCGGTGCCCCTTTGGCTCGCCCTGCGGCTTCGGCCGGAGCCGTGGGCCTGGGGCCTCGCGGGCTGGGTGGCGCTCTGGCCCCTGTGGGCCGCGCTCGTGGTGCTGCGCGAAGCGGGCCCCTGGCTCCTCCTCGCGGTCGCCGCGCTCGTGTGGGTCGCCGACATCGCCGCCTACTTCGCGGGGCGTCGTTTCGGACGCCGCAAGCTGGCGCCTTCCATCAGCCCCGGCAAGACCTGGGAAGGCGTTGCCGGCGCCGTCGCGGGCGTCGCCGTCTACGGGGCCGCGCTCGGCCTGCATGCGCGTGTCCAGGGCGGCCCGCTCGAGGCGCTCTTCGTGCCGCCCGCAGCCTGGCTCACGGGGCTCGCGATGCTCGTCCTCACCCTGCTCTCCGTGGTGGGGGACCTGTTCGAGTCGTGGCTCAAGCGCGGCGCGGGACGCAAGGACTCGAGCGGGCTGCTCCCCGGCCACGGCGGCGTGCTCGACCGCATCGACGCCCTCACGCCGGTGCTGCCCGTGGCCGCGCTGCTGCTCGCGTTCGCATGAAGCGGCTGACCATCCTCGGGTCGACGGGGTCCATCGGCGAGAGCACGCTCGATGTCGTCGCCCGCCATCCGGACCGCTTCGAGGTCGTCGCCCTCGCGGCGCGGTCGAGCCACGGCAAGGTCGCGGCGCAGTGCGAGCGTTTCGCGCCGCGCTACGCCGCGATGGCCGACGAGGCCGCCGCCGAGGCGCTTCGGGCCGCGCTGCGCGCGAAAGGCGTGGCCACCGAGGTGCTGGCCGGGCCGCGATCGCTGGAACGCGTGGCCGCGCTCGCCGAGGCCGACGCCGTGATGGCCGCCGTGGTCGGCGCCGCGGGGCTTCCCGGCACGCTCGCCGCGGCGCGCGCCGGCAAGCAGGTGCTCCTCGCCAACAAGGAGGCGCTCGTCGTCTCCGGGGCGCTCTTCCTCGAGGCGCTGGCCGAAGGCGGCGGGACGCTGCTCCCGATCGACAGCGAGCATTCGGCGGTGTTCCAGTCGCTGCCGCGCGGCTTCGCCTGCGGCCGCGCCGGCGAGGCCGCCCGCGCCGGGGTGCGGCGAATACTCCTCACCGCCTCGGGAGGGCCGTTCCGGACCACCGCGCCCGAGCGGCTCGCGAGGGTGACGCCCGACGAGGCCTGCGCCCACCCGAACTGGGTCATGGGCCGCAAGATCTCGGTCGACTCGGCCACCATGATGAACAAGGGCCTCGAGGTGATCGAGGCGTTCTGGCTCTTCGGCGCCCCGCGCGAGGCGATCGAGGTCGTGATCCACCCGCAGAGCGTGGTCCATTCCATGGTCGAGTATCGCGACGGCTCGGTGATCGCGCAGCTGGGCGCCCCGGACATGCGCACGCCGATCGCCTGCGCGCTCGCCTGGCCCGAGCGCATCGAGGCGGGCGTGGCGCCGGTGGATTTCACCGCGCTGGGGGCGCTCGAGTTCGCCCGCGTCGACGAGGCCCGCTTCCCCTGCGTGCGCCTCGCCTTCGCCGCGCTCGAGCGCGGCGGCACGGCCCCGGCGATCCTCAACGCCGCGAACGAAGCCGCCGTGGCGAGCTTCCTCGCCGGCGAGCTCGCCTTCACCGCCATCGCGACCGTGATCGAGAACGTTCTCGCCGACATGGCGGTCCTACCCCTCGACTCGCTCGAGACCGCCTGGGACGCCGACCGCGATGCCCGGGAGGCGGCCCGACGCGAGATTTCGCGCCTCGGGCGCCCTGTCCGCTGAAATCGGCGAGAATCTGACCCATGTCCGGCGCCTTCGTCACGATCGCCTCCTTCCTCGCCACCGTGGCGCTGCTCGTGGTGGTCCACGAATGGGGCCACTACGCCGTGGCGCGCCTGGCCGGCGTGAAGATCCTGCGCTTCTCGGTGGGATTCGGCCGGCCCCTGTGGATCCGCCGCCTCGGCCCCGATCGCACGGAGTGGGTGATCGCCGCCTTCCCGCTCGGGGGGTACGTGAAGATGCTCGACTCGCGGGAAGCCGAGGTGTCGCCGTCCGAGCGCCGGCGCGCCTTCGACCTGCAGCCCGTGGCCAAGCGGATCGCGATCGTGCTCGCCGGTCCGGCGGCCAATTTCCTCGCCGCGTTCATTCTCTACTGGGCCCTTTTCGTGACCGGGCTGCCGGGCATGAAGCCCATCGTGGGCGACCCGCCCCCCGCGAGCGCGGCGGCGGCGGCGGGCCTCTCCGGCGGCGACACCATCCGCGCCGTCGGCGGCGAGCCCGCGGCCACCTGGACGGATGTGCGCTGGCTCCTGCTGAAGGAGGCCGTGCGCGGGGGCGAGGTGGCGCTGGAGACGCAAGGCGAGGGCGGCGACCACGCCACGCGGTCGCTCGACCTGTCCGCGCTCACCAAGGAGGACCTCGACCGCGAATTCCTCGCGAAGCTGGGACTCACGACCTTCGTGCCGAAAGTGGCCGCCACGCTGGGCCGCGTGGTTCCCGGCGGGGCCGGCGATCGCGCCGGGCTTCGCGAGGGCGATCTCGTCCTCGCGGTGGGCGGCGCTCCGGTGGCCACCTGGGGCCAGTTCACGGCGCGCGTGCGCGCTTCCGCCGGGCGCAAGCTCTCCCTCGACGTGGAGCGCGCCGGCCAGCCGATCGTGATCGCCGCCGTTCCCGAGGCGGTGGGCGAGGGCGAATCGCGGATCGGCCTGCTCAAGGTGGAGCCGGGTCCCGAGGTTCGCCGCGCGTGGGAGCGCATGAACACCACGGTCCGCCACGGCCCGATCGCCGCGATCCCGAAGGCGCTGCACCGGGTCTGGGACCTCGCGGTCTTCAGCCTGAAGATGCTCGGCAAGATGCTCACGGGCGAGGTGTCCTGGAAGAACCTCTCCGGCCCCATCACGATCGCCGACTACGCGGGCCAGTCCGCGCAACTGGGCTGGGTGTCCTTCGCCGGCTTCCTCGCGCTGGTGAGCGTGAGCCTGGGCGTGCTGAACCTCCTGCCCATCCCGCTGCTGGATGGGGGGCACCTGGTGTACTAT
Source organism: Usitatibacteraceae bacterium (assembly GCA_035432885.1). Classification (GTDB taxonomy): domain Bacteria; phylum Pseudomonadota; class Gammaproteobacteria; order Burkholderiales; family Usitatibacteraceae; genus FEB-7. Next base: position 5,204 of record DAORTX010000017.1, read on the forward strand.
TCGGCCGAGATCGTGAAGGGCTCTCCCGTCTCGGAGCGCGCCATGGAAATCGGCCAGCGAGTCGGGCTCGCGATCCTCGCCGGGCTCACCTTCTTCGCCTTCTACAACGACATCAACCGGCTCCTCACGGGCTGACGCCTTGAAAAATCCCCGCTTCCGCCTGCTGCGCCACGCCGTCGCCTGCGCGCTCTGCGCCTCCCTCCCGGCCCTCGCCATCCAGCCCTTCGTCGTGAAGGACATCCGCGTGGAGGGGGTGCAGCGCACCGAGGCCGGCACCGTGTTCTCCTACCTGCCCGTGAAGGTGGGCGAGCGCATCGACGACGACAAGGCCGCGCAGGCGGTGAAGGCGCTCTACGCCACGGGGTTCTACTCCGACGTGCGCCTGGAGGCCGACGGCGACGTGCTCGTGGTCTCCGTCCAGGAGCGCCCCGCCATCGCCGCCATCGAGGTCGAGGGCGCCAAGGAATTCACCAAGGACAACCTGAAGGACGGCCTCAAGCAGGCCGGCATCGCGGAATCCAAGATCTACGACAAGTCGCTGCTCGACCGGGCCGAGAAGGAGCTCAAGCGCCAGTACACCTCGCGCGGCTTCTACTCCTCGAAGGTGCGCACGACCGTCACCCCCCTCGAGAGGAACCGCGTGTCGCTGCGCTTCGACATCGAGGAGGGCGAGATCACCCGCATCGCCGACATCAACATCATCGGCGCGAAGGCCTTCAGCGAGCGCGAGCTCCTGCGCGAGATGCAGCTCACCACGCCGGGCTGGCTCACCTGGATCACCAAGGACGACCAGTACTCCAAGCAGAAGCTCACGGCGGACCTGGAGACGCTTCGTTCCTTCTACCTGAACCGCGGCTACCTCGAGTTCTCGGTCGACTCGACGCAGGTCTCGATCACGCCGGACCGCGAGAAGATCTTCATCACCATCGCGATCACCGAAGGCCCGGTCTACCGGCTGGGCGAGGCGAAGTTCGGCGGCGACCTGATCGTGCCCGAGCGCGAGCTGCGCGAGCTCATCACGCTGCGCGCCGGCGACACCTTCTCGCGCGAGAAGATCATCGAGAGCGTGAAGCGCATCACCGACCGGCTCGGCAACGACGGCTATTCCTTCGCCAACGTGAATCCCGTCCCGGACGTCGATCGCGACAAGCGCGTGGCGGCCTTCACCTTCTTCGTCGACCCGGGGCGGCGCGTCTACGTGCGGCGCCTGAACATCGTGGGCAACGCCCGCACCCAGGACGCGGTCATCCGCCGCGAGCTTCGCCAGCTGGAAGGCTCCTGGTATTCCCTCGAGAAGATCGCCCGGTCCAAGGAGCGCCTGCAGCGCACGGGCTATTTCTCGGAGGTGAACATCGAGACGCCGGCGGTCGCCGGCACCACCGACCAGGTCGACGCCGTGGTGACGGTCACGGAGAAGAACACGGGGAGCCTCAACTTCGGCGTGGGCTACTCCCAGGCCGACAAGCTCACGGTTTCCGCCTCGATCTCCCAGGCCAACATCTTCGGCTCCGGCAACCAGCTCGCCTTCCAGATCAACAACGGCGCGGTGAACAAGGTCTACTCGGTCACCTTCATCGACCCCTACTGGACCATCGACGGCATCGCCGCGGGCATCGACGTCTTCCGCCGCGACGTGGACACGTCCTCGCTCTCGCTCACCGCCTACCAGACGACCTCCACGGGCGCGGGCGTGAACTTCGGCGTGCCGATCACCGAGTACGACACCGTGCGCCTGGGCCTGACGATCGAGAACACGCGGCTCAAGCTCGACCCCCTGTCGACCCCGGCGCGTTACCTGGACTTCGTGAACGTCTTCGGCGAGCGCACCGACACCTTGCGCGCGAACGTCGGCTACTCCCGAGACACCCGCGACAGCCTCACCTACCCGACCCGCGGCTGGCTCACCGATCTCAACCTCGAGGTGGGCATTCCGCCGGGCGACCTGAAGTACTACCGGGCCTCGGCGCAGCAGCAGTTCCTCTGGACGCCGGAGCGGTTCGGCTGGATCACCTTCCTCGCGAACGCCGAGCTCGGCTACGCCGAAGGCTACGGCGGCAAGACGCTTCCCTTCTTCAAGAATTTCTACGCGGGCGGCGTGGGTTCGGTGCGCGGCTTCGAGTCCGCCTCGCTGGGCCCGCGCGACCTCAACGGCGACGTGATCGGCGGCAACCGCCGCGTCATCGGCAACATCGAGTTTCTCTTCCCGATGCCCGGCATCAAGGACAAGAGCGTGCGCCTGTCCACCTTCGTCGACGCGGGCACCGTCTGGGGCGTGGGCGAAAAGGCGAGCGCCTCCGACATCCGCGCCTCGGCCGGGATCGCGGCGAGCTGGGACTCGCCGGTGGGGCCGCTCAAGTTCTCGTTCAGCACGCCCTTCAGGAAACTCGAGGGCGACCGGCTGGAGCGCTTCCAGTTCCAGCTGGGCAGGATCTTCTAGGACACACCGGAGCCACGCACATGGACTGGCGGAGAGCAATGGCGGCTGCGTTCGGCGCGATCGCGATGGGCGCCATCGCCGCGGATACGAGGATCGGGTTCGTGAACACCGAGCGCGTCTTTCGCGAGGCGGCGCCCGCGAGGAGGGCGCAGCAGAAGCTCGAGCGCGAGTTCTCGGCGAGGAACGTCGAACTCGCGAAGCTGGAAAAGCAGGGCCGCGACCTGCAGGTCGAGCTCGAGAAGGACAGCGTCACCCTGCCCGAGGCGGCGCGGCGCGAGAAGGAGCGCGCGCTCGCCGACGTGAGCCGCAACTTCCAGCGCCTGCAGCGCGAGATCCGCGAGGACCTGAACCTGCGCAGGAACGAGGAGCTGGCCCAGGTCCAGGAGCGCGCCACGCGCGCCATCAACCAGATCGCCGAGGCCGAGAAGTTCGACCTGGTGGTGCAGGAGGCGGTGTTCGCGAGTTCCCGCATCGACATCACCGACAAGGTCATCAAGGCGCTCGCGGACCGCTAGCCGCGCGAGGACTCCCTTGCCCCCCGAGAGCGCCACCCAGAGGGACGCCGCCTTCACCCTCCGGGAGATCGTCCGGCGCCTGGGCGGCGAGGTCGCGGGCGACGACGGGCTCGAAGTGACGGGCGTGGCCACGCTGGACGAAGCCGGGCCCCGGGAGATCACCTTCCTCGCCAATCCCCGCTACCGGGCGAAGCTGGGCGCCACGCGCGCCGGCGCCGTGATCCTCTCGCCGCGCCACCGCGACGCCACCGCAGCCGCGCGGATCGTGACCGACAATCCGTACGCGTATTTCGCGCGCGTGGTGACGCTCTTCCACCCGCCGCGCGCGGCGGTGGCCGGCGTCCACCCGAGTGCCGTGGTCGATCCGTCGGCCTCGGTGGCGGCGTCGGCCGAGATCGCGGCCGGCGCGGTCATCGGCCCGGGGGCGCGGGTGGGCGAGCGCTCGCGCATCGGCGCGGGCTCCTTCGTGGGCGAGGGGGCCTCGGTCGGCGACGACACGCTGCTCCATCCGCGGGTCACGATCTACGCCGGGTGCGAGGTGGGCTCGCGCGGCATCCTGCATTCGGGCGCGGTCATCGGCGCCGACGGTTTCGGCATGGCGCCCGATGACGGCGCCTGGGTGAAGATCCCGCAGGTCGGCCGCGCCGTCCTGGGCGACAACGTGGAGATCGGGGCCAACACGACGATCGACCGCGGGGCGCTCGGCGACACCGTCGTCGGGGACGGCGTGAAGATCGACAACCAGGTGCAGGTGGCCCACAACTGCCGGATCGGCGCGCATACCGTGATCGCCGGATGCACCGGCATCGCGGGAAGCACCACGATCGGGCGCCACTGCATGATCGGCGGCGCCGTGGGGATCATCGGCCACCTCACGGTGTGCGACGGCGTGACGGTGACGGCGATGACGCTGGTCGCCAAGTCGATCACCCGGCCGGGGACCTATTCCTCGGGCCTGCCGATGATGGCGCACGCCGAATGGCTCCGGAACGCGGCCCGGCTTCGCCGCCTCGACGAAACCGCACGCAACGCCCGCGGGAAGTCCGCGCCCGGAGAAGACCATGGAAACGATGACGCTTGAGGAAATCAAGAAGTACCTGCCGCACCGCTACCCGTTCCTGCTCATCGACCGCGTGGTTTCGTTCGAGGCGGACCGGCGCATCGTCGCGCTGAAGAACGTCACCGCGAACGAGCCCTTCTTCCAGGGGCACTTCCCGCATTTCGCGGTGATGCCCGGCGTGCTGATCGTCGAGGCCATGGCGCAGGCCGCGGCGCTCCTGTCGCTCAGGTCCCTCGGCCACGAGAACGACGGCAGGAGCGTCTATTACTTCGTGGGCATCGACGGCGCCCGCTTCAAGCGCCCCGTCGTCCCCGGGGACCAGCTCGAGATCGAGGTCGAGCAGCTGCGGCTCGCGCGCGGCGTCGGAAAGTTCAAGGCGGCCGCGCGCGTGGACGGCACCGTGGTTTCCGAGGCCGAGCTCCTGTGCGCGCTGCGGCCCATCGACTGAGCCGGCGCCCGCGATGAGCGCGATCCATCCCACCGCCCTGGTCGACCCGCGCGCGCGCCTGGCGCCGGGCGTCGGCGTGGGCCCGTACACCGTGATCGACGGCGACGTGGAGATCGGGGCGGGGACATCCATCGGCGCGCATTGCGTGGTGACGGGCCACACCACGATCGGGCGCGAGAACCGCGTCTTCCACTTCTGCTCGATCGGCGAGGCGAACCAGGACAAGAAATACGGCGGCGAGCCCACGCGCCTTTCGATCGGCGACCGCAACACCATCCGCGAGTACTGCTCCCTCCACCGCGGCACCGTGCAGGGCGGGGGCATCACCTCGGTGGGCCACGACAACTGGATCATGGCCTACTGCCACATCGCGCACGACTGCCACGTCGGCGATCACGCGGTGTTCGCCAACAACGCGACCCTCGCCGGGCACGTCACCGTCGGCGATCACGCGGTGCTCGGCGGCTTCACCGGCGTCCACCAGTTCGTGAAGATCGGCGCGCACGTGATGGCCGGCGTCTCCTCCGTGGTGCTCCAGGACATCCCGCCGTACGTGACGGTCGCGGGCCATCCCTGCGCGCCCCACGGCATCAACGGCGAGGGACTGCGGCGCCGCGGTTTCACGCCCGACTCGATCGCCGCGTTGAAGCGCGCCTACAAGACCCTCTACAAGTCCGGGCTCGGCCTCGCCGAAGCGAAGGCCGAGCTGGAGCGCCAGGCCCGGGACGCGCCGGAAGTCGGGGCGATCGTCGCTTTCCTCGCCACGGCCACGCGGGGCATCGTGCGCTGATGGCGCGGCGCGTGGCGATCGTGGCCGGGGAGACCTCGGGCGACATGCTCGGGGCGGCCCTGGTGAGCGCGGTGCGAAAGCGCTTTCCGGACACGCAGTTCTACGGCATCGCCGGCCCCCGGATGATCGCGGCCGGGGCGCGCACGCTCGTTCCGATGGAGAAGCTCTCGGTCCGCGGCTATGTCGAGGCCCTGCGAAGCCTGCCGGAACTGCTGCGGATCCGCTCGAGCCTCGCCGCGCAGCTCCTGGATGACCGGCCGGACCTCTTCATCGGCGTCGATGCGCCGGACTTCAACCTGGGCCTCGAGACGCGGTTGAAGCGAGCCGGCATCCCGACCGTCCAGTACGTGAGTCCGTCGATCTGGGCCTGGCGGCCGGGGCGCCTGAAGGCGATCGGCCGGGCGGTGGACCGCGTGCTCGCCGTCTTTCCCTTCGAGGCGCCGATCTACGAGAAGGCGGGGATCGCCGTCACGTACGTGGGCCATCCCCTCGCCGACCAGATTCCCCTCGTGCCCGATCGCGAGGAGGCGAGGTCGCAGCTTCGCCTGGGCCACGCCGCGACGGCGGTGGCGCTCCTGCCGGGCAGCCGCCGCGGCGAGCTGGAGGCGCACGCCGACCTCTTCATCGACACCGCGCGCCGGCTCGCCGACCGGCGCCCGGGGACGCGTTTCTTCGTCCCGCTCGCCACGCGCGAGACGCGCGACTACTTCGAGTCGCGGCTGTACGCGCGCGATGCGCGGGAGCTCGACCTCACGATCCTCTTCGGCCACGCGCGGCTCGCGCTGCAGGCGGCCGACTGCGCGCTCGTCGCGAGCGGCACCGCCACGCTCGAGGGCGCGCTCGCGCGCTGCCCGATGGTCATCGCCTACAAGGTCCCCTCGCTCACCTACCGACTCATGATGAGGAAGGCGCTCCTGCCGTGGGTGGGGCTCCCGAACATCCTCGCGGGCGAGTTCATCGTGCCCGAGCTCCTGCAGGAGAACGCCACGCCGGAGAACCTGGAGCAGGCGGTCGCGAACTGGCTCGACCACCGGGTCGCGCGCAAGAGGCTGCTGCAGAGGTACGAGGCGATCCACGCGCAGCTTCGCTGCGGCAACGACGAGCGCGTGGCGCAGGCGCTCGCGCCCTGGCTCGCGAACGGTGACGCGGGAGCGCAGTCCTTTGAACGCCTCGCCTTCAAGGGCTGACGCCGCCGCCTGCCAGTGCGGCGTCGACGAGGCCGGGCGCGGCCCGCTCGCCGGCGCCGTGTTCGCCGCCGCGGTGATCCTCGATCCCCGCAGGCCCGTGGCGGGGCTCGCGGACTCGAAGCTCCTCGACCCGGCGCGACGCGAGGCGCTCGCGCGAATCATCCGGCGCGACGCCCTGGCGTGGGCAGTCGCCTCGGCTTCCGTGGCGGAGATCGACGCGATGAACATCCTGCGCGCGAGCCTCGCGGCCATGGCCCGGGCCGTGGAGGGCCTGGGCCTGCGTCCCGGCGACATCGTGGTCGACGGGCTTCACCTGCCGGCGCTCTCCTTTCCCTGCCGCGCGCTCGTGAAGGCCGACCGGCTGGTTCCCGCCGTCTCCGCCGCCTCGATCCTCGCCAAGACCTCGCGCGACGACGAAATGGTGTCGCTCGACGCGCGCTATCCGGGCTACGGATTCGCGCGCCACAAGGGCTATCCCACCGCCCAGCACCTCGAGGCGCTGGAGCGCCTGGGCCCCTGCGAGATCCACCGGCGCAGCTTCGCGCCGGTGCGCGCGGCGCTGGCGCGTTCGCGATGAAGACGATCGCCTCCCGGGAGAACGCCGTGTTCAAGGCGCTCGCGAAGCTCGCGGGTTCGGCCGCGGAGCGCCGGAAGCGGGGCCTCACCGTCATCGAAGGCGCGCACCTGGTCGAAGCCTGCCTCGATGCGCGTCATCCCGTGGCGCAGCTCTTCGTGGGCCGCGGCGCCGCCGGCGAAGGGTGGGCACAGGCCTTGCGCGCCCGCGCGCCTTCCGCGGAGGCGGTGGAGCTCGCCGATGCCCTGTTCCAGTCGGTGAGCGGCGTCGAATCGCCGGCGGGGATCATCGCCGTGGTGCCGACCCCCGAGGGGCGCGCGGTGCCCGCCGATGCGCGCCTTTGCCTCGCCGTCGAGGATCTGCAGGATCCCGGCAATGTCGGCACGCTCCTGCGCAGCGCGGCGGCGGCGGGCGTGGAGCACGTGCTGCTCTCGCCCACCTGCGCCTTCGCCTGGTCGCCGAAGGTCCTGCGCGCGGCGCAGGGCGCGCACTTCGCGCTGAACATCGCGGAAGGCGCCGACCTCGCGGGTTTCGTGGCCTCCTTCGGCGGCAGGACCGTGGCGCTCACGGGGCGCGCGAAGGCCTCGCTCTACGAGACCGACCTGGCCGGGCCCGTCGCGTTCCTCGTGGGCAACGAAGGCGCCGGCCTTTCGCCGGCGCTCGAGCGCGCCGCGACGCTGCGCGTGCGCATTCCCATGCCCGGGCGCGCCGAGTCGCTCAATGCCGGCGTGGCCGGCTCCATCGCGCTCTTCGAGGCGGTGCGGCAGCGGGAAGCGGCGCGGTCATCTTCGCTTCCCTGAGGTCTTCCCGCACCGCGGACCCCCCGCATCCCGAACCAAGCCTCGCGAGCCGCCCCCGGGAACGGCCCGCGATCCCCAACCCCCCGGATGAGTCGGAGCTCACCTCATGCAAAAAACTCCCGCATCGCATCCCCCGCATCGCCAGTACCGCCATTACGAGTTCGTGATGGCGGCCTTCGTGACCGTCCTCATCTGCTCGAACCTGATCGGGCCGGCGAAGGTCGCGCAGGTGGACCTTCCCGTGGTGGGTCTGCTCACCTTCGGCGCCGGCGTCCTCTTCTTCCCCGTCTCCTACGTCTTCGGCGACATCCTCACGGAGGTCTACGGCTACGCGCGGTCGCGGCGGGTGATCTGGGCGGGCTTCGCCGGGCTCGCGTTCGCGTCCTTCATGGCCTACGTGGTGGTCGCCCTGCCGCCGGCGCCGTTCTGGAAGAACCAGGCGGCCTACGAGGTCGCCTTCGGGCACGCGTGGCGCATCGCCGCGGCCTCGATGGTCGCCTACTTCTGCGGCGAGTTCGTGAATTCCTTCACGCTCGCCAAGATGAAGATCCTCACCCGCGGGCGCTGGCTCTGGTCGCGAACGATCGGCTCGACGATCCTGGGCGAGGGCGTCGACTCGCTCCTCTTCTATCCGCTCGCCTTCTGGGGCACGGGGATCATCCCGGACGACAAGCTCGCCGCGGTGATGTTCGCGCAGTTCGTCGCGAAGGTGGTCGTGGAGGCGATGCTCACCCCGGTCACCTATGCCGCCGTGGCGTGGCTGAAGCGCGCCGAGCACGAGGATTACTACGACCGCGACACGAACTTCACGCCGTTTTCCGTGAAGGTGTGAGGTGGCGCGGGGCTCGGGCAGAATGAGGGCCTGGCACCTCACCCGGAGCATCGCCGTGATCCGTGCACCACTGTTTCTCGCCCTGGCCGCCTGCGCCGTCGCCTCCGTGACCGCGGCGCCGCCGGCCTCCGCCCAGCCGAACCCGACATCCCGGCCGAAGGTCGGCCTGGTGCTGGGCGGCGGCGGCGCGCGCGGCGCGGCGCACCTGGGCGTGCTCCAGGTGCTCGAGGAGCTTCGCGTGCCCTTCGATTGCCTGGCCGGCACGAGCATCGGGGCGCTGGTGGGCGGGGCCTACGTGGCGGGCGTGTCGCCGAGGGACATGGAGAAGAAGAACGTCGAGACCGACTGGGGCCAGATGTTCGACGACAGCGCCGGCCGGGACGCGGTGAGCCTGCGCCGCAAGCAGCTGGACGACCGGTTCTATTCCGGCCTGGAGTTCGGCGTGACCCGCGACGGGCTGCATTTCCGCGAAGGCGCCGTGGCGGGGGAGAAGTTCAACATCTACTTCAACGAACTCGTGCGCGCCGACCCCGGGGACCGCGACATCGAGGACCTGCCGCTGCCGCTCTCGCTCATCGCCACCGACATCGGCACCGGGGAGCGCGTGGCGCTCACCCGGGGAAACCTCGCGACGGCGATGCGCGCGAGCATGGCGGTGCCCGGCGTCATCGCGCCGGTCATCCACGACGGGCGCAAGCTCGTCGACGGCGGGCTGGTGGACAACGTGCCGGTCTCCGAGGTGCGCGAGCGCTGCGGCGCCGAGGTCGCGATCGTCGTGAACGTGGGCGCGCCGCTGCTCAAGTCCGACGAGGTGTCGGGCGTGGTGAGCGTCGTGGGCCAGGTGGTGGCGCTCCTCACCGAGCAGAACGTGATCAAGTCGCTCTCGCTGCTCGGCCCCGGCGACGTCTACCTGAAGCCCGAGCTGGGCGACATCACGGTGGCCGACTTCGGCCGCCAGGCCGAGGCGGCCGAGGCCGGCCGCCAGGCGGCGCTCGCCTCGGCCGAGCGGCTGCGCGACCTCTCGGTTTCCCCGCAGGAATACGCGGCGTGGCGCGCCCGCGTGCGGCTGCCGGCCTGGAAGCCTCCCGTCATCGACGAGATCCGCGTGGCGCAGACCCGATTCATCAACCCGCGGGAATTGCGCGAGAACATCCGGCAGAAGGAAGGTGCGCCGCTCGACACGCGGGCGCTCGCCGAGGACCTGGTCCTGGTCTACAGCCGCGGCGACCTGAGGAACCTCGACTATTCCATCCTGCGCGAGCGCGACAGGACCGTGCTCCAGCTCACGCCGATCGAGAAGCCCTGGGGACCGGACTACCTGCGCTTCGGGCTGAACCTGTCCTCGGATTTCTCCCGCGAATCGTCCTACAACCTGCGGGCGCAGTATCGCAAGAGCTGGATCAATGCCCGGGGCGCGGAATGGCTGGCCACCTTCCAGCTGGGAAGCGACCAGTCGCTCGCCACGGAGTTCTACCAGCCCTTCGACGAGCGCCAGCGCGGCTACGTCCGGGCGTTCGGGTCCGTGGGCCTCGCCAAAGCCGGCATCTTCCAGGACGGCGACCGCCTGGCCGAGTACCGCCTGCGCGACTCCCGCCTGGGTCTCGACCTGGGCGCGAACCTCGGCGTGTACGGCCAGGCGAGCGTGGGCTGGCTGGGACGCCACCTGCGCGCCACGCTGGAAACGGGGCCCGAACTCCTCCCGCAGGACGCGCTGCAGGTCGGCGGCGCGACCGCCACGCTCGCCATCGACACGCAGGACTTCGCGTTCTTTCCCACGCGCGGCTACCGCGCCGACCTGAACTTCTTCGATGCGCAAAGCGTGTCGGGCGGGCTGCCCCGGTACGGGCGCGCCGAGCTGCGGCTGGGTGGCGCGTGGTCCCTCGGCGATCTCACGCTGCTCGGCAGCCTCGAGGGCGGCAAGGCCACGCACGGCTCGCTTCCCCTGGGCGACACGTTTTCCCTCGGCGGGCAGCGGCGGCTCTCGGCTTTCGCGCCCGGGCAGATCCTGGGCGAGGAATACGGCCTGGGCACGGCCCAGGCCCAGTGGCGGATCTCCCGTCCCTCGCCGCTGCTCGGCCTGTCGCTCTTCGCGGGGCTCTCCTTCGAGACGGGGCGCATGCGCCGGCTCGTCACCGAGACCAACCTCACCGGGCGTCTCAATTCCTACGGCATCTACCTCGCGGCCAACACGCCGCTGGGACCGATGTATCTCGGCTACGCGGATGCGAGCGGCCGGTCGGGACGCCTCTACCTCTTCATCGGCACGCCCTGAGGGCGGTCTCAGGCTTCCAGGCCGCGCCCGCAGGACCAGCACATGTCGAAGGAGCCGGGGTTTTCCTCCCCGCAGGCCGGGCAGTTTCGCGGCGGACCGGCGGAGCTGCGGACGAATTCCTCGATCACCGCGCGCGCCCTCGCCTCGTCGCGGGGATCCTCGACCCAGAGCTGCGGCGAGGCGGCGTCCACCGGCAGCTCGCCCATCGCGCCCGCGGCGTTCGCGTTGAGGATGCGCACGCGCACGCCGCGCTCGGCGAGCACGCCCGCGACGATGTGGGCGTCGGGGAGGTTGGCGGCGTTGTAGACGCGTTTCACGGCGAAGAAGCGAAACGGGCCGCCCGGGAAGGGGGGCCCGCTTGTCCGGCCCGTTTCCCGGCGCCGGTCAGAACTGCACCGACACCGTGCCGGAGTAGAAGTCCTCCTTCACGCCGCTGCGCCCGGTGATCTTCGAGTAGTTGAGCCCGTAGGAGAGCGACGGGTTCAGCGTGCCGCGCACGCCTACCAGGAGCGTGCCCCAGCTCGAGTCGGCCGGCTGGTAGGCCGGCAGATCGTAGGCATTGCCCGAAATCAGCGAGAGGGGAGACGCGGTGATGAAGCGCTCGTCGTTCTTGCGCTCCTTGTCGGCGGTGAACTTCACGTACGGCACGACCGCCCCGAGATCCCAGGAGGCGCGGACGCCGACGCTGGCGACTTCCGAGCGGCGCTTCTGGCCCGCGATGTGCAGGTTGGCGCTGCCGGCGCCGTTCTCGTCGAAGGCGTTCACCTCGCTGTCCTGGGTGTGCCAGGCGAGCGTGGGGCCGAACGAGAGCTTGCCGATCATGACGTCGTAGCCGGCGTTCAGCGAGGCGGAGGAACTGGCGCCCGACGGGGCCGACTGGGCGACGCGCGTCACGGGGCCCAGCCGGATATTGCGGCGCGACTCGGAGAAATCGAGATTGGCGATGCTCGCGGCGAAGCTCGCGTGGAAGCCGCCCGATTTCGCGCCGAAGAAGAGCGAAGCCACGTTCTCGTTGGACCGGAATCCGCCCAGGTCGTTGCCGAAGGTGCCCGTGGACTTGGTCTTGCCGACGGCGGCGCCGAGGGTCACGGCATCGGAGGCCCGCATGGTGACGCCGACCGTGTAGGCGCGGTTGTCGGAATCGAACTTCGGGTCGGTGCCGGCCGACTCGACTTCGAAACTGCCGCCGGCCACGGCGGCGAATGCCGAGAACTTGCTCTTGGACGCCTGGCCGATGGCGATGCCGTCGGCGAGCGTCTGGACGTGGGTCCCGCGCGTGCGCAGGGCGACCTCGCCGAGCATCGAGTAGGCGACCGGCCCCTCGATGAGGGACTTCGCGAAATCGGCGACGATCGCGTGCGCCGCGGTCGTCGGGTGCACGCCGTCGGCGAAGAGGTAGGTCTGGCCGGCGTTGGACGCGACGAGGTTCGTCGGACCGCAGAACTGGGCGCTTCCCGACGTGGTGATCGGCGGGAAGGAGCCGCAGGCGATGCCCGTGGTGTTGGCGAAGCCGTAGGCGGCGGGATCGGCCTTGATCTCGTTCAGGAGCGTGAACACGTCCACGGGAATGACGCGCAGGCCGGTCGAGGCGAGGCCGGTGTAGAGCGTCGTGTTGTAGCCGGCCGAGGCCAGGGTGGCCGAGGCCGCGTTGGCCGCGCCGGTGCCCAGCGCGAAGGGCGTGATGCCCAGGTTGGGCAGCGCGAAGACCATGACGTATCTCGCCCCGGCGGCGTAGAGGCGCCCGACCTGGCCGACTTCGGCGCTGGCCGCGGCGAGGAGGTTGGTCTGGAACTGCGCCTGGTTGATCGTGCCGGCGCCCAGGAGCGTGAAGTTGTTCAGGAAGTCGTTGCCACCCGCCCAGACCGTGTGCAGCGCGGTCGGGTCGGCCTTGCCGCTGTCGCGCGCGAGGTACTCCGAGATCTGCGTGCTCACCGGGCGCTGGGCGAAGCCGGGGGGCGTGGAAGGCGAGTCGGTCGCCACCGTGGCGCCGCCCTGGGCGAAGTTGCTCCCGCCCGCGTTCGAGGGCAGGGCCGAGGCGCCGTAGTAGGCGGCCACGAGTTCCGACCACACGGGCCCCGGGTTCGTGGTGAACCGCCCGAGCGTGGCGACGACGGACGAGGGCAGCCCCAGCCCGGCGAGGAACGGCCGGTAGTAGCCGGCGTCCGAGAGGCTGTCGCCGAAGACCACGACGTTGGAGAACGTGACGGCATTCGCGGCCGGCACGGCGGCGCCGGCGAAAAGCGAGAGAACGACGGCGGGCAGGGCACGGCGAACGGGCTTCATCTTGGGTCTCCTCCGGGAGGTTTTGGCTGTTGTCCGAGTCAATATACCCTACGCACGAGGCGCGCCTCGTGGAGCATCGTGGTGGCGATTTCCTCGATGGATTTCGTCGTCGAGTCGAGGAAGGGAATGCCCGCCTGGCGCATGAGCTTCTCGGCCGCGGCCACCTCGTAGCGGCAGTTGTCCGCCGCCGCGTATTTCGAATCCGGGCGGCGCTCCATGCGGATCTGGTGCAGGCGCTCGGGGTGGATCGTGAGGCCCCAGACCTTGTGCTTCAGCGGGATCAGCGACGGCGGCAGGCGGTTCGCCTCGAGGTCCTCGGGAATGAGCGGGTAGTTGGCCGCCTTGATGCCGAACTGCATCGCGAGGTAGAGGGAGGTGGGCGTCTTGCCGCTCCTCGAGACGCCGACCAGCACCAGGTCCGCTTCTTCCAGCCCGCGGTGCGTGACGCCGTCGTCGTGGGTGAGCGTGTAGTTGATCGCCTCGATGCGGTGGTTGTAGTCCTTGGCGTTTCCGGCGCTGTGGCTCCTGCCCACGGCGTGCGTCGAGCGCTGCCCCAGCTCCTGCTCGAGCGGGACGATGAACTTCCCGAAGACGTCGAGCACCAGCCCATCCACCTTGTCGATCTCGGCGCGGATGGCGTCGTCCACGAGGGAGCTGAAGACGAGGGGGCGCACGCCCGATTCGCGGTGGGCGGCGTTGATCTGGGCGACGACGGCGCGCGCCTTTTCCGCCGAATCGATGAACGGCATCGTCACGGCGACGAAATCGATGTCGCCGAACTGGGAAATGAGGGAGGAACCGAGGGCCTCGACGGTGAGGCCGGTGCGGTCGGAGACGAAGAAGACGCGGCGGCGGTGGGGCATGGAAGGAGTCCGGGATCGGGTCGCCGCGCGGGTCGCGGGCCACGGGTTTGTCGTTCGTGCAGTTTGATGCAGCGCAGCATCGGCCGCAAGCCTCCGATATAATTGCAAATTCCGGTGCGCCCGTCATCCAGATCCCGCGAGCGAGCATGGCCAACGCCTACGTGTTACCACTCGAAACGCTGCGCATGACCGACGTCGCGTCGGTCGGCGGCAAGAATGCCTCCCTCGGCGAATTGATCAGCCAGCTCTCGGCCGCCGGCGTGCGCGTGCCCGGGGGGTTCGCCACCACGTCGCGGGCCTTCACGGATTTCCTGGGCGCGGGCGGCCTCAAGGCGAGGATCGACGGGGTCCTCGCGAAGCTCGACGTCGAGGACGTGGCCGCGCTCGCGGCCGCGGGCAACGAGATCCGCGGCTGGATCGTCGCGGCCCCGCTGCAGCCGGAACTCGAGCGCGGCATCCGCGAGGCCTACGCAAGGATCGCCGGCACGGACGACGCGAGCTTCGCGGTGCGCTCCTCGGCCACGGCCGAGGACCTGCCCGACGCCTCGTTCGCCGGCCAGCAGGAAACCTTCCTCAACATCCGCGGCGTCGACAACGTGCTCGACGCCGTGAAGCAGGTCTTCGCCTCCCTCTACAACGACCGCGCGATCGCCTACCGGGTCCACAAGGGCTTTGCCGGCGCCGAGATCGCCCTTTCCGCGGGCGTGCAGCGGATGGTGCGCTCCGACACGGGCGCGGCCGGCGTGGTCTTCACCCTCGACACGGAATCGGGCTTCCGCGACGTGGTGTTCATCACCTCGAGCTACGGCCTGGGCGAGATGGTGGTGCAGGGCGCGGTGAATCCCGACGAGTTCTACGTCTCGAAGCCCTGCCTCGCGGCGGGCCGCCCGGCGATCCTGCGCCGGGGCCTGGGCGGCAAGGCGATCAAGATGGTCTTCACGGCCGAGGCGAAGGCGCACAAGTCGGTGGTGCAGAAGGACGTCCTGCCCGCCGACCGCGATCGCTTCTCCCTCTCCGACGCCGATGTCGAGCAGCTCGCCCGCTACGCAGTGGCGATCGAGCACCACTACGGCCGGCCGATGGACATCGAATGGGGCAAGGACGGGGGAGACGGCGGGATCTACATCCTGCAGGCGCGGCCGGAGACGGTGAAGAGCCAGGAGAAGCGGCGCGACCAGCTCACGCGCTACCGGCTCGGCAAGCGCGGCGAGGTGATCGTCTCGGGCCGCGCCATCGGCTCGAAGATCGGGCAGGGGCGGGTGCGCGTCATCCAGGACGTGGGCGAGATGGCCCGGGTGCAGGATGGCGACGTGCTCGTGACCGACATGACGGACCCGAACTGGGAACCGGTCATGAAGCGCGCCGCGGCCATCGTCACCAACCGCGGCGGCCGGACCTGCCACGCGGCGATCATCGCCCGCGA
>DAORTX010000018.1:0-16191 GCA_035432885.1 Usitatibacteraceae bacterium
GCGCATCGGCGAATGCCGCGCATTTTACGGCATCCTTCTCCGTCATGACGACGAGTTCGGCGCCGGGCAGGCGAAGCTCGGCCGGCTGGAACTGGTGGTGGTCGGGAAAGGCCAGGCGATCGGCCACCACGCCGAGCCGCCCGAGGTGGGCGAAGAAGCGACGCGGGTTGCCGATGCCGGCCACCGCGACGACCCGCCGCCCGCGCGTGGCCGGCGCGAATTCCTCCGGCGCGAGATCCTCGCCGGAGAAGGACACGAAGCGCTCGCCGCCCAGCGTCATCGCGAACTGGCGCGGGGCGGGAACCCGGTCGGAATTGCCGCCGTTCACCACCGCCGCATCGACGCTCCCCAGTCGCGAGACCGGTTCTCGAAGCGGCCCCGAGGGCAGGGGCAAGCCGTTGCCGAATCCGCGCTCGCCGTCGATCACCGCGATCTCCACGTCGCGCGAGAGCGCGTAATGCTGCAGGCCGTCGTCGCTCACGAGGACGTCGGTCCGCGGGTGGGCGGCGAGCAGCGCCCGCGCGGCCGCCGGCCGGTCCGGGGAAAGGTAGACGGGAACGCCCGTTCGCCTCGCGATGAGCACGGGCTCGTCGCCGAAGTACTCCGGCGTGGCCACGCCCGGCAGGACGCGCACGACGCCGTGCGGGTCGGCATCGGTGGGCGGCACGCGACCGTAGCCGCGCGAGACGACACCCGGTTCGCGGCCGGCGCGGCGAAGCGCCTCGACGATGGCGATCACGAGCGGCGTCTTGCCGGTGCCGCCGGCGGTGATGTTGCCCACCACGATCACCGGGACGGGCGCCCGCCACGACGGCAGGATGCGGGCGCGATAGAGCGCGCGGCGGACGATGGACAGCAAGCGGAAGGCAAGGGCCAGCGGCAGGAAGATCAGGGCGCCGCCGCCGAGACGCTGCCATTCCCCTTCGAGCCAGGCGCGCATTCGCGGGGGACTCCGCGCTCGGCTGCCCCGCCCCTACTTGCGGGACTGGGTGGTGAAGGAAATGTGGTTGTAGCCCGCGAGCCGCGCGGCTTCCATCACGTTCACCACGGACTGGTGCGTCGCCACGGCGTCGGCGCTGATCGCGACGACCGGCTCCTTCGCGCCCTTGGCCGCGTCCTGCAGGCGGCTCGCGAGGCCGGCCGGGGTGTCGAAGGCGACCGCCGTCCCGTTGATCGCGTAGCGGCCGTTGGCGTCGACCGCCACGGCGAGCACCTGCGGGCGGTCCGGCGACTTCTCCGCCGTCGACTCCGGCAGGTTGATCTGCAGTTCCGCGAACCGGCTGTAGGTCGTGGTGAGGAAGAGGAAGATCAGGATGACGATGAGGATGTCGATCAACGGGATCAGGTTGATCTCCGGCTCCTCGCGCGCGCGCCCGCGGCGGAAATTCATGCGCGCCGTTCGCCCTTGAGGATCTCCACCAGCTTGATCGCCTGGCTCTCCATCTCGACGACCAGCACGTCCACGCGGTTCCTGAAGTGGCGGTAGAAGATCACCGCCGGGATGGCCACGCCGATGCCGAAGAGCGTGTTGTAGAGCGCGACCGAGACCCCGTGCGCGAGCTGCGCGGGGTTGCCGCCGGAGGGCGTCTGGGAGCCGAAGATCTCGATCATCCCGACGATGGTGCCGAAGAGGCCGAGCAGCGTGGAGACCGTGGCGACGGTGCCCAGGGTGTTCAGGAAGCGCTCGAGATCGAGCGCCACGGCGCGCCCCGAATCCTCGATCGCGTCCTTGATCACCTCGCGCGGGCTCTTCTCGTTCACGAGCGCGGCGGCGAAGATGCGGCCGATGAGCGGGCCCTGGAGCAGGCGGTTCAGGAGATCGGGCGTCACGCCCTTCGACTGGTATTCGCGGATGGTCGCGGGAAGCAGGTCCCGCGGCGCCACCAGGGGCGTTCGCAACGACCAGAATCTCTCGATGATGATGGCCAGTGCGACGACGGAGGTGACGATGATGAACCAGATCGGCCAGCCGGCCGCTTCGATGATCGACAGCACGCTTGAAGTTCCTCTGCGAGAAATCGCATGGCATTTTCGCCTGCCGACCGGCGTTCCACAAGCCCTAGTGCCCGAACGGGTGTCCGGACACAAGCGCGTTCACAAATCACTTTAAGCGGCGGCGGTCCCGAAGGCCGCGGATCGAGAATCCACGCGACTTCGCGGCCGATATCGCCCGGAATGTCGCGTCGATTCTGGCTTGTCTCTCCCGCGCGACAGGCGCTGGGAGGCGGTGTGGCGAATCATCCACAGAGCCTGTGGATAAGCCTGTGGGCGCTTCGCGGGGGGCTTCGGCAAGTGGTGCCACCGTAAGGGTTTTTTTTCCGCCGCTCATTTTTTGAGCGCAATCGGTTAATCGCCAATAATCAAACACTTGGAGATTTTTTATCCTGTCAAGGGGCTTGTCCGGGCGGAACGCGCGTTTCGCGGCCGTGACCGTCTCGTGACGGTGGATAGACCACCTCCCCGCGGCACGGGATCACCCTCTGGAAAGCACCGCTTTTCCCTGCGTCGGGGGCCGAAAGGGCCTAGGATTTCGCCCCATGGCGAGCATTGCGGCCTCCACCCCCCTCTCCGTGAGCGAGCTGAACCGCCGGTCGCGACAGCTCCTGGAGAACCAGATCGGCCTCGTGTGGGTGGCCGGCGAGATCTCGCGCGCCACCCTCGCGCCCTCGGGCCACTGGTATTTCGTGCTGAAGGACGAAGGAGCCGCCGTCGACTGCGCGATGTTCAAGGGCCGCGCCCAGCACCTGGACTTTCGCCCCGAGAACGGGCTCAAGGTGGAAGTGCGCGCTCGCGTGACCGTGTACGAGCCCCGTGGCGCCTACCAGCTCGCCGTGGAGCAGATGCGCCACGCGGGTCTCGGCGCGCTCTTCGAGGCCTTCGAGAAGCTCAAGGCGAAGCTTGCCCGCGAAGGCCTCTTCGACGAGGCGCGCCGCAAGCCGCTGCCCCCCCATGCGCGCGCGATCGGCATCGTCACCTCGACCGCGGCCGCGGCCCTTCGCGACATCCTCGCCACCCTCGCGCGGCGCGCGCCCATGGTGCCGGTGATCATCTACCCGACGCTCGTCCAGGGGGAAGGCGCGGCGTCCCGGATCGCCCGCGCCATCGAGACGGCCAACGCCCGGCGCGAGTGCGACGTGCTCATCGTCGCGCGCGGCGGCGGCAGCCTCGAGGACCTGTGGGCCTTCAACGAGGAGGTCGTCGCCCGCGCCATCGCCGCCTCGGCGATTCCCGTCGTGAGCGGCGTGGGCCACGAGACCGACGTGACGATCGCCGATTTCGTGGCCGACTTCCGCGCGGCGACCCCGACGGCCGCCGCCGTCGCGGCGAGCCCGGACCGCGAGGCCCTCGTCCTCCAGCTCGTGCGTGCCCGCACGCGGCTCGCCCGCGCCGTGACCCGCGCCGTGGACGAGGCCGCGCAGCGCCTGGACCTGTCCGCGCGCCGCCTGCTCACGCCCTCGGAAAGGCTCTCGCGCGGCCGCGAGCAGGTGGCCGCGCTGGCGCGGCGCCTCGGGCTGCAGGCCCGGCAGGCCGTCGGCCTTCGCGCCGCCGCGATTCGCGGCCTCGCGCCGCGACTGCGTGCCGCGGCCCCGGATCCCGCGGGCGCCGCGCGCGAGCTGGAACGGCTGCATCGCCGCCTGGCCGCCGCGGCCTCGCGATCCCAGGGCGACCGCCGCCTGCGCCTTGCGGGCGCGGCCGCGTCGCTGTCGCACCTGGACCCCTCGCAAGTCCTGTCGCGCGGCTATGCGATCGTGCGCGCCGGCGACGGCGCGGTGGTCCGGTCCGGCGCGGCGATCGCGCGCGGCGACGCGCTCGATGTCACCTTCGCCGAGGGCGGCGCGAAGGTGACCGTGGACGAGCCGCGCTGATTCCGGGCCGCGCGAGCCGGGGGTATAGTGGTTCGGCCACACCAACCCCAGGAGGAAGACCGCATGGCCAAGAAAGCGAAGAAAGCGCGGGCGGCCACGCCCGCCGTCTACAAGATCACCGAGATCGTCGGCACGAGTCCCGCGTCGTTCGCCGACGCCGCCGCCAACGGCATCAAGGCAGCCTCGAAGAGCCTGCGCGACCTGCGGGTCGCCGAGGTGACCCAGCTCGACGTGAAGATCGAGAACGGCAAGCTCAACTACCGCGCCCGGATGCAGGTGAGCTTCAAGTACCACGGGGACGACTGAAACCCGCTAGTCCAGGTATCGCCCCACGCGCCCCGTGACCTCCCGCGCGAGGTCCGGGCGCAGGCAGTCCACCGGCTCCACTTCCCGCATCGCCCGCAGCCACGTGAGCTGGCGCTTGGCCAGCTGACGCGTCGCCGCGATCCCGCGCTCGGGCAGCGTCGATGCGGGCGCGGTCGCCTCCAGCGTCTCCCACACCTGGCGATAGCCCACCGCGCGCATGGAGGGCAGGCCCGCCGAGAGCGCGTGCCGGGCGCGCAGCGCCACCACTTCCTGCACCAGTCCCGCGGCGAGCATGGCGCGAAAGCGTTCCTCGATCCGCCGGTGCAGGACCGCGCGCTCCGACGGAACCAGGGCGATCGCGAGCGCGGCGAAAGGCGGCGCCGGGCGACCCTCGCCCGCGATGATCGCCGAGAGCGGCCGCCCCGCTAGCCGGAACACCTCGAGCGCGCGCTGGATGCGCTGGGCATCGTTGGGCTCGAGGCGCGCGGCCGTGGCGGGGTCGACTCGCGCAAGCTCGCCGTGAAGCGCCGGCCATCCGCGCTCGCGGGCGTCGGCCTCGAGCGCGGCGCGAATCGCGGGGTCGGCCGGCGGAAGCTGCGCCAGCCCTCGCATCAGCGCCCGTTCGTAGAGCATCGTGCCGCCCACGAAGAGCGGCACGCGCCCGCGCGAGGCGATCTCGCCGGCGATGCGAAGCGCATCCTCGCGAAAGCGCCCCGCCGAGTACGCCTCAGTAGGCTCGACGACGTCCACGAGATGGTGGGCGACGGCGGCCCGCGTCGCCGCGTCGGGCTTGGCCGTGCCGATGTCCATGCCGCGATAGACGAGGGCGGAATCGACGCTCACGATCTCCACGGGAAAGCGCGCGGCGATTTCCAGGGACACGGCGGTCTTTCCGCTCGCAGTCGGCCCCAGGACGAAGATGGCGCGCGGCGGACCCGGCATGGGTGGGAGCGCTAGCGCCCGCGCAGGAACAGGCGGTCCAGGTCGGCCATGGAGAACTGAACCCAGGTCGGCCGGCCGTGGTTGCAGCTGCCGGCGCGCTCCGTTTCCTCCATCTCGCGAAGCAGGGCGTTCATCTCCGGCACCGTGAGGCTGCGGTTGGCGCGCACGGCGGCGTGGCAGGCCATCGTGGAGAGCAGCTCGTTCCTGCGCTCGAGGAGCGCGCGGCTCGCGCCGAACTCGCGCATCTCGGCGAGGACCGAGCGCAGCAGCGCCGGCGCGTCGAGATCGGCGAGCATCGCCGGCACGGCCCGCACCACCAGGTCGCGCGGCCCCGCCGCGCCCACCTCGAAGCCCAGGTCCGCGATCGCCCCGGCCGAGCGCTCCACTTCCTCGATCTCCTCGGCGGTGGCCGGCATGGCGATGGGAACCAGGAGCGGCTGCGAGGAAAGGCGCGAGACGTCGAGCGCGCCCTTCAGTTTCTCGTAGACGATCCGCTCGTGGGCCGCGTGCATGTCCACCAGCACCAGGCCCGCCGCGTTCTGCGCGAGCACGAAGACGCCGTGGAGCTGCGCGAGCGCGTAGCCGAGCATCGGCGCCGCGCCCGGGTCGGGCTGCGCGGGCGCCGCGCCCGTGCGGCCCTCGTCGGTCACCGCCGAGGCGAAGAAGGCCTCGTACCGGGAAGCGGCCTGCGCGACGCCGAGCGAAGGCTGCGTGAAGACCGACGGCGCGGCGGCGGCTGGCGGCATCGCGGCGCGCGCGGCGCCCGCCAGCGGCGCGGCGAGCGCGCGGGAGAGCGCATGGAAGACGAACTGGTGCACCGCGCCCGCCTCGCGGAACCGCACCTCCGTCTTGGCCGGGTGCACGTTCACGTCCACCAGGCGAGGGTCCGCGTCCAGGAACAGCACGTAGGCCGGGTGGCGGTCGTGGTGGAGCACGTCCGCGTACGCCTCCCGGATGGCGTGGGAGACGACCTTGTCGCGCACGAAGCGGCCGTTCACGAAGAGGAACTGCGCATCCCGGGAAGCCCGCGTGAAGCCGGGCGCCGCGACGAGGCCGGTGAGCCGCACCGCGGCGCCGTCCGCCTCGACCTCGATCGCCGAACCGGCGAACTCCTCGCTCACGACACCGCTTGCGCGGCTCCTCGCCGAGCCGGGCGCGAGGTGGGCCACGCGCCGGCCGTTGTGGGACAGGGAGAAGGCGACCGCGGGCCGGGAAAGCGCCACGCGCGAGAAGGCCTCGTCGCAGCGCGCGAACTCCGTCGCCTCGCTCTTCAGGAACTTTCGCCGCGCCGGCGTGTTGTAGTAGAGCTCGTCGACTTCGACGGTGGTTCCGGCGGCGAGCGCCGCGGGCTCCACGGGCGAGAGCGATCCGCCGTCGCAGGCGATCCGCCACGCATGGCGCTCGTCCGGACGACGGCTGGTGAGGGCCAGGCGCGAGACCGCCCCGATGGAGGCGAGCGCCTCGCCGCGGAAGCCGAGCGTCGCCGCGCGCTCGAGGTCCTCGAGGGTGGCGATCTTGCTGGTGGCGAACCGGGCAAGCGCCAGCGGCAGGTCCCCGGGCTCGATGCCGGCGCCGTCGTCGGCCACGCGGATCCTGCGCATGCCGCCTTCGGCGAGGTCCACGGACACCGACTGCGCGCCCGCGTCGAGGCTGTTCTCGACGAGTTCCTTCAGCGCCGACGCCGGGCGCTCGACCACCTCGCCGGCGGCGATCTGGTTCACCAGCAACTCGGGTAGCGCGCGGATGTGGCCCATCGTGGAATCGCGGTCCCGAACCGGTCCGCGGCAGGGGAGGAATCGGCCTCGAAATCAAGGGCGAATGTTACACTCAAACGCAGGCGATCGAGGCCCGCGAGCGCCTCGATCCGACAGCCCGCTGGAGAGGCATGAGCACAAACGAAGTGCGCGCACCGCCCCCGGGGGCTGCCCTCCCGGGCGCCACGTCTCCCGGCCTCGTGCGCGAGGACCAGGTGCGCTTGCTCTTCCGCTTCTCGCTGATCGGCTACCTCGCCACCCTGATCGTCGTGTTCGTCCTCGGCGCGATCCTCTGGGACGAACTCTCGCGGCCGCCGCTCTTCGCCTGGTTCGGCGCGGTCCTCGCGGTGACCCTCGGCCGCTACGCGCTCTACAAGGTCTTCCTCAACCGGGACCCGCCGCCGGCCGAGCTCGCCGCGTGGGAAAGGCGCTTCCTCGCGGGCTCGCTCCTCACCGCGCTCTGCTGGGCGGCGATGGCGCTCTCGCTCCTGCCGGAATCCTCCCAGCTCGCGCAGCGCCTGGCGATCGTGATGCTGGTGGCGCTGCTCGTCACGGGCGCGGTCGGCTACGAGGCGCCGCACCCCCACGCGTTCAAGATCACCGCCTTCGTCTCGCTCGTCCCCTTCGCGGTCTCGCTCGGCTTTTCGGGCGAGCGCCTGCAGATGTTTCTCTCCGGCGCGATCCTGGTGCTCGCGGTCGTGCTCCCCTACGTGCACGACAGGCTCCACCGGGCGATGGTCGATTCCCTCGCGGTGCGCCAGGACAAGGTGCAGCTCTCCTCGGCGCTCGAGACGGAGCGCGCGCGGGTCCAGGAAGCCAACGACGCGCTGGCCGAGGAGATGGTCGGGCGCCTGAAGGCGCAGCAGGCCGAGCTCCTCGCCGCGCAGAAGCTGCGCATGCACGTCGAGCGCACGCCCCTCGGCGTGGTGGAGTGGGACCGCCAGTACCGCGTGACCGCGTGGAACCCGGCAGCCGAGGCGATCTTCGGGTTTTCCGGGCGCGAGGCGCTGGGCCGCAAGGCCGAGGAGTTCGTCGTGCCGGCCTCGGGCGCGGACGCGGTCGCGGCCATGTGGGCCGAGCTCGTGCAGACGCGCGACGGCACGAAGGTGAGCCTGGAGAACGTGACCAGCTCCGGCCGCTCGATCCAGTGCGAGTGGTACAACACGCCGCTCGTGGACCCGGGCGGGCGCATCGTGGGCTTCGCCTCGCTGGTGCAGGACGTCACCGAGCGCCTGAACACCGAGCGCACGATCCACTACATGGCGCACCACGACGCGCTCACCGGCCTGCCCAACCGGCGGCTCATGCAGGACCGGCTGAACCAGGCGATCATGCAGGCCCGGCGCAAGCAGCGCCACGTCGCGGTCCTCTTCATCGACCTCGACCGCTTCAAGCTGGTGAACGACACGCTCGGGCACGATACCGGCGACCACATCCTGAAGGACGTGGCGCGGCGGCTGTCGGCGTGCGTGCGGGAGTTCGACACCGTCTCGCGCGAGGGCGGCGACGAGTTCGTCGTGGTCCTGCCGGACCTCGAGCGCCCGGAGAACGCGCGGATCGTCGCCGACAAGATCCTGCGCGAATTCGCGAGGCCCGTGGAGATCGGCGCCCAGGAGGTCCACATCACGCCCTCGATCGGGATCAGCCACTACCCGAACGACGCCACCGACGTGAACCAGCTCCTCAAGCACGCCGACAGCGCCATGTACCAGGCGAAGGACTCGGGCAGGAACACCGTGCGCTTCTTCACGAGCGACCTGAACTACCTGCTCTCGCGCCGCCTCGAGATGGAGGGCCGGCTGCGCAAGGGCATCGAGCTGGAGGAATTCTTCCTGCGCTACCAGCCGCAGGTCGACATCGCCACCGGGCAGATCACGGGCCTGGAGGCGCTCGTGCGCTGGAACGACCCGGTGAAGGGCGAGGTGCTCCCCACGGACTTCATCCCCGTCGCCGAGGAGCTGGGCCTCATCGTGGAACTCGGCGAGTGGGTGTTCCGCACCGCCTGCCGCCAGCTGCAGGCGTGGAACGCCGAGGGGATCGCCGACGTGGTCGTGTCCGTGAACCTCTCGCCGCGCCAGTTCATGTCGCGCAGGCTGGCGCCGTCGCTGCTCGCCATCGTGCGCGAATCCGGCGTCGACCCGCGGCGCGTGGCCGTCGAGATCACCGAGTCCATGGTGATGAGGAACATGGAGCAGTCGATCGAGATCCTCACGCAGCTGCGCTCCGTGGGCATCGGCGTGTCAATCGACGATTTCGGCGTGGGCTATTCCTCCCTGGGGCAGCTGAAGCGCCTGCCCGCCTCGAGCCTGAAGATCGACCGCTCCTTCGTGGCCGGCGTGCCGGAGGACACCTCGGGCGGCTCCATCACGGAGACGATCATCGCCATGGCGAAGAGCCTCAAGCTGCGCGTCGTGGCCGAGGGCGTCGAGACGAGGGCGCAGCTCGATTTCCTGCGCGCGAAGCACTGCGACGCCTTCCAGGGCTACCTGTTTTCGCGGCCCCTCACCGCGCTCGAGGCCTACGCCATGCTGCGGGCGCAGGCGAACGCGCGGGCATCCGGCACGGTGGCCGCGGGCTGATCCTTCAGGTGCCCTTCGCGAGGCGCGTGCGGGCGAGCGGCGGGTTCTGCGCGAGGTAGCTGCGGATGCCCTGCAGGATCGCGTTGGCCATCTTCTCCTGGTAGGCCGTGTCCTTCAGGCGCTTTTCCTCCTGCGGGTTGGAGATGAAAGCCGTCTCCACCAGGATCGAGGGGACGTCGGGCGCCTTCAGCACCGCGAAGCCGGCCTGCTCCACGGCACTCTTGTGCAGCGAGTTGATGTCGCCCAGCTCGCCCAGCACCGCGCGGCCGAGCTTCAGGGAATCGTTGATCTGCGCCGTCTGCGAGAGGTCGAGCAGGGTGCGGGCGAGCACCGGGTCCTTCACGTCCAGGTTCACGCCGCCGATCAGGTCCGACTGGTTCTCCTTGTTCGCGAGCCACCGTGCCGCGGCGGAGGTCGCGCCCCGCTCCGAGAGCGCGAACACCGAAGAACCGCGCGCGTGCGGCTGCACGAAGGCGTCGGCATGCACCGAGACGAGGAGGTCGGCCTGCACGCGCCGCGCCTTCTGCACGCGCTGGGCGAGCCCGATGAAGTAGTCGCCGTCGCGCGTGAGCACCGCGCGCATGCCGGGCTCCTGGTCGATGCGCTCCTTGAGGCGCCTGGCGATGGCGAGCGTCACGTCCTTCTCGAGCGTGCCGCGCCGCCCGCGGGCGCCGGGATCCTCGCCGCCGTGCCCCGCGTCGATCACGATCGTCACCATGCGCTTCACCTTCGGCGCCGGCGCGGGTTTCGCGAATGCGCCCTTGCCGGGCTCGAGCTTCACCACGGGCAACGGGACGGGCAGCGCCGGATCGGCCGCCGCGACCGCGCTCGCCGGGTCGGCGGGCAGCGCGGGGGGCAATTCGAGGACCGGGGCCTTCGCGATCTCGCCGATCGGGTCCGGTCCCGGCTGCAGGAGTGCGAGCAGCGGATCGCGCGGCTGTTCGGGATAGAGGTCGAGCACCAGGCGGTGCTTGTAGACGCCCGCGGGCGCCAGCGGGAAGACGGAGGGCTTCACCGCGCTCTTCAGGTCGAACACCACGCGCACCACGTTCGGGCGGTTCACCGCCACGCGCACCTGCTTGATGTAGGGGTCGTCGTCGCGCACCTTGCCCACGAGGCTCTTCAGCTCGTCGTCGGCGTCCACGCCCTCGAGGTCGAGGACCAGGCGCTCGGGATCCTGCACGGCGAAGAACTGGTGGCGAACGGGCTTTGCGGTCTCGAAGGTGACTCGCGTGTACTCCATCGCGGGCCAGACGCGGGTGGCGAGGATCGTCTGCGCGGCGAATGCGGCCGGCGCGGCGAGCGCGAGGATCAGGCCGGCGGCAACGCGGCGAGCCATCGCTGCCCCGCGGCGGACCGGGCGGTGAGGGTCGCGCGGCGGCCCGGGTCGGTCACCTCGAGCGCGATGTCCAGGTCCGCGGGCGGCAGTTGTCCCGCCGCCCTTTCCGGCCATTCGATCAGGCAGATATTCTGCCCGTTGAAGATGTCCCGGAAGCCTGTGTAGTTCCATTCAGAAGGATCGTGGAACCGATAAAAATCAAAGTGATACAAGTTTAACCTCGAAACCTCATAAAGTTCAACCAGCGTGTAGCTGGGGCTTTTCACCCGGCCTGCGTGCCCCAGGGCGCGGATGAGCCCGCGCACGAGGGTGGTTTTCCCCGCGCCCAGCTCCCCCCGCAGCGTGAGCACCGCGCCGGGCTCGATGCGCGGCGCGAGGGCCGCGCCCAGCGAGAGCGTGGCGTTTTCGTCGGGAAGGCTGAAGGTGGGCACGGGGGCGGGCGGGCGCTTCGGATTACCATCGGCGCGATGGACACGGGTCGATCTCGCGCCGCCTTGTCGCAGCGCGTCAAGCACTGGGGCCGCGAGGCCGGCTTCGATGCCGTGGCGGTGTCGGGCATCGACCTCGCCGCCGAGGAAGCGCGCCTCCTCGACTGGCTGGGCCGAGGGTGGCACGGCGCGATGGATTATATGGCACGGCACGGCGCCCGCCGCGCGCGGCCCGCGGAGCTGGTGCCGGGCACCGCGAGCGTGGTGACGGTGCGCCTGGACTACTGGCCCGGCGAAGCGCGGGAGGCGGATGAGGTCCTCGCCGATCCCGCGCTCGCCTTCGTGTCGCGCTACGCGACGGGGCGCGACTACCACAAGGTGCTTCGAACGCGGCTCCAGCGGCTCGCCGATCGCATGGTCGCCGAGCTGGGCGAGTTCCCCTACCGCGCGTTCACCGACAGCGCGCCGGTGATGGAAGTGGCGCTCGCGGCGCGCGCCGGGCTCGGCTGGCAGGGCAAGCACACGCTGCTCCTGTCGCGAGACGCCGGCTCCTACTTCTTCCTCGGCGAGCTCTTCGTCGGCCTCGATCTCGCGAAGGACGACGCCGTGGCCGGGCACTGCGGCACCTGCGAGCGCTGCCTCGCGGCCTGCCCCACGCAGGCGATCGTGGCGCCCTACCAGCTCGACGCCCGCCGCTGCATCTCCTACCTCACCATCGAGAACCCCGGGCCGATTCCCGAGGAATTGCGCGCCGCGATGGGCAACCGCATCTACGGCTGCGACGACTGCCAGCTCGCCTGCCCCTGGAACAAGTTCGCGCATGCGGCGAGCGCGCCGGACTTCGCGGTGCGAAACGGCCTCGACGCGGCCACGCTGGTCGCGCTCTTCGCGTGGACGCGGGAGGAGTTCGACGAAAGGCTCGCGGGCTCTCCCATCCGCCGCATCGGCCACGCGCGCTGGCTTCGCAACATCGCCGTGGCGCTGGGCAACGCGCCCTCCTCGCCCGAGGTGGTGGCCGCCCTGCGCGCGCGCGCCGGCGACGCCCTGGGGCTCGTGCGCGAGCACGTCCTGTGGGCGCTTGGCCGGCACGAGGGCGGGCCCTGAAGCGCCGCGGCTAGGGGGAGGAAACGAAGGCCTTCAGTTCCTTCGCCAGCCGCTCGAGCGAGGGCTTGTGCACGTACATCATGTGCCCGGCCTCGTAGTAGCCGATGGAGAACTTCGCGCGCAGCTCCGGCGCCACGCCCAGGTGGTCCAGGGTGTAATCGCTCGCGAAATACGGCGTGGCGAAGTCGTAGTAGCCGTTGGCCACCAGCACGCGCATGTGCGGGTTCATCGCGAGCGCCTTGCGCAGCGTCTCGCCCACGGAGGCGTAGCGGTTGGAGAAGTCCTTCCAGCCCCAGTTGAGGTAGAGGCCCTTCAGCACCTCGTAGGGCGCGTCGGCCTCGAACTTGAGCGTGCGCCGCACGTAGTCGTTCATCGTCGAGGCGTAGGCGCCGAAGATCTCCGCGAAGCCCGGGTCGAACTCGAAGCGCTCGCCGGCGGAGTCGCGATCGGTGCCGGTGAAGCGGCCGTCGAGCCGGCCCGTGGTGCGCCCCTTGGCGCGAAGCAACTCCTTGCAGAAGCGGGAGATCTCCACGCGAAGCCCCGTTCGCTCCACGTACTCCGCCGTGAGCCCGGTGTAGCGGGCGACCTTCTCCGCGATCTTCGCGCGCTCGGCGGCCGGCAGGGTGTCGCCCCGGAAGAGCGCCGCGGCGTACTCGCCGCCGGCGAAGGCCTCCACCTCGTCCAGCACGGCGCGAAGCTCCTTCGCCTGGAGATCGGCCGCGAGCCTGCCGTGGTACCAGGCGGTCGCCGCGTAGGTGGGCAGGAAGAGCACCGGCGGCAGGTCGTTGTTCGCCTCGAAGCGCAGCACCGTGAAATCGAGCGCGCAGGAGATGAGCATCAGCCCGTTCAGGTACATCCCGTAGCGCTCGAGGAGATGCCCCGACAGGCCGGCGGCGCGCGTCGTGCCGTAGGACTCGCCGATCAGGTACCTGGGGCTCGACCAGCGCGCGTAGCGCGAGCAGTAGAGGCGGATGAAGGAGCCCACGCTTTCCAGGTCGCGCTTGTATTCGTGGTACTCCGCGATCTTCTCGCCCGCGACCATGCGGCTGTAGCCGGTGCCCACGGGATCGATGAACACCAGGTCCGAGTGCTCGAGGAGCGAATGCTCGTTGTCGACCAGCCGGCCCGGCGGCGGCGGCGCCCGCCCCTCGTCGTCCAGCTCGACCCGCTTCGGTCCCAGGAGCCCCAGGTGCAGCCAGACGGAGCTCGACCCCGGCCCCCCGTTGAACGAGAAGGTGAGCGGGCGCGACTCGGGCTCGGCGCCGTCGGCGGTGTAGGCCACGAAGAAGACGCTCGCGCGCGGCTTGTCGGCCTCGGCCTTGCCGTCCTTCTCGCTTTCCTCCACGAGCACGATCGTGCCGCAGGTCACGGTGTAGTCGAGATCGCGGCCACCGAAGCGCGCTCGGTGACGCGTGACGGACAGCCTGTCGGTGGGCGGCGGCGTCTCCGCCTCCTTCTTCCTGTCCCCGTTCTCCGGTTCCTGCATCGGGCTCTCCCCCTTGTTGATTTAACGTTTATCGTAACCGAAGAAGCGCAAAGGCGCCTCAAGACATCCCGCGGGTTCGCGCCGAGGACTTAACGGATGTCGAGGCCGGCGCCGTTCGCGCGGGCCGGCCCGCTCGTCAG
Organism: Usitatibacteraceae bacterium; assembly: GCA_035432885.1. Lineage (GTDB taxonomy): Bacteria > Pseudomonadota > Gammaproteobacteria > Burkholderiales > Usitatibacteraceae > FEB-7. The sequence goes on from DAORTX010000018.1 coordinate 13,945, forward strand.
GCGACCCGGGGCCCGATACGATGGGTCCCGCCCGAGCCCGAAGCCGAGATGAGCAGCCCCTCCCCCCTGCCGCGAACCGTGTGGGTCCTCGGTTTCGTGAGCCTCCTCATGGACATCTCCTCGGAGATGATCCATGGCCTGCTGCCGCTCTACCTCACGGTGGGACTGGGCGCCAGCGCCCTCGCGGTGGGCGTCATCGAAGGCGTGGCGGAGGCCACCGCGCTCGCCGTGAAAGTGTTCTCGGGGACGCTCTCCGATGCCCTCGGCCGGCGCAAGTGGATCGCCGCCGCAGGCTACGGGCTGGGGGCGGCCGCGAAGCCACTCTTCGCGCTCGCCTCGGGCGCGGGGCTGGTCTTCGCCGCGCGCTTCATCGACCGGGTCGGCAAGGGCATTCGCGGCGCGCCGCGCGATGCGCTGATCGCCGACGTGACGCCGCTCGCGGCCCGGGGCGCGGCCTACGGGCTTCGCCAGTCCCTGGACACCGTCGGCGCCTTCACGGGTCCGCTGCTCGCCATGGCGCTCATGCTCGCGTGGTCGAACGATTTCCGCGCCGTGTTCTGGGTCGCGGTGATCCCCGGCGCGGCGGCTTTCCTGCTGATCGCCTTCGCCGTGCGCGAGCCCGCGCCTTCGGGCGGCGCAAAGCCCGCCGTGCCCTTTTCCTGGCGGGCGGCGCGAGGGCTCGGCGGCGCGTTCTGGGGGATCGCGGCCGCCGGCGCCGCGCTCTCGCTCGCGCGCTTCAGCGAGGCCTTTCTCGTGCTGCGCGCGGAAAACGTCGGCGTGGCGCTCGCCTACGCGCCCCTCGTGATGGTCGGCATGAACGCCGTGTTCGCGCTCGTGGCCTATCCGGCGGGCCGGCTCGCGGACCGCCTGGGGCCCCAGGGGCTTCTCGCCGCCGGCACGGCCATGCTCGTCGCGGCCGATCTCGTGCTCGCGTTCGCCGCGAACGCCGCGGCGCTCGCCGCGGGCGTGGCGCTGTGGGGCCTGCACATGGGGCTCACCCAGGGGCTTCTCGCCGCGATGGTGGCGGCGAAGGCGCCGCCGGAGCGGCGCGGCACCGCCTTCGGCGTCTACAACCTGGCCTGCGGCGCGGCGCTGCTCGCCGCAAGCGTCCTGGCCGGCGCGCTGTGGCAATTCGCGGGGCCGCGGTCGGTCTTCCTCGCCGGCGCCGCGCTCGCCGCCGTCGCGATCATCGTGATGCGCGTCGCGGCGCGCCCGGATCGCGCCTAGGCCGCCAGGCCGAAGGGCCGGCTAGGTCGCCTCGCCGAAGTAACGGAAATTCCCGCGGCCGCCTTCCTTGGCCACGTACATCGCGGCGTCCGCGTTCTTGATGAGCATGTCGGCGCTCGTGCCGTCGCGCGGGAAGACGGCGATGCCGATGGAGGCGCTCGGGGAAAGGCCCTTGCCTTCGAGCATTGCGGGCTCCCGTATCGCCGCGAGGAGCTTCTCCGCCACCGCCACCGGCGAATTCTCGTTCTCGAGATCGGGAAGGATCACCAGGAATTCGTCGCCGCCCAGTCGCGCCACCACGTCCACCGCCCGGATCGTCCCCTCGATGCGCCCGGCCACCAGCCGCAGCAGCGCATCGCCGGCGGCGTGGCCCAGGGAATCGTTCACCGCCTTGAAATGGTCCAGGTCGATGAAGAGGATTCCGACCGACGAGCCGCGCCGGCGCGCCGAGGCGAGGACGAATTCCAGCCGGTCCATGAGGAGCGCGCGGTTCGGCAGGCCCGTGAGCGTGTCGTGGTGGGCGAGGAACTGGATCCTCGCCTGCGCCTCCTTGCGGTCGCGGATGTCGCGGATCACCGTCATGCGGTACTGGTTTCCCTTGTACGGCATCACCTTGCCCGTGAACTCCACGTCGATGCGGAAGCCGTCCTTGTGCAGGATCGCGCTCTCGTAGGGGCGTTCGTAGCCCAAGCGGATGTTGCTCTGCACGGTGTCGCGCGAGTCCGGCGCCACGAAGTCGAGCACGGGCCGCCCGACGAGTTCCTCGAAGCGGTGCCCGATCAGGCGAAGCGTGGCGTCGTTGCAGTCGGTGATGAGCCCGTTCTCGTGGAAGACGATTCCCTCGTGCGTGGCATCGGCGAACTTGCGCAGCCGCTCCTCGCTCTCGCGTACCGACCGCTCGGCCTGCCGGTGGCGCGTGATGTCGGTGATCAGCACGAAAGCCGAGAGCACCGCGCCATCCTCGCCCAGGCGCGGCAGCAGGTTCACCTCGATCACGCGCGAGCCGCCGCCGGCGGCGGG
>DAORTX010000018.1:16291-20328 GCA_035432885.1 Usitatibacteraceae bacterium
TCCTGGGCCCGGGTGCGCGCCTCGAGTTCGGCGTTGCGGCGCTCGCTGATGTCGTGGCAGGTGCCGAGGTAGCCCGCGAGCCGTCCCGTCTCGTCGGTGACCGGCTCGGCGTCGTGCTGGACCCAGCCGTACTCGCCGTCGGCGCGGCGCAGGCGGTATTCGGCGGCGAAGCGCCGGCGCAGGCCGAAGGCCTGCATCCATTCCTGAGAAAGCCGCACGCGGTCGTCGTCGTGCACGCAATGCAGCCAGCCGGCGCCGCGTTCCTGCGCGAGGCTGCGGCCGGTGAAATCCGCCCAGGCCTGGTTCACGAAGCTGCACAGGCCCTCGCCATCCGCGCACCAGACGAGGCTGGGAAAGGCGTTCAGCAGCGCCGCGTGCGCCAGCGGATCGTCGAGCACCTCGGCGATTCCGCCCTTGCGGGGGTCGTGCGGCGTTGCGGCCATGGGTTGAGCTTGCATGCGTCGATGGGGTGGATCGAGGCTAGCACCGCGAGGCGGATCGACGATGTGCCGCGGCGCACACGCGATGTTTCAGGCGAAACCGATGACCACGCGCCGGTTGCGCGCGCCTTCGCTGCGGATCTTCACCACTTCCAGCCGCCCGATCTCGCGCGTGTTGGCCACGTGCGTGCCGCCGCAGGGCTGGAGGTCGACCCCCTCGATCTCCAGCACCCGCACGCCGCCGCGCCCGCGCGGAGGCTGCACGGACATCGTCCGCACGAGTTCCGGCTGCGCGTCGAGTTGCGCGTCCGTGATCCACCGCGCCCGCACGGGATGGTCCTCGCCCGCCAGACGGTTCAATTCGGCTTCGATCGTCTCCTTCACGAGGCGCTCCATTTCGATGTCGAAATCGAGGCGGGCCTTGTCATGGGCGACCTGCCCGCCCGTGACCGGCGCGGGGACGATGGCGCAGAGCAGGTGCAGGGCCGTGTGGAAGCGCATGTGGCGGTGGCGGCGCTCCCAGTCGAGCACCGCCTCGACCTCCTCGCCGGGCGCCGGGGTCGGCGAGCCGGGGACGGGAACGTGCACCACCGCGTCGTCCGTGCCCCCCTTCACCGCGCCGCCGATGGAGACCACGGAACCGTCGGCGAGGGCGAGCGTTCCGCTGTCGCCGGGCTGCCCGCCGCCGGTCGGATAGAAGACCGTGCGGTCCAACTCGATGCCGGCAGACGTGACCGCGACGACGCGCGCCCGGCAGCTTCGGGCATAGGGATCTTCGCGATAGACGAGTTCGGCCATGGTCGCATCCGGGCGTCGGGAAACGACTGCTAGAATCCCTGCAAAAGCCGCCAAAGTCCACTCCAGGAGGAACCCCATGAAGAACCCCGCCGCCCGCGCCCTCGCGCTGGCCATCGCCTGCCTGCCTTTCGCAGCGCTCGCCGATACCATCACCGTCGTGACCTCGTTTCCGAAGGAACTCACGACCGCCTACAAGAAGGCCTACGAGGCGAAGTACCCGAACGACAAGCTGGAGATCCTGAACAAGAACACCGCCGCGGGCATCGCCTACGTGCGGGAGCAATCGGCGGGCTCGCGTCCCGAGGTCTTCTGGGCCTCCGCGCCGGATGCCTTCGAGGTGCTCTCGGGTGGGAAGCTCCTGCAGAAGATCGGCCCCGGCAGCGCCGCCATTCCCGCCAAGGTGGGCAACTACCCGGTGAACGATCCCGAGGGCTACTACCGCGGCCAGGCGCTCGCCGGCTACGGCCTCATGTGGAACACGCGCTACCTGAAGGCGAACAACCTGCCCGAGCCGAAGGAGTGGGCGGACCTCGTGAAGCCCGTCTACTTCGGCCACCTCGCGATCTCGAGCCCGTCGCGCTCCGGCACCACCCACCTCACCGTGGAGACGATCCTGCAGGGCGAGGGCTGGAACACCGGCTGGGAACACCTGCTCGCCATCGGCGCCAACAGCGCGGCGATCACGGAAAGAAGCTTCGGCGTCCCCGACGGCGTCTCCAACGGGCAGTTCGGCATCGGCCTCGTGATCGATTTCTTCGGGCTGGCGGCGAAGAACTCCGGCATGCCGGTCGAGTTCGTCTACCCGTCGCAGACGGCGATCGTGCCGGCCAACATCGCTCTCATCGAGGGAGCGAAATCGAGCGAGGCGGGCAAGCGCTTCATCGAGTACACGCTCTCCGAGGAAGGCCAGATGCTGCTCCTCGATCCGAAGATCAGCCGCCTGCCGGTGCTGCCGTCCATCTACGCGAAGGCGCCCGCGGGCTATCCCAATCCCTTCGGCGGCACGATCCAGGCGAAGGTGAACTTCGACTCCAACCTCTCGGAAACGCGCTACTACGTGGTGGTCTCGCTCTTCGACCAGATGATCACCTTCCGCCACAAGGAACTGGCGGCGGCGGCCAAGGCCGTCTTCGACGCCGACAAGCGCCTCGCGGGCCGGAAGAGCGCGGCGCTCGATGAAGCGAGGAAGCTCGTCTTCGCGCCCGTGATCGACGACAAGCAGGGCTCGGACAAGGCGCTCCTCGCGCTCTTCAAGGCGAAGAAGACCGACGCGGACGCTTCCAAGGCGAAGGCGAAGGTCGAGGAGGAATGGGCGACCAAGGCCAAGGCCAACTACGCCAGGGCGGTGGAACTCGCCAACGGCGCGAAGTGACCGCACCCCGCTCCCTCTCCTGAACGGGGGGGAGCCCCTTGCGCAGCAGCCCCGCGATCGCGGCGGTCGCCCTCGCGATCGCCGCCTTCCTCGTCGCCTTCCTCGTGATCCCCGTGGCGACGGTGGTCTACACCGCCTTCTCCGACGGGCAGGGCGGCTTCACGCTCGCGCACTTCGCGGCGTTCTCGGGGATCTCGCTCATGCGCGAATCCTTCGCGAACAGCCTCTACGTGGCCGGCGTGACGGTGGGACTCGCCACCGTGATCGCCGTGCCGCTCGCCTACCTCACGGTGCGCTTCCAGTTCCGCGGCGCGATCTTCATCCAGACCCTGGGCGTGCTGCCCCTCGTGATGCCCGCGTTCGTGGGCGCGGCGGCGATGCAGATGCTCTTCGGGCGCTCGGGGTCGGTGAACCTGATCCTGAAGGACGCCTTCGGCGTGACGATCCCCCTCATGGAGGGCCTGAACGGCGTGGTGTTCGTGGAGACGCTGCACTACTTCCCGTTCATCCTGCTGAACCTCTCCGCGTCGCTCGCGAACCTCGACTCCTCCATGGAGGAAGCCGCGCAGAACCTGGGCGCCTCGGGCTGGCGCCTCTTCCGCAAGATCGTCTTTCCGCTCGCGATGCCCGGCTACGTCGCCGGCGCCTCGCTCGTCTTCATCAAGGTCTTCGACGACCTGGGCACGCCGCTCGTGCTCAACGTCACCAACATGCTCGCCCCGCAGGCTTACCTGCGCGTGACCTCCATCGGGCTGGAGGACCCCATCGGCTACGTGATCTGCGTGATCCTGGTCGCCTTCTCCGTGGGGGCCATGGGCGGGTCGTGGTGGTTCGTGAAGCGGCGCGACTACGCGATCGTCTCGCGCGGCGGGGCGCAGGCGCCGAAGCGCCGGCTCTCGCCGTGGCAGTCCGCGCTCGCCTACGGCTGGATCGCGGGCATGCTCTTCCTCGTGCTCTCGCCGCACATCGGCATCCTGCTCATGTCGCTCTCCAAGGTGTGGAGCTTCACGGTGCTGCCGGAGCAGTTCACGCTCGCGCACTACGCCACCGTCTTCACCGATTCCAAGCAGATGATCTGGAACACGTTCCTCTACTGCGGGCTCGCGGCCCTCATCGACGTGGCGATCGGCACCGCGATCGCCTACATCGTGCTGCGCACGGCGCTGCCCGGCCGCCAGCTGCTCGACCACCTCGTGACCGTGGCCCTTGCCATGCCCGGGCTCGTGCTGGGCATCGGCTACCTGCGCACCTTCAAGGGCATCGACCTGCCCTTCGGCGGCGGCGCGCTCACCGCGAGCTGGGTGATCTTCGTGCTGGCCTACGCGGTGCGGCGCCTGCCCTACGCGCTTCGCTCCTGCATGGCCGCGCTCACCCAGGTGCACCCGGCGCTCGAGGAAGCGGCCGAGAACGTCGGCGCGGGCCGCTGG
>DAORTX010000019.1:0-16383 GCA_035432885.1 Usitatibacteraceae bacterium
ACCAGCGCGGTGACGCCCGGCACTTCGCGAAGCTCGCGCTGGATCCGGTCCAGGTCGTCGCGATGGCGAACCTCCACGCCCTCGGCGAGCCCCGCCGCGCCGCGGTACTTTTCCGGCTCGTCGGTGACCACCACGATCCGCCCGACGCCTTCGGCGGCGACCTGGCGCGTGACCATGGGCACGGTGAGGTCGCCGTCGACGGGCTGCCCGCCGGTCATGGCCACCGCGTCGTTGAACAGGATCTTGTAGGTGATGTTCACGCCCGCGCCGACGGCGGCACGGATCGCGAGGAGCCCGGAATGGAAGTAGGTGCCGTCGCCGAGGTTGGCGAAGATGTGCCTGGTTTCCGTGAACGGCTGCATGCCCACCCACGTGGCACCCTCCCCGCCCATCTGCGTGAAGGTCCTCGTCTCGTCGGGACGGATCCAGATCGCCATGTAGTGGCAGCCGATGCCGGCGAGCGCCATCGAACCATCCGGCACTCGCGTGGACGTGTTGTGAGGGCACCCGGAGCAGAAGTACGGGATCCGGGCCGCCTTCACCCGGGGCTTCGCGAGCGCGGCTTCCTTCGCCTCGAGGAAGGCGAGCCGGTCGGCGACGACCGGCGAAGCGTGGAACCTGCCGATTCGCGCGGCGATGACGCGGGCGATCATCGCGGGCGTGAGCTCGCCCGCGGCCGGCAGCAGCCAGTCGCCGCGATGCACTTCCCACTCGCCGTGCTCGTCGTACTTGCCGATCACGCGCGGGCGCACGTCGTCTCGCCAGTGGTAGAGCTGCTCCTTCATCTGGTATTCGATCAGCTGGCGCTTCTCCTCCACCACCAGGATCTCGCCGAGACCTCGCGCGAACTCGCGCACGCCGTTGGGCTCGAGGGGCCAGGGCATGCCCACCTTGAAGAGGCGGATGCCGATCCGGGCGGCGAGCCCGTCGTCGATGCCCAGGTTCTCCAGCGCCTGCAGGACGTCGAGGTAGGACTTTCCCGAGGCGATGATCCCCAGCCGCGGCGTCGGCGAGTCGATGGTGACGCGGTTCAGGCCGTTGGCCCGGCAATAGGCGAGCGCGGCGTAGACCTTGTCGCGCTGCAGCCGGCGTTCCTGCTCGAGCGGCGAGTCGGGCCAGCGGATGTTGAGCCCGTCCGCGGGCAGGCAGACGTCCACCGGCAGAACGATGCGCGGCGAAGCGGAGTCGGCCTCGATCGAGGCCGAGGACTCGACGGTCTCGGACACCGTCTTCATCGCGACGCAGCACCCCGAGAAGCGCGACATCGCGAAGCCGTGCAGGCCGAACGCGATGATCTCCTGCACGCTGGTCGGATAGAGCACCGGGATCATCGCGGCGTCGAAGGCGTGCTCCGACTGGTGCGGGAGCGTCGAGGACTTGCACGCGTGGTCGTCGCCCGCGACCAGCAAGACGCCGCCGTGCTTCGCCGTCCCGGCCGCGTTCGCATGCTTGAACGCGTCCCCGCTTCGGTCCACGCCCGGACCCTTGCCGTACCACAGGGCGAAGACGCCGTCGTACTTCGCGCCCGGGAACAGGCCGACCTGCTGCGAGCCCCACACGGCCGTCGCCGCGAGTTCCTCGTTCACGCCGGGCGTGAAGTGGATATGGTTCGACTCGAGGTGCTCCTTCGCCTTCCACAGGGCCTGGTCGAGTCCGCCCAGGGGAGAGCCGCGATAGCCGGAAATGAAGCCCGCGGTATTCAATCCCGCCGCGCGATCGCGGCTGCGCTGGACGAGCGCCAGTCGCACCAGGGCCTGCGTCCCGTTCAGGAAGATGCGGCCGGTCTCGCGCGTATACTTCTCGTCGAGGGAAAGGGGTGCGGCGGACATCGGGTGCTCCTCGAAGGGGGTGCCTTGGGACGATCGGTTGCCGCCTGCCGGAAAATTTTGTTCCCCGGCGGCAAGCGGGGCAAGAGAATATCATCGTCGACACCCCTGGCCTGAATTCCCAACGCGACTTCTTCGGCGACGCCGCCGTGCCCGGGCCTGCGCCGGAAGGCCCGGCTTGCCTCGGGCGCGACGATGAGCTCCTGCGCCTCGCGTCGCGGCTGCCGGTGCGCATCCGGCTGGGGGTTTCGTCGCGCGCGTTTGCCGCACCGGCGGGAGACAACGGCGAGTTCGAGCCGTCGGCCTGCGTGCTGCCCGAGGATGCGCTCGCGAATCTCGCGCGCCATCCGCTCCTGCGGACGGCCGGCGTCGATCGCACCTTCCATGCCCCGGTCCGTGAGGCGGACTACGCGCGCCTGGCCGCGTCCGTGCCCGCGGGCTTGCGCCTCGTCGTGAAGGCGCCGCAATCGCTCACCGCAACGTACCGCCACCGATCGCGGGAAGGGGACAGTCTCTACCTGGACCCGGTGGCGGCCCGCGACCTGTTCGTCGATCCCTGCCTCGCCGGGCTCGGCGCGGCCGCCGGTCCGCTCGTCTTCCAGTTCCCGCCCCAGGGCAGGGACGCGGTGGGCGACCCGCCGGCCTTCGCCGCGCGGCTCGAGCGCTTCCTTCGCGGGTTGCCGGAAGGCCCGCTCTACGCGGTCGAGCTGCGCGACCGGCAACTGGCCGGCACGCCGACCATCCGCGCGCTCGCCGCCGCGGGCGCCCGCCTCTGCCTCGCCGTGCATGCGCGCATGCCGCCGGTCCACGTGCAGGCCGCGGCAGCGACCTCGCTCGGCGCGGGTCCTCTCGTGGTTCGCTGGAACCTGCGCCCCGGCATCGCAAGCGCGGGCGCGAGGAAGCATCACGCCCCGATCAACCGCGTCATCGACGAAAGCCCGGCCACGCGCTCGCAGATCGCGCGCCTGTGCCGCGAGTGCGCGGCGTCGGACCAGGACGCGTGGGTCATCGCGAGCGACGAGACGGAAGGGTCCGCGCTCGAGGCGATCGAGCGCCTGGCGCAGGCGATCGCCGGCACGTGAAATCACGGCGGCGGATGAGTCGTCGCGACCGGGCCGGCGTTGTCCCGGCCCCCCCTCCGTGATACAATGACGCTTCAGTCGTGGCCCGATTTTTCTCTCCCCTCGGCACGCCACGCATGCGCAACGTCTCTTACGCAAAGCCGCATCTTCTTCGCGCCGCCAGGCGCGTTTCTCCGACGGTCAACCGACCGCCCGGAACCGGCAATCAGCGAATCCTCGGAAGGCACCGTGTTGAAAGAACAGGACATCCATCTCTTTCGCGAGGGAACCCATAGCCGTCTCTACGAGCGGCTCGGCTGCCACCTCGAACCCGACGGCCAGGGAGCGCGCTTCGCGCTCTGGGCGCCCAACGCGCGCTCGGTTTCCGTGATCGGCGACTGGAACGGCTGGAAGCCCGGCGCGGACAGCCTTGCCGTGCGCGACGACGGCTCGGGAATCTGGGAGGCCAGCGTGCCCGGCGTTCGCCGCGGCCAGGCCTACAAGTTCCGCATCGAATCGCACCACGGTGGCCACGTGGGCGAGAAGGCCGACCCGTTCGCAAGCCATGCCGAGCTTCCGCCGGCGACGGGCTCGCGCGCCTGGACACTCGACTACATGTGGGGCGACGAAGCGTGGATGGCCTCGCGCGGGCCGCGCAACGCGCTGGACGCCCCGCAGTCGATCTACGAGGTCCACCTGGGCTCGTGGCGGCGCAAGGACGGCAATTTCCTCGACTACCGCGAGATCGCGCACCAGCTGGCCGCCTACGTTCGCGAGACGGGGTTCACCCACGTCGAGCTGCTGCCGGTCATGGAGCATCCCTTCTACGGCTCCTGGGGCTACCAGACGACCGGCTATTTCGCGCCGAGCGCGCGCTTCGGCACGCCGCAGGACTTCATGTACCTGGTCGATCACCTGCACCAGAACGGCATCGGGGTGATCCTCGACTGGGTGCCCTCGCACTTTCCCGCCGACGCGCACGGCCTCGGGTACTTCGACGGCACGTCGCTCTACGAGCACGCCGACCCGAAGCAGGGCTTCCACCCGGAGTGGAACTCGAGCATCTTCAACTACGGGCGCAACGAAGTGCGCGCCTTCCTGATCTCCAGCGCGCTCTACTGGCTCGACAAGTTCCACGTGGACGGCATCCGCGTGGACGCGGTCGCCTCGATGCTCTACCTCGACTACGCCCGGAAGGACGGCGAGTGGGTCCCGAACCGCTTCGGCGGCCGGGAGAACCTCGAGGCGATCGAGTTCCTCAAGCTGCTGAACCAGGCGGTCTATCGTGACCACCCGGATTGCATCACCTACGCCGAGGAATCCACCGCCTGGCCGATGGTGTCGCGGCCGACCTACCTCGGCGGCCTGGGTTTCGGCGCCAAGTGGAACATGGGCTGGATGCACGACACGCTGAAGTACTTCCAGCAGGACCCGGTGTTCCGCAAGTACCACCACGACCAGCTCACCTTCTCGCTGGTTTACGCGTTCCAGGAGAACTTCCTGCTGCCCCTGTCTCACGACGAGGTCGTCTACGGCAAGGGTTCCCTCATCGGCAAGATGCCCGGCGATGCCTGGCAGCAGTTCGCCAACCTGCGCGCCCTCTTCGGCTACATGTGGGGGCACCCCGGCAAGAAGTTGCTGTTCATGGGCGGCGAGTTCGGCCAGCGCCGGGAGTGGACCCACGAGGGCGAACTCGAGTGGTGGGTGACGGACCAGGCGGAGCATCGCGGCGTCCAGAACTGGATCGGGGACCTGAACCGGGTCTACCGGGAGGAGCCCGCGCTGCACCAGGTCGACTTCTCCCCGGAAGGATTCGAGTGGGTCGACTGCACGGACCGCGATGCGAGCGTGATCGCCTTCCTGCGCAAGCCGCGCAAGGGCGCGCCCGTGCTCGTGGTCTGCAACCTCACGCCGCAGCCGCGGACGAATTACGTGCTCGGCGTCCCGCTCCCCGGCCAATGGCAAGAGATCCTGAACAGCGACTCGAAACGCTATGGCGGCGCAGGCTGGGGCAACCTGGGCGGTGTCGACGCGGTCCCCATGGCCGCGCACGGCCGGCCCCACTCGATCACCCTCACCCTGCCGCCGCTTTCCACGGTCTACTTCAGGGGCAATCCGGATGGCTGAGCGAAACGCACCGAAAGCGCAAGCCGACGGCCGCCTTCGCGCGGTGATCGAGACCATCACGCCGAGCGTGGACGGCGGTCGCTTTCCCGCCAAGCGGATCGAAGGCGAGACCGTCGTGGTCGAGGCCGACTGCTTCACCGACGGGCACGACGGGCTGCGCGCGCGGCTGCTCTGGCGCGCCGAGGACGAAAAGCAGTGGCAGGAGATGGAAATGCGCCCGCTCGTGAACGACCGGTGGCGCGGCAGCTTCGTCGCCGGGGCGCCGGGACGCTACCGGTACGCGGTATGCGCCTGGGTGGATCACTTCGAATCCTGGCGAAACGAGCTGGCGAGGCGCGAGGACCCCGAGGACATCCTCATCGCGGCGCTGGTCGGCGCCGAACTGATCGGCGAGGCGGCCGGGCGAGCCGCGGGCGCGGACCGCAAGCGCCTTCAGGAATGGTCCGCGTCGCTGCGCGCGGAAGGCAGTGCCGAATCGCTCAAGACCAGGGCGCTCGACGAGCCGCTGGCCGCGCTCGCCAATCGCTACCCCGACCGAAGCCTCACGACCTGCACGGCCGAAATGCCCCTCGAGATCGACCGGGCGCTGGCCGGCTTCGGCGCCTGGTACGAGCTCTTTCCGCGCTCGGCCTCGCCGACGCCGGGCCGTCACGGCACCTTCAGGGACGTCGAGAAGCGACTGCCCTATGTCGCCGAACTCGGCTTCGACGTGCTCTACCTGCCGCCGATCCACCCGATCGGCCGGGAGAAGCGAAAAGGCCGCAACAACGCGCTCGCCACGAAACCCGGCGACGTCGGCAGCCCCTGGGCGATCGGCGCTACCGAGGGCGGCCACACGGCCGTTCACCCCGATCTCGGGTCGCCTGCCGACTTCCGCAGGCTAGTCGCCAAGGCGAAGGAACACGGCATCGAGATCGCCCTGGACCTCGCCTACCAATGCGCGCCCGATCATCCCTGGGTGAAGGAGCATCCGTCGTGGTTCCGCAGCAGGCCCGATGGCACCGTGCAGTACGCCGAGAACCCGCCCAAGAAGTACCAGGACATCTACCCGTTCCATTTCGAGTCCGGGGACTGGCGCGCGCTCTGGGAGGCGCTCAAGGGCGTGGTCGATTTCTGGATCGGCGAAGGCGTGCGGATCTTTCGGGTCGACAACCCCCACACCAAGTCCTTCGCCTTCTGGGCGTGGATGATTCCCGAGGTGAAGCGTGCACACCCGGACGTGATCTTCCTCGCGGAGGCGTTCACGCGCCCCCGGGTGATGCACCGGCTCGCGAAGGTGGGCTTTTCGCAGTCCTACACCTACTTCACGTGGCGAAACACCGCCGCCGAGCTCACGCAGTACTTCACCGAACTCTCCCGCGGACCCGGACGCGACTATTTCCGTCCCAACGCCTGGCCGAACACGCCCGACATCCTGCCGGAATCGCTGCAGTACGGCGGCCGGACGATGTTCGTCTCGCGCCTGGTGCTCGCCGCGACCCTGTCGGCGAACTACGGCATCTACGGGCCCGCCTACGAGTTGATGGATAACCGCGCGCGCAGCCCGGGCACGGAGGAATACCTCGACTCCGAGAAGTACGAACTGCGCCACTGGGACCTCGAGAACCCCGAGAGCCTGCGCGCGATCATCGCGATGGTGAACCGCATCCGGCGGGAAAACCCCGCGCTGCACGCGAACGAGAGCCTTCGCTTCATGCCGACCGACAACGAGCAGCTGCTCTGCTACGCGAAGTCGACCGCCGACGGATCCAACCAGGTGATCGTCGCGGTGAACCTGGACCCGCACAACACGCACACCGGCTGGATCGAGCTGGACCTCGAGGCGCTGGGGCTGGAGCCGGGCCGCGCCTTCCAGATGCACGACCTGCTCACGGGCGCGCGCTACCTCTGGCAGGGCGCGCGCAATTTCCTGAGGCTCGACCCGGCACGCACGCCGGCACACATCTTCCTGGTCCGGCGCCACGTGCACCGCGAGCAGGACTTCGACTACTTCCTCTGACCCCCGGGAAGGCGACGTGAGCACACCCAAAGCCATCGACATGCCCGCCACCGAGGCCACCTTCGCCGTCGCTCCCGGCGAGGACGCGCTCTGGTACAAGGACGCCGTCATCTACCAGGTGCACGTCAAGGCGTTCTTCGATTCCGACGACGACGGCATCGGCGACTTCCGGGGGATCACCTCGAAGCTCGACTACATCCGCGATCTCGGCGTCAACACGATCTGGATCCTGCCGTTCTATCCCTCGCCGCAGAAGGACGACGGCTACGACGTCGCCGACTACCACAACGTGCACCCGCAGTACGGCACGCGAAACGACTTCCGCCAGTTCGTCCGCGAGGCGCACCGGCGCGGCCTGCGGGTCATCACCGAACTGGTGGTGAACCACACCTCCGACCAGCACCCGTGGTTCCAGGCCGCCCGGCGCGCGCCCCCGGGGTCGTCCAAGCGCGACTTCTACGTCTGGAGCGACAGCGAAGAGAAGTACAAGGGCACGCGGATCATCTTCACCGACACGGAAACCTCCAACTGGACCTGGGACCCGGTCGCCAAGGCCTACTACTGGCACCGCTTCTTCAGCCACCAGCCGGACCTGAACTTCGACAATCCGCTCGTCCTGAAGACCCTGGTGCGCGCCATGCGCTTCTGGCTCGACATGGGCGTGGACGGCTTCCGGCTTGACGCGATCCCCTACCTGGTCGAGCGCGAAGGCACCTCGAACGAGAATCTTCCCGAGACGCACGTCGTCATCAAGGAAATCCGGGCGCTGCTCGATGCCCACTACTCGTCGCGGCTGTTGCTCGCGGAGGCCAACCAGTGGCCCGAGGACGTGCGCGAGTACTTCGGCGAGGGCGACGAGTGCCACATGGCCTACCACTTCCCGCTGATGCCGCGCATCTACATGGCGATCGCGCAGGAAGAGCGCTACCCGGTGATCGAGATCATGGAGCAGACCCCGGACATTCCCGAGAGCTGCCAGTGGGCGATCTTCCTCAGGAACCACGACGAGTTGACGCTCGAGATGGTGACCAGCAAGGAACGCGACTACATGTACCGCATGTACGCCGCCGATCCGCGCGCGCGCATCAACCTGGGCATCCGCCGCAGGCTGGCTCCGCTCATGGAGAACGACCTCGACCGCATCAAGCTGATGAACAGCCTGCTGCTGTCGATGCCGGGCTCGCCGATCATCTATTACGGCGACGAGATCGGCATGGGCGACAACATCTACCTGGGCGACCGGAACGGCGTGCGAACGCCGATGCAGTGGAGCCCGGACCGCAACGCCGGCTTTTCGCGCGCCGACCCGCAGCGCCTCTTCCTGCCCCCGATCATGGATGCGATCTACGGCTACGAGGCGGTCAACGTCGAGGCGCAGTCGCGCGAGCCCAACTCGCTCCTCAACTGGATGCGGCGCACGCTTGCCGTGCGAAACCTGAGCCGGGCGTTCGGGCGCGGGAAGCTCAAGTTCCTGAAGCCCGGCAACCCGAAGATCCTCGCCTACCTGCGCGAGCACGAGGACGAGGTGATCCTCTGCGTGGCCAACCTGGGCCGCTCGGCGCAGCCCGTGGAGTTGAACCTCGCGGCGTACCGCGGGCGCGTGCCGGTCGAGCTCATGGGCCGGACCGCCTTCCCGCCGATCGGCGAACTCCCCTATCTCCTCACGCTGCCGGCCTGCGGCTTCTACTGGTTTCGCCTCGCCACCGACGTCGAGATGCCCCGCTGGCACGAGGAGCACCTCGCCCGCGAGGACCTCCCGGTGCTGGTGCTCTTCGACGGGTGGTCGAGCTTCTTCCGCGACCGCGTCGTGCCGTGGCGGATCGGCATGGCCCAGAAGGTGCGCGCGCAACTCGAGGAAAACGCGCTTCCGCGCTATGTCGAGGCGCAGCGCTGGTACGCCTCGAAAGGCGAGGCGCTCAAGCGGACCTCGCTTGCCGACCTGGTGCTCTGGACCGTGGGACAGCACACCTGGATGGTCGCGCAACTCGACACGGAGAGCTCCGCCGGGCCCGCCTCCTACTTCGTGCCGCTGGCGCTCGCCTGGGAAGGACAGGACGAGGAACACGCCCGCGCGATGATCCCGCTCACCGTGGCCAAGGTCCGCCAGCAGGCGAGCGTCGGCGCGCTGGCCGACGCCTTCGCGGACGAGAACTTCTGCCATGCCGTGGTCGATGCGATCGCGCACGGGCGCGAGGTGGCGACCGCCAACAAGGGCAAGCTTCGCTTCCTGGCGACGAAGGCGTTCCAGGAACTCGCGGGCGCCGACTACGCGCGGCTGGCGGTGAAGCGGCCGGTCGCGCAGAGCAGCAACACGATCGTCGCGCTGGGCGACCGGTTGTTCCTCAAGGGCTATCGCCGTATCCGCCCGGGCGTGAACCCGGAACTGGAGATCGGCCGCTACCTCACGGAAACGGCGAAGTTCCCGAACTGCGCCGCGGTCGCGGGGGCTCTCGAATACGTGGCGCCCGACGGCACGCCCACCACGCTGGCGCTCCTGCAGGCCTACGTCTCCAACCAGGGCGACGGCTGGAGCCACACGCTCGGCTATCTCGAGCGCTACCTCGAATCCGCGCGCGACGCCGCCGACCTTCCGCTCGACGATCCCCACGGCGCCTACCTGGAACTCGCCCGGACCCTGGGCACGCGCACGGCCGGCCTGCACGCCGCCTTCGCGATTCGCAGCGGCGATCCGGCCTTCGACCCCGAGCCCACGACCGACCGCGACCTCGCAGCCTGGAAGAAGCGCGTGCGCGACGAAGCCGAGGAGACGCTTTCCCTGCTGGAGACGCGCGCGGGCGATCTTCCCGCCGCCGTGCGGGAGGAGGCCCGCTCGCTGGCCGACCGCCGCAAGGCGCTGCTTGCCCGTGTCGAGGCGATCGGCTCTCGCGCGCCCGCGCAGAAGACCCGCTACCACGGCGACTTCCACCTCGGCCAGGTGCTGCTCGCGAAGAACGACTTCCTGATCGTCGACTTCGAGGGCGAGCCCTCGCGGGCGCTCGCCGAGCGCCGCGCCAAGGGTTCCCCCCTGCGCGACGTGGCGGGCATGCTGCGCTCCTTCGACTACGCGCGCTGGAGCGCGCTCGACCGGGCCGCCCGAAGCGACCCGGAGCGCGAGCGACTCGGCAAGCTCGCGGGGCGCTGGCTCGAGGAGACGCGGCGCGCCTACCTCGAGGCCTACCAGGCGGGCGCCGGCGCGCTCGATCCGGACCTGCTCCTGCTCTTCGAGATCGAGAAGGCGCTCTACGAACTGCGCTACGAGATCGGCAACCGCCCGGCCTGGATCCGCATACCGCTCAACGGCATTCTCGGGCTGATCGCCTGAGCCGGCCCGAGCCCCGCACATCGCAAGACATGAGGAGATTCCCATGAACGTCGAGATCCTGCTCGAACCCCTGCGGGCGCTGCTGGCCCAGATCGGCGCCTTCGCGCCGCGCCTTGCGCTGGCCCTCCTCGTGCTCGTGATCGGCTGGCTCTTCGCCAGGTTCGCGCGCTTCGCGCTGGAGAAGGGCCTGCGCGCGATCAACTTCAACGTGCTCACCGAGCGCGCGGGCGTGGACGGGTTCCTCGAGCAGGGCGGAATCGGGCTCGACACCACGGCGGTCTTCGGCATCCTCGCCTACTGGCTGGTGATCCTCGCGGCCCTCGTGATCTCCTTCAACAGCCTGGGGCTCACCTACATCACCGACCTGCTGGGCCAGGTGGTGCTGTTCGTGCCCAAGGTGATCGTCGCACTCCTGATCCTGGTCTTCGGCGCCTATTTCGGGCGCTTCATCTGCGGCACGGTGACCACCTATTGCAAGAACGTGGGCGTGAGCGACGGCGAGCTGCTCGGCAAGATCGCCCAGTACGCGATCATCGTCTTCGTGGTCCTCATCGCGCTCGACCAGATCAACGTGGGCGGCACCATCATCCGCGAGACTTTCCTGATTCTCCTTGCCGGCGTCGTTCTCGCGCTGGCGCTCGCCTTCGGCCTGGGCGGCAAGCAATGGGCCGCGGGCCTGCTCGAGCGCTGGTGGCCGAAATCGGGAAGAGACGAACCTTGAGCCCCGGCGCGCCCGCCTGCGGCATCGCGGGAAGACCCGGCGGGACCCGGGCATGAAGCGAAGCGTCTCGAACGTGCCGATCACGGCCGTCTGGTCCGGCCGGCCCTATCCCCGCGGCGCGACCTGGGACGGCCAGGGCGTCAATTTCGCCCTCTTCTCGGAAAACGCCGAACGGGTCGACCTTTGCATCTACGACGCAAAGGGCCGCCGCGAGCTGCAGCGAATCGAGCTGAAGGAGCGCACCGACGAGGTCTGGCACTGCTACCTGCCGGAGGCGAGGCCGGGACTCACCTATGGCTACCGGGTGAGCGGGCCGTACAAGCCGGAAGAGGGACACCGCTTCAATCCCAACAAGCTGGTCCTCGATCCCTACGCGAAGAACATCATCGGCGCGCCGGTCTGGAGCGACGCGCTGCACGGTTACACCATCGGCCACCGCCGCGACGACCTGTCGTTCGACCGGCGCGACAGCGCCGCCGGCATGCCCAAGTGCCGGGTGATCGATCCGGCCTTCACCTGGGGCGACGACCGCCCGCCGCAGATCCCGTGGCACGACATGGTGATCTACGAGGCCCATGTCGGCGGACTCACGGCGCTGCATCCCGGCGTGCCCGAGGCCCTGCGCGGCACCTACGAAGGGCTCGCGAGCGCGCCCGTGATCGAGCACCTGAAGCGCCTGGGCGTGACCAGCGTCGAGCTGCTGCCCGTGCACGCGATCGTCGACGATCGCCGGCTCGTGGACATGAAGCTGCGCAACTACTGGGGCTACAACTCGCTCGGCTACTTCGCGCCGGACAGCCGCTATTCGGCCTCGGACAAGGTGGCCGAGTTCAAGACCATGGTGAAGACCCTGCACTCGGCCGGCATCGAGGTGATCCTGGACGTCGTGTACAACCACACCGCGGAGGGCAACCAGCTCGGGCCCACGCTCTGCCTGCGCGGCATCGACAACGCCTCCTACTACCGCCTGAGCCCCGAGAACCTGCGCTACTACGTGGACTACACCGGGTGCGGGAACACGCTGAACATGGTGCACCCGCGCGTGCTGCAGCTGATCATGGACAGCCTGCGCTACTGGGTGACCGAGATGCACGTCGACGGGTTCCGCTTCGATCTCGCCTCGGCGCTGGCGCGCGAGCTGCACGAGGTCGACCGCCTCGGGGCCTTCTTCGACATCATCCGCCAGGACCCGGTGCTCAACCACGTGAAGCTGATCGCCGAACCCTGGGACCTGGGCGAAGGCGGCTACCAGGTCGGCGGCTTCCCGCCGGGCTGGGCGGAATGGAACGACAAGTACCGCGACACGATGCGCGCCTACTGGAAGGGCGACGGCGGCCAGATCGGCGAATTCGCGGTGCGCCTCACCGGATCGAGCGACCTCTACAACCGGTCCAGCCGGCGTCCCTACGCGAGCATCAACTTCATCACGGCGCACGACGGTTTCTGTCTCCACGACCTCGTCTCCTACAACGACAAGCACAACGAGGCCAACGGCGAGGAGAACCGCGACGGCCACAACCACAACCTGTCGTGGAACTGCGGCGCCGAGGGCGAGACGGACGACCCGGCCATCCGGGCGCTGCGCGAGCAGCAGAAGCGAAACCTCCTCGCGACGCTCCTCCTGTCCCAGGGCGTGCCGATGCTGCTTGCCGGCGACGAGATCGGGCGCACCCAGGGCGGCAACAACAACGCCTATTGCCAGGACAACACGATCTCCTGGCTCGACTGGAACCTGGACGAGGACAAGACGAGGCTCCTCGATTTCACGAGCCGATTGATCGCGCTTCGGCGCGCGCACCCCGTCTTCCGGCGCCGCGACTTCTTCCAGGGCCGGCCGATCCACGGTGGCGGCGTGAAGGACATCGTCTGGTTCAAGCCCGACGGAACGGAGATGACCGACGACGAATGGCAGCACGCCCACGCCCATGCCCTCGGCGTCTACCTCTCCGGGGCCGGGATCACCGAAACCGACGGCCGGGGGCGCCCGGTGCGCGACGACGACTTCCTCGTGCTGTTCAGCTCGCACCACGAGTCGATCGACTTCCTGCTTCCCGCGCTCGGGGGGGAGACGCACTGGATCGGGCTGCTCGACACGGGACACCCCGATGGCGTGCCCTCGCGCCCGGCGTTCCATCCCGGCCAGACCTATCCGCTCGGCGCCCGGTCGCTCGCGCTGCTCCTTCATGACCGGACGCACCCAGGACCCGCGACCCCATGACGCGCCGGCATGAAATGCCCTTCGGCGCCGAGGTGCGCGGCGACGGCAGCACGCGCTTCCGGATCTGGGCGCCTGGCTGCGCTCGCGTCGAACTGGCGCTCGAGAAGGCCCGCAGCACCGCGCGGCACGCGATGGCGGCGCTGGCCGATGGATGGCACGAGGCCGTCGTCCGCGGCGCACCCGCCGGCACCGCCTATCGCTTCGTCCCGGAAGGCGCCACGCCCGTTCCCGATCCGGCATCCCGGTTCAACCGCCAGGGCGTGCACGGCCCGAGCGAGGTGATCGACCCCACGGCCTTCCCCTGGGTGCACCGCGAATGGGTCGGCAGGCCCTGGGAAGAGGCGACGATCTACGAAATGCACGTGGGCACCTTCACGCCGGAAGGCACGTTCGCCGCGGCGCGGGAGCGCCTCGCGGATCTCGCCGCGTTGGGCATCACCGCGATCGAACTCATGCCGGTCGCCTCCTTTCCGGGAGACCGCAACTGGGGATACGACGGCGTCCTCCTCTTCGCCCCCCACGCCGGCTACGGGACGCCCGCCGACATGAAGTCGTTCGTCGACGCGGCGCACGGCGCGGGCATCATGGTCTTCCTCGACGTGGTCTACAACCACTTCGGCCCCGAGGGAAACTACCTGCACGGCTACTGCCCGCAGTTCTTCAACCCCGCGCACCGGACGCCCTGGGGCGCGGCGATCAACTTCGACGGCCCGCAATGCCGCGAGGTGCGTGATTTCTTCGTCCACAACGCGCTCTACTGGATCGAGGAGTACTTCCTCGACGGCCTGCGCCTGGACGCGGTGCACGCGATCCGCGACGACTCGGACCCGGACATCGTGCGCCGAATCGCGCGCGCGCTCCGCGAGGGCCCGGGGGCGGCGCGGCAGGTCCACCTGATCCTGGAAAACGAGGACAACGGGGCCGCCCGTCTCGAACGGGACGCGGCGCTCGCGCCGCGATTCGCGACTGCCCAGTGGAACGACGACATCCACCACGCGCTGCACGTGCTCGTGACCGGCGAGACCGACGGCTACTACGCGGATTACGCCGATGCCCCGATCGCGCGGCTCGGGCGCGCGCTCGCCGAGGGATTCGTCTACCAGGGCGACCCGTCCGCCTTTCGCGGCGGCGAGCCGCGCGGTTCTCCCAGCGCCCACCTGCCGCCCGCGGCCTTCGTGAACTTCCTCCAGACCCATGACCAGGTGGGAAATCGCGCGATGGGCGAGCGCATCGGCGCGCTGGCCGAGCCGCGGCGCCTGCGCACCGCGCTCGCCTGCCTGCTGCTCTCGCCTCCTCCGCCGATGCTCTTCATGGGCGAGGAGTTCAATGCGTCGACCCCTTTCCTGTACTTCTGCGATTTCGGCCCGGAGCTTGCCCAGGCGGTTTCGCAAGGGCGCCGCGGCGAGTTCGCGCGTTTCGCCGCCTTCAGCGACCCGGTGGCCCGGGAGCGCATCCCGGATCCGGGCGACCGCGAGACCTTCACGCGCTCGAAACTGCGCTGGGAGGAGCGCGCGGCGCCGGGGCACCTCGAGCACCTCGATCTCACGCGGGAATTGCTGCGCCTGCGGCACGAGCACATCGTGCCCCGCCTGGCCGGCATGGGTGGCGGTGGGCGATTCGAAGTCATGGGAGACGCGCTCAGGGTCACGTGGACGCTCGGGGACGGCAGCCGCCTCGATCTCGCGGCGAATTTCGGCGAAGCCGAGGCGCTCCTGCCGGGGGCTCGGCGGGGAACCCTCGTCTATCGCGACGGGGCGACCGGCGACGACGCGGGGACGAGACTCGTCCCGGGCGGGGTCACGGTCAGCCTGGAGCCGGCATGATTCCGTTGGGCGAGTCGCTCGCCCGCCTCTGCGCGCAACACGGCATCGCGACCTTCTACCACGACATCTGGGGCACCCGGCACGACGTCCCCGAGGCGGGCCTGGTCGCGCTGCTCGCCCAGTTCGGCGTCGATGCCTCCACGCCGGAGCGAGCCGCGTCATCGGAGTCCCAGGCGCTCGCCGCGCGCTGGCACGAGTGTCTCGCGCCCGCCATCGCGATCGGCGAGGGGGCTTCGCCGTGGCAGGCGAGCGTTCGCCTGCCGGCGTCGATCCGGGCCTTGGGCTGGCGGCTCTCGGAAGAAGGCGGGAAGGTCCACGAGGGCACGGCCGACGTCACCGCGCTTCGCCAGACCGCCCGCGAGACCGTCGACGACGTCGACATCGTCGAGCGCGTTCTCGACCTGGGTGTCGCGCTGCCCGCCGGCTATCACCGGCTTCAGCTCCTGGAAGGCGACCGCCCGCTCGGCGAGGCTCTGGTCATCGCCGCGCCCGCCCGCTGCTACTGCCCGGAAGAACTCGCCGACGGTCGCCGCGTCTGGGGTCCCGCGGTGCAGCTCTATTCGCTCAAGTCCGAGCGGAACTGGGGGATCGGGGACTTCAGCGACCTCGGGCGCCTGATCGAGGACTGGGCCGCGCTCGGCGCCGGCATCATCGGCCTGAACCCGCTCCACGCCCTGTTTCCCCCGGTTCCCCGGCACGCGAGCCCCTACAGCCCTTCCTCCCGCGAGCGCCTGAACGTGCTCTACCTCGACGTCGAAGCGATCGAGGATTTCCGCGACTGCGCCCCGGCGCAACAGCTCGTGCGCTCGGCGCAGTTCCAGGCGCGGCTGGCCAACCTTCGCGGCACGCCGCTCGTCGACTACGACGCGGTTGCCGCCGCCAAGTTCGAGGTCCTCGAACTGCTGTGGACCTGCTTCCGCGCGGGCGAGCTCGGCGGCGCATCGCAGCGCTGGCGCGCGTTTCGCGAATTCCAGCGGCGCGGCGGTGCGGCCCTGCGCCGGCACGCGCTCTTCGAGGCCCTGCACGCCGAGTTCCATGCCGCGGACCCGTCGAAGTGGGGATGGCAGCATTGGCCCCCGGAGTGCAGGACTTCCGACGAGGCGTCGATCCAGCGCCTTGCCTCGCCGCGGCTCGAGCGCGTCGAATTCCGCGAGTACCTGCAGTGGCAGGCCGAGCAGCAGCTCGCCCGGCTGGCCGAGCGGTGCGAAGTCCTCGGCATGGTGCCGGGGCTCTACCTCGATCTCGCGGTGTCCGTCGATCGCGCGGGGTCGGACACCTGGTCGAAC
>DAORTX010000019.1:16483-20141 GCA_035432885.1 Usitatibacteraceae bacterium
GCGCTCGAAAGCCACCGCAATCGCTGCCTGGTGATCGGCGAGGACCTGGGAACCGTGCCGGACGAGGCGCGCGCGGGCCTCACGCGCATCGGCGTGCTTTCCTACCGACTGCTCTATTTCGAGCGCGGTGACGATGGCGCGTTCCGGTCCGCGGCCCACTACCCGGCCGATGCCCTGGTCGCGGTGAGCACGCACGACCTCGCCACGCTCGCGGGTTGGTGGGAAGGCAGGGACTTGAGGATCCGCCGCGAACTGGGCCTCTTCCCCGAGAACAGCACCTACGAGAAGCAGCTGGTCGACCGCGCGCAGGAGCGCGTGCGGCTCATGCTCGCGCTCGAACACGCGGGCCTCCTGCCCGGCGACACGGTCGTGGACTCCACGGGATCGCAGTCGCTCACGGCGGCGCTGGCCGAGGCGGTGCACGCGTTCGTCGCCGCCTCGCCGTCGCGCGTGATGATGGTCCAGCTCGAGGACGCGCTCGGGGCCGTCGAGCAGGCCAACCTGCCGGGCACGACCGGCGAGCAGCCGAACTGGCGAAGGAAGCTCCCGGAGACCCTCGAGCGCATGCGCGGATCGGCGCGCGTCGTGGCACTCGGCAAGCGGATGGCCGCCTCGCGCCCGAAACCGCCGCGGGCCGCGCCGCCGGGCGTTCGCCAGGCCAGCATCCCGCGCGCCACCTACCGGCTGCAGCTCCACCGCGGATTCGATTTCGACGCGGCGATCGCGATCGCTCCCTATCTCGCCCGGCTGGGCGTGAGCCACGTCTACTGCTCGCCGCTCCTTCGCGCGCGCAGCGACAGCCTGCACGGCTACGACATCACCCATCACGGCGAGATCGCGCCGGATCTCGGCGGGCCGGAAGGCTTCGCGCGCTTCTGCACGGCCCTTCGCGACAACGGGCTGGGACTCCTCTTCGACATGGTGCCCAACCACATGGCGGTCATGGGCGCCGACAACGCCTGGTGGATGGACGTCCTCGAGAACGGCCCGGCTTCGCTCCATGCGCGCTACTTCGACATCGACTGGCTGCCGGCCAATGTCGAGCTGGCCGGCAAGGTGCTCGTGCCGGTCCTGGGAGAGCACTACGGCGTCGTGCTCGCGAGCGGCGACCTCGTGCTCGTCTTCGAGCCGGAAGCCGGCGTCTTCGCCATCCGCTACCACGAGCATCGCTTCCCCGTGGACCCGCGCGGGTACGCGGGCCTGTTGCACCGCGCCGCGGAACTGCTGCCCGCGGACTTTCCCGCGGTCGCGCGCGGCGAACTGGGAAGCCTTTCGTCCGCCTTTGGCCACCTTCCCGGCCGTGGCGTCACGAGCGCCGAGGACATCGCCGAGCGCTCGCGGGACAAGGAGGCGCACAAGCGGCGCCTGTCGGGTCTCGCCGCCGGGCATCCGGGGCTGGGCCGCGCGATCGCCTCGGCGGTCGCGGAAGTCAACGCCGCCGGCGACGGCGGGACGCGCGAGGCGCTTCATGCGCTCCTCGAGGCGCAGGCCTATCGGCTGTCGTACTGGAGAGTCGCCTCGGACGAGATCAACTACCGGCGCTTCTTCGACATCAACGAGCTCGCCGCGCTGCGCATGGAGGACGAGCAGGTGTTCGAGGCCACCCACGGGTTCGCGCTCGAGCTGGCCGCCTCGGGCACGATCGACGGGCTTCGCATCGACCACCCGGATGGCCTCTTCGACCCGGCGCAGTACTTCCGGCGCCTGCAGGAGGGCTACGCGCGCCGGCTGGGGACGACGCTCGCGGCCGACGGCGACGGGGGCCGCCCCGCCCGGCCGCTCTACGTGCTCGCCGAGAAGATCACGGCCCCGCACGAGCACACGCCCGAGAGCTGGGCCCTCCACGGCACCACCGGCTACCGGTTCGCCGCGGTCGTGAACGCGATATTCGTCGACCGCGGCGCAGAACGCCGGATCGAGCGCACCTGGCGCAGCTTCACCGGCGAGAGCCTCGAATTCGAGGAACTCGCCTACCTCAGCAAGCGCGACATCATGCGAAGCGCCCTGGCCTCCGAGCTCACCATGCTCGCCACCGAGCTCTTGCGCATCGCCCGGGCGGACCTGCGCACGCGCGACTACACGTTCAACACGCTGCGCGAGGCGCTGGCGCAAGTGGCCGCCTGCATGCCCGTCTATCGCACCTACATCGCGGGCCAGCCGTCGGAACAGGACCGCAGGTACATCGACTGGGCGATCGCGCTTGCCCTGCGCCATACGCGCGCGGCCGACACGACCGTCTTCGGCTTCCTTCGCCACATCCTCCTGGGGGCGGTGCCCGAAGGATCGCCGGCCGGCCTGGAGGCGCGCGCCCTTGGCTTCGCCATGAAGTTCCAGCAATTCACGTCGCCGCTCGCCGCCAAGGGCGTGGAGGACACGGCGCTCTACGTGTTCAACCGGCTCACGTCGCTGAACGAGGTCGGCTCCCACCCCGAGAATTTCGGCATGTCGGTTCGCGCCTTCCATGGCGCGAGCGCCGACCGCGCCGCGCGGTGGCCGCACACGATGCTCGCGACTTCGACCCACGACAACAAGCGAAGCGAGGACGTGCGCCAGCGGATCAACGTGATCTCCGAGATGCCGGCCGCGTGGCGCCTGCTGCTGCGCCGCTGGAATACGATCAATCGCGGCGCGCGCGGCGAGAACGAGGGCGCGCCCGTGCCCTCGCGCAACGACGAATACCTGCTCTACCAGACCCTTCTCGGCACCTATCCGCCCGAAGGCCTCCAGGGCAAGGCGCTGGACGAGTACCGCGGCCGCATCGAGCGCTACATGCTGAAGGCGGCTCGCGAGGCCAAGCGCAGCACGAGCTGGATCAGGCCGGACGAGGCCTACGAGCAGGGCCTCGCCCGTTTCGTCGGCATGCTGCTCGGCGGTGAGCGCTCCTCGCCTTTCCTGGAGGACCTGCGCGCCCAGGCTTCGCGCCTCGCGTGGTTCGGCGCCCTGGGTTCGCTGTCGCTCGCGCTCGTGAAGTTCACCTCGCCGGGCGTGCCCGATCTCTACCAGGGCAACGAGTTGCTCGACTTCAGCCTCGTCGATCCCGACAACCGCCGCCCGGTGGACTATGCGCTTCGCGCCCGAGTGCTCGCGGAGATCGGCGGCAGCGGCGCCGGCGGCGCGGCCCGGGCGCGCGAGCTGGCGGCTTACCTCCACGACGGGCGCGCGAAGCTGCTCGTCACCGCGCGGATCCTCGCCCTGCGCCGCGACGACCCGGCGCTCTTTCGCGAGGGCGCCTATCAGCCGCTGGAGAGCAGTGGCGAGAAGGCGGCGCACGCGCTCGCCTACGCGAGGCATCACGAAGGACGCAGGCTGGTCGTGATCGCCGGCAGGCTCTTCGCGCAGTTGCTGGGCGAGCCGCAGGGGCTGCCCCTGGGCGTCGAGACCTGGTCCGATACCGCAATCGCCGTGGACGGACTTCCGGAGGGCGCGCGCCTGGCCAACGTGCTCACGGGCGAAACGGTCGTCGTGCGCGGCGGCGCGATCGCGCTCGCCGAGGCCTTCGCGAACTTTCCCGCCGCGGCGCTGATTCTGGAGAATTGACCGCGTCGGGCGCGGGCGGTCTTCGAAAAGCAAAAGGGCCACCCCGCTCGGGGTGGCCCTTTTTCATAAGGCCCTGGCGATGACCTACTTTCTCACGGGTAAATCCGCAATATCATCGGCG
>DAORTX010000020.1:0-20000 GCA_035432885.1 Usitatibacteraceae bacterium
CTACGTGGGCGCGGTGATGGTGTTCATGGTCTACGCCATCATGCTGCTCGACCCGCGCGACGAGGCGGCGACGGCGCGCTATTCCAGCCTCCTCTGGCCCGGCGTCTTCGGTTTCGCGCTGCTCGCCGAGGCGCTGGCCGCCGGCTACTGGAACGACCTGCCGGGCGCCCCGCGCGGCGCCACGGGCGGGAGCTTCGACATCGCGAGCTTCTCGAGCGCGTTCCTGTCCGAATACTGGCTGCACTTCGAGTTGACGTCGGTGCTGCTGCTGGTCGCGGTGGTGGCCGCGATCGCCGTGATCCGCGAAAACAGGAGAAGCGATCGTGGATAAGGTCCAGGTGCTGCAGTTCGTCGCGGCCGCCCTCTTCGCACTGGGCCTCACGGGCGTCGTCATCCGCCGGAACGTGCTGGTGATGCTGATGTGCATGGAGCTCATGCTGAACGGCGTGAACCTGAGCCTGGTCACCTTCGCCCACGCGATGGGATCGGCGGTCGGCGCGGTGCTCGTGTTCCTGATCTTCGTGGTGGCCACGGCCGAGATCGCGGTGGCGATCCCCATCGTGCTGCTCCTCGTGCGGCGCAAGCGCACGCTGGATGTCGGGTCCTTCTCGGATTTGAAGGGATAGCGCGGCATGGGACTCCTCACCCTCATCGTCCTCCTCCCGCTCCTGGGCTTCCTCGTGAACGGCCTGGCCGGCAACCGGCTGGGCAAGCGCTTCGTCTCCGTGGTGGGCTGCGGGCTGCCGGCGATCGCCTTCGCGGTGACGGTGAAGTGCTTCCTCGACCTTCAGGCCGGCGGCTGGGCGCCGCTCGCCGAGACCGCCTACGCCTGGGCGGTGGTGGGGCAGTCGAGCTTCGAGATCGCGTTCTGGTTCGACCGGCTGACCGCCGTCATGGCGCTCGTCGTGACGGGCGTGGGCACGCTGATCCACATCTACTCCATCGGCTACATGCACGAGGACAAGAGCTACGCGCGCTACTTCGCGTACCTGAACCTCTTCCTCTTCTTCATGCTGCTGCTGGTGCTGGGCAGGAGCCTGCTCGTGCTCTTCGTGGGCTGGGAGGGCGTGGGGCTCGCCTCCTACCTGCTCATCGGCTTCTGGTTCGGCGACATGGAGAAGGCCGCCGCCGGCAAGAAGGCCTTCGTCTTCAACCGCATCGGCGACGCCGGGTTCCTGCTCGGCATGTTCGCGATCTACTCGGCGCTCGGCACGTTCGACATGCCGGCGATCAACGCGGCGTTCATGGGCGCTTCCACCCCGGCGGTGTCGGCGAGCCTCGTGGGCATCCTTCTCTTCATCGGCGCCACGGGCAAGTCGGCGCAGATCCCGCTCTACGTCTGGCTCCCGGACGCGATGGCCGGCCCGACCCCGGTCTCCGCGCTGATCCACGCGGCGACGATGGTGACCGCGGGCGTGTACCTGGTCGCGCGCATGTCCGGCATCTACCTGCACGCCCCGGAGGCCTCCACGATCATCGCCGCCGTGGGCGCGCTCACCGCGCTCATGGCCGCGACGATCGCCATCGCCCAGGACGACATCAAGAAGGTGCTCGCCTACTCCACCGTCTCGCAGCTGGGCTTCATGTTCGTGGCGCTCGGCGTGGGCGCCTACGGCGTGGCCATCTTCCACGTCTACACGCACGCCTTCTTCAAGGCCTGCCTCTTCCTCGGCGCGGGCAGCGTGATCCACGCCATGTCCGGCGAGCAGGACATCAAGAAGATGGGCGGCCTCGGCAGGAAGATCCCGATCACCTTCGTCACCTTCGCGGTCGCGACGGCCGCGATCTCCGGCATCCCGCCGCTCGCCGGCTTCTTCTCGAAGGACGAGATCCTCTGGTACGCGCTCGCGAGCGGCCGGGGCGGCTCGGTCCTGCTCTTCGCGGTCATGGCCTTCACGGCGCTGCTCACCGCCTTCTACATGTTCCGGCTCTTCTGGCTCACCTTCATGGGCGCGCCGAGGATGGCGAAGGAAGTCGAGCACCATGTCCACGAGTCGCCGGCCTCGATGACGGGCGTGCTGGTGGTGCTGGCGGTGCTCTCGGCCGTCGGCGGGTTCCTCTCGATCCCGCACTTCCTCGAGCCGATGCTGCCGCTGCCGGAGACGATGGCGGCGATGCAGCCCTACCACTACTGGGTGATGGGCGGCTCCATCGCGATCGCGGCCGCGGGGCTCGCGGGCGCGATCTGGTTCTTCGCGGGCGACGCTTCCCGCGCCGGCGCCATCCGGGCCGGCTTCGCGGGCGTCTACCGCGTGCTCTCGAACAAGTACTACATCGACGAACTCTACGACCGCCTCTTCGGCCGGCCGCTGGTCTGGATATCCGACGCCGTCTTCCTCAGGCTGGGCGACCGGATGATCATCGACGGCACGCTGAACGGGCTCGCCTCGGTGGCCCAGCGCGCCGCGGGCCGGCTCTCC
Organism: Usitatibacteraceae bacterium; assembly: GCA_035432885.1. GTDB lineage: Bacteria > Pseudomonadota > Gammaproteobacteria > Burkholderiales > Usitatibacteraceae > FEB-7. The sequence continues at coordinate 2,421 of DAORTX010000020.1, forward strand.
CGCGTGCAGACCGGCAGCCTTCACAAGTACGCCTTCCTCGTCCTCGTTGGCATGGTGGCGAGCTTCGTCTGGATGTGGACCCATGGCTGACAGCACGATCCTCTCGCTGGTCCTCTACCTCCCGGTGGCGGGCTTTCTCGCCATCGCGGCGCTGCCCGCGGGGCGCGACGCCCTGGTGCGCGCGCTCACCCTCGGGGCGATGCTGGTCCAGTTCGCGCTCTCGCTCGTCCTCTACGCGCACTTCGACCCGGCGGTGCCGGGCCTGCAGGCCTCGACGCAGGTGGCGTGGATCCCGGCCTGGGGCGTCACCTACTACATCGGGCTGGACGGCTACAACATCCTGCTGGTGCTGCTCACCACCTTCCTCGGCCCCCTGGTCACGGCGGGCGCCTTCAGCGCCATCACCAAGGACGTGAAGCTCTTCTACGCGATGGTGTTCCTCATCCAGTTCGCGATGCTGGGCACCTTCGTCGCGCAGGATCTCTTCCTCTTCTACCTCTTCTGGGAGACGATGCTGATCCCGATGTTCCTGCTGATCGGGATCTGGGGCGGCGAGCGGCGCATCTACGCGACGATCAAGTTCTTCCTCTACACCGCCTTCGGCAGCATCCTGATGCTCGCCGCCGTGATCTACCTGGTGTATTCGCTGCAGCAGACGACCGGCGTCATCTCGTTCGCCTTCGCAGACCTGTACAAGGTGCGCCTGCCGCTGGAGGCGCAGAAGTGGCTGCTCGCCGCCTTCGCGCTCTCCTTCGCGATCAAGGTGCCGATGGTGCCCTTCCACACGTGGCTGCCCGACGCGCACGTGGAGGCGCCGACCGCCGGTTCCGTGATCCTCGCCGGCGTCCTCCTCAAGATGGGAACGTACGGGTTCCTGAAGCTGGGCTTTCCGCTCTTCCCCGACGCGACGCTCCTCGCCACGCCGATCCTGTCGACGCTTGCCGTGGTGAGCATCGTCTACGGCGCCTGCCTGGCGCTGGTGCAGAACGACATCAAGAAGATCATCGCCTACTCCTCCATCAGCCACCTGGGCTACGTGATGCTGGGGCTGGTGAGCCTTGACCTCCTGGGCATCCAGGGCGCGATCGTGCAGATGGTGAGCCACGGGCTGGTCGCCGCCGGGCTCTTCCTCATGGTCGGGATGATCTACGAGCGCTGCCACACCCGCGAGCTCGCGGCCTACGGCGGCCTGGCGAAGGTGCTGCCGGTCTACTCCGTCTTCTTCATGATCCTCACGCTCGCCTCCGTGGGCCTGCCCACGACGAGCGGCTTCACGGGCGAGTTCCTCGCGCTCCTGGGCGCGTTCAACGCCGGCTGGCGGCAGTGGCAGGGCGGCTCGATCTACGCGCTCATCGTGGCAGGCGTCGCCGTCACGGGCGTGGTGCTGGGTGCGCTCTACATGCTGCGGTTCGCGCAGCACTTCCTCTTCGGCGCGGAGCGCGTGCCCCACGGCCCGGTCGCCGATCTCAACCTGCGCGAGGTCTCGATCCTCGCCGCGCTCGCCGCCGCCGTGTTCTGGCTGGGCCTCTTCCCCGATTCCGCGATGAAGCGCACCGAGCTCGCCGCGCGCGAGTACCAGCAGCTGGTCTCCGCCCCGCGCACGCCGGCGCCGACCCGCCTCACGGGCACGCCGCCCCTGGAGGCCGCGCGATGAACTACCTCGCCGCAGCGATCGCGATGGCCCCGGAGCACCTGCTGCTCGCCGGCATCGTCGTGCTCCTCATCCTCGAGATCGCATCCGAGCGCTCGCGCGCGGCGCTGCCGCTCGCGGTGGTCTTCGTGTCCGCCGCGGCCCTCGCCGCGGCCTTGCTCGGCTTCAACGGCTGGACGGGCGCGCCGTTCCCGGGACAATTCGAGCTCGCGCCGCCGGCGGCCTTCGCCAAGGCGATCCTGCTCGCCCTCGCGGTGCCCGTGCTCCTTGCCTCGAAGGAGGACTTCGGCGAGGGCGTGTTCTACCCGCTCATGCTTTCCTCGCTCTACGGCGTGTGCCTGCTCGCCTCGGCCGGAAGTTTCCTCACGCTCTTCCTGGGCATCGAGCTGATGTCGATCCCGGTGTACGTCCTGGTGCTGCTCGGCATGCGACGCCCCGAGAGCGCGGAAGCGGCCCTCAAGTACCTGGTGCTCTCCGGGACGGCGAGCGCCGCGCTCCTGATGGGGGCCTCGCTCCTGTACGGCGCCACGGGCTCGCTGGGGCTCTCGAGCTTCGCCCTGGCGCTGTCCTCGCCCGACCTCCTGGCCCGGACCGCCGTGGTGCTGGTGGTGTCCGCGTTCTTCCTGAAGGCCGCCATCGTGCCTTTCCACGGCTGGGCGCCGGATGCCTACGAGGCCGCGAGCGTGCCGACGACGGCCTACATGGCGGTGCTGGTGAAGGCGGGCGTCCTGGTGGCCGCCGCGCGCCTCTTCGGTTCCGCGCCGGTGGGCGAGTCGCTGGTCGGGCTGCTCCTCGTGCTGCCGCTCGTGTCCATCGTCTGGGGCAACCTCACCGCGATGCGCCAGCCGGGGCTTCGCCGCATGATCGCCTACTCGTCGATCGCGCACGCGGGCTATCTCTTCTTCGCCCTGGCGGGCGACGGCCCGGGGCGCTTCCAGGCCGTGGTGTTCTACCTCGCCGCCTACGGCGTCATGAACGTGCTCGCCTTCGCAGCCCTTCCGGCGAACGCGAACGACGTGGAGCGCGACCGGCTCGAGAACCTGAAGGGCCTCTACCACACGCACCCGTTCGCGGCGCTGCTGATCGGCATGGCGATGCTCTCGCTCGCCGGCATCCCGCCGTTCCCGGGGTTCATCGCGAAGTTCCTGATCTTCAAGAACGTGATCGCCGCGGGCTACACGACCTGGGCGGTGCTGGGCCTGGTCGGCAGCTACATCGGCATCTACTTCTACCTGCGCGTGATCCAGTTCATGTTCATGAGCCCGGCGGCCGCGGCCACGGGGCATGCGCCTTCGCGCGGACTGGCGATGGGCGCGAGCCTTCTTTGCCTCGCGGGCTCGATCGCGATCGCCCTCCTGCCGGCCGTCTTCCTGGCCCGGTTCTAGCGCCCGGCCCGGGCCTCACCGCCCGAAGAGCAGCGCGTACACGCGGTCGCGGTAGGTCCGCGACATCACCAGCTCGACGCCGCCGGCCAGCGTCACGGTCTGGTCCCCCGCATGGATCGGCTCGATCGACTTCACGCGGTCGAGGTTCACCAGCGTGGACCGGTGGATGCGCACGATGTTCATCGCGGCGAGCCGCTGCTCCATCTCCTGCATCGTGCCTCGCACGCTGAAGCGCTCCCGTCCCAGGTGGAAGACGAGGTAGTTCCCCGCCGCCTGCACCCAGTCGATGTCCTCGCGCGCGACGAGGAGCGTCCGGGAGCCCGCCTTCAGCACGAGCCTCGTCATCCAGGGCAACGACCCGAGCCGGAGGTCCGGCACTTCATTCATCGCGGGAACGGTCGCATCCATGCACGGATCATGCCGATGAAGGCAAGACAATGGGTTGCGAGTTGTTACGATTCCACGCGGGGGGGCGGCGAGCGCCCGGGCGCAGGTCCGGACGACGGGTCGCGCGAATTTCGTGGTGGGACGGACGCGGTTGCCCACGACAATGGAACGGATCGTCACATCCCGGGATCGGGCGGGGTTGCCGGCGCTACCGTGCGCCTGTCGGACCCGCCCCCGTATTCTTTTCCTTGGTTACCCATCCGGGCGAGATGCATCGAACGGGGGCGGGTCCGGCCTCACCTCGCGAGGCTCGACGTGAACGCACAGGATCTTCCCGAGCACCTTCGCACGGGGCAGGACGCCGCGCCATGCGTGCTGCTGGTGCTGCGCGATGCCGTGCGCGAGCGTCTCGTCGGCGAGCCCTTCGCGCGCCGGCACTTCGCGATCGCGTGCGAGAGCCGCGCCGGGGAGGCCCTGGACCGGCTCGCCGTCCATGCGCCGGGCCTCGTGGTGCTCGACGCGGGCGTTCCGGGGCTGGACGCGCGCGAATTCTGCCTCGGCCTGCGATCGAAGGACGGCCGCGTGCCGCTGGTGGTGCTCGCCGACCGCGCCGACCTGGTGGAACAGCTGCTCTACCTCGAGCTCGGGGCCGATGCCTGCCTCCCGGACGACGTTCCGGCGCGGCTGCTGTGGGCCCAGGCGAGGGCGATCCTTCGCCGCTGCGGCGGGAGCGAACCGTCCTCGCCGCCCGCGGGCGAGGAATTGCGCTTCGGCAGCTTCGTCCTCGACCGCCGGGCGATGCAGATGACGTTCCGGGGCCAGAGCGTGAACCTCACGCTGCACGAGTTCGACTGCGCCTGGCTCCTTGCGCAGCGCGCCGGGACGGTGGTGCACCGTGACGAATTCCGCAGCCTGGTGGGCAGCGGCCGGCAGGGGCGCATTCGCGGCCGGTTGATGGACACCTACATTTCCCGACTGCGCCGCAAGCTGCTGCGCGTCGATCCCGCCTTCTGCCGCATCCGCAGCGTTCGCTCGCTGGGCTACCTGTTCAGCCCCGCCGGGCTCTGAATGCCGCTGCCCGGCGGCGAGCGGCCGTGCCCGAATCGCCGCGCAACGCCTCGCGGTCGCAAAGGCGTCGGGCGAGGGACGAAGCGTTTCGCCGGCGGCGCGAGGCGTCCGCGCGCGACGCGGCGCGCGAAACGCGAATCGGAAATCGGCGCGAAACTCGCGCGCGGGCGATTGTCAGCGGCGCTGCCGTTTGATTATAGTGGGCGCGATGCGTCCGCCCAGTGGGTAGCGATTTCACCTAACTGGGAGTGTAGACATGAAGCAAGGAAGAAAAGCCCTCGCCGCCGCCGTGGCGCGCGCGATGGCGGCTGGTTGCGGCCTCGTCGCGGTCCTGCCCGTTGCGGCCCAGGACACGACGCAGAAGATCGAGAAGATCGAGGTCACCGGGTCGAACATCAAGCGCATCGAGGGCGAAGGCTCGCTTCCGGTGACCCTGATCACGCGCGAGGACATCGACAGGTCCGGCGCGACGACGCCGATGGAGCTCCTGAACCTGGTGAGTTCCAACAACAGCCTGGGCAACGTGTCCATCGCGAACGTGATCGGGTCGACCACGTTCTCCGCGCAGACGGCGTCCCTGCGTGGCCTCGGCGGCGGCAGGACGCTGGTGCTCGTGAACGGCAAGCGCATCGACGGCTTCTCGGGCGAGATCCAGGGCGTGCAGGGCGTGAACCTCGCGGTCATCCCGTTCTCCGCGATCGAGCGCGTGGAGGTCCTGAAGGACGGCGCATCGGCCGTGTACGGCTCCGACGCGATCGGCGGCGTCATCAACTTCATCGTCCGCACGGACTACCAGGGGGCGGAGGCGCTGGTGTACCACGGCGCGCCCACCCGCAGCGGCGGCGGCGAGCAGTCGCGGGCTAGCGCGTCGGCGGGCTTCGGCGACCTCGCGAAGGACCGCTACAACGTCGTCTTCTCGCTTTCCTACGACAAGCAGAAGAGCCTCGACCAGCGCGACCGCGACTTCGCCAACACGTCCTTCCGCCCCGACCTGGGCCTCATCGCCATCTCGAGCAACACCTTCCCGGGCCGGATCACGACCGGCGGCATCGGCGTGCCGGGCACGCCGTCGAACTGCGCCCCGTCCACGTACTTCGCGGACCTCGAGGGCTGCTACTACGACCCGTCCGCGATCCCGGGCGTGCAGATGATCCCGGACGACGAGAAGTGGAACTTCTTCAGTTCCGCGAGGATGCGGATCGGCGCCGACACGCAGGCCTACGCGACCTTCCTCTCCTCGCGGGACGTGAACCGCTACGTGATCCAGGCGGTCCCGATCTCCAACCTCTTCACCTACGGCCCGAACGCCGACATCCCGGCCACGGTGACGCTCTCGCCCTCCAGCCCGTTCTACCCGCACGACCTCGCGCAGGCCGCGGGCGTCGACGGGCAGCCGCTCAACATCCGCTACCGCGCGGTGGAGAACGGACTTCGCGACACCACCGACACCAACGTGAACCACCAGTTCGTGCTCGGCCTGAAGGGCGCCTTCCGGGGCTGGGACTGGGACGCGGCCGGCTTCTTCAGCCGCGGAACCAACCGCAACCACCTGAACGGCGGCTTTCCCCTGTACTCGCAGCTCCTGCCCCTGCTCAACGGCGGGACCGTGAACCTGCTCGCGCCCAACACGCCGGAAGTCGTGGCGCAGCTGCAGGCGACCAACTACGTGGGCGACACGCTTAACGGCACGTCGAAGAATTCGGGCGTGCAGGCGAAAGCCTCCGGCGAGCTCTTCATGCTGCCCGCCGGGCCGCTCGCGATCGCCGTGGGCGGCGAACTGCGCAGGGAGAGCCTGGACCAGATCCCCGAGCCGGTCCTCGCGACCGGGGACCTCTCCGGCTTCGGCGGGAACATCCTTGCCGTCCACGGCTCGCGGAACATCCGCGCCCTCTTCGCGGAACTGAACGTGCCGGTCGTGAAGGGCCTGGAGGCGACACTCGCGCTCCGTAGCGACCATTACGGCGACATCGGGAACACGACGAACCCGAAAGTGAGCCTTCGCTGGGAGGCCACGAAGTCGCTGCTGCTGCGGGGCTCCTACGGCAAGGGCTTCCTCGCCCCGTCGCTCTACCAGCTCTTCACGCCCAACATCTCCAGCGTCACGGCGACCGGCCAGTCGGACCCGATCCGCTGCCCGGTGACCAACGACACCGGGCTCGACTGCGCCACGCAGTTCCCGATCACGTTCGGCGGCAATGCGGCGCTCAAGCCCGAGAAGAGCGAGCAGGCGAGCGCGGGCTTCGTCTTCGAGCCCCGCGCGGGCACTTCCGTCGGCGTGGACTATTTCAAGATCCGGCTGAACGACGCGATCGTGAACGGCATCCCCTACGCCACGATCCTGGGCGACCTGGACCAGTACGGCTACCTCGTCACGCGCGGCGCGCCCGACCCGGCCTTCCCGGGCCTGCCCGGGCGCATCACGAACATCCAGCAGACCTACATCAACCTCGGCGCGATCCACATCGAGGGCCTGGACCTGGAGATCCACCACCGAGCGCCGGCGATGCCGTGGGGGCGAGTGCGCCTGGACCTCTCGGGCACCTACTACATCCGCAGCGACGGCCAGAACCTCGACGGCTCGTTCACCGGCTTCGTCTCCAACCAGAACGGCGCCGTGGTGACGGGCGTGATCCCGCGCTGGAAGCACTACGCCTCCGTCACCTGGGACAAGGGGCCGTGGACGGCGACGCTGGGCAACCTCTACCAGGCCGGCTACGTCGACGTGCAGCCCGACGGCAACGGCGACCTGCGCCGCGTGAGCTCGATGAGCCTGTGGGACCTGCAGGCGAGCTACAAGGGGTTCCGCAACCTCACGCTCACGCTCGGGGTGAAGAACGTGCTCGACACCAACCCGCCGCAGTCCAACCAGGGCAACTCGTTCCAGGTCGGCTTCGATCCCTCGTACTACGACCCGCGCGCGCGGTTCCTGTACGGCAGCGTTTCGTACGCGTTCCGGTAGGGGGAGGCCGGGGCGGCCCGGGGCGAGGGGCCCGGGGGCAGGCCGGGGACCGGGCCGGGCTGCCTGCCCGCCCCGTCCCGGGGTCGGCGCTTGCGCAACGACTGGCTGGGGAGCCCGGGAAACGCTATACTACCGGGCTTTCCGCCTGCCCTCGGCCTGGTAGCTCAGTTGGTAGAGCAGAGGACTGAAAATCCTTGTGTCGGTGGTTCAATTCCGCCCCAGGCCACCAATTCCGGCGGGTTCTTTCGCCCGCCAGGGTCCCCAAGGCCAGATCGGCCTCGGGGATCTTCCGAAAGCCCGTCTCACTGCCCTGCCCGAAACATCCACCCCTACCCGGAGAAGCACACATGGACGCCACGCCCATCCTGCAATTCCTCAGAAAGAACGGCCAGCAGCTCGATCGCGAGATCGCTGCGGGAACGGGCATCCCGCTCCTCAAGGTTCGCGCCTCGCTGGCGGAGCTCGCCGCGCAAGGCGAGATCTCCCGGTGCAGCGTCACCCGGCTGAACGGCGGCAAGACCATCGAAGGGACCCTGTGCCGGATCTCCGGGACCATTCCGCCGAAGGCGCCCGGCCGCAAGCCCGGGAGCTGACGGACACGTTTTGACCGCGGCCGCGCCTCCCCGGCGCGGCCCGCGCGAAGGGTTTCGCGCCCCGACGCGCCTGCACATCGACAATGTGCACCCCGCGCTTTCCGCAGGTGCCTGATTTGCAAAGATAGTTTCCGCATCTTGACCTGGCGGCGCACAGGGAATTCGAACTTCGCCCCGTCCGCGTCCGCGCCGCCCTCCCGGCGGCTAGCGCACAAGCTCTTGAAAACACACTTGAATTGCCTTGGGCATCGTTGGCCTGGGTGATGGCATGGAATTCGCTCTTATCAAGGTGAAAGTGACGCCAAAGGACCCAACGATGAAAACGAATGCAGCCATCCTCGTCGTAGACGATGAAGAAGTGGTGCGCCGCAGCTTCCAGCGGGTGCTCGCGAGCGAGCGCTGCCGGGTCGAGGCGGTGGGCGACGGCGAGCAGGCGATCCGGGCCATGGAAGCCCGGGCTTTCGACATCGTCCTCCTCGACCTTCGCATGCCCGGCATGGATGGCATGGCCGTGCTGAGGACGATGAAGGGTCGATGGCCCGAAGGCGAGGTGATCGTGATCACCGGCTATCCCTCGGTGGACACGGCCAAGGAAGCGATCCGCCTCGGCGCCTGGGGCTACCTCGCCAAGCCTCTCGCCCCGCGAGAAGTCATCGAGGCGGCCAACGGCGCGATGGAGCACAAGCACTGGACCCTTCGCCGCGAAGCCGGCGGACGGGCGAACGAATCGAACGGCGGCGCATTCGCGACGCCGGGCAATGCAGGCTGAACGAGAAGGAGATTCCATGAGCACCCTCAAAAAACTGCTGGTCGTCGACGACGACCCCGTGATCGGAAAGAGCTTCGACCGGGTGCTGTCCGGCCGGGGATACGCGGTGGTCACCGCAAGCGACGGTCCCGAGGCGCTGCGCAAGATCGCGACCGAGGCCTTCGACGCGGTCTACACCGACATCAGGATGCCCGGCATGGACGGCATCGCCGTGGCCGAGCACATCCGCAAGAACCAGCCCTGGCTTCCGGTCGTGATCGTGAGCGGCTACGCCACGGCGGAGAACGAGGCGTGGGCGAAGGCAGCCGGCGTCACCGCCGTCCTGCACAAGCCGCTCTCGCCCGAGATGATCGTGCACAGCGCCCGCGAAGCGCTCCTGGAGAAGGTCGCCGCGACGCCGGCGCCGGTCGGGGAATTCCTGCCCGCTCCGGTGGCGAAGCCCGCGCCCGAGACGAAAGCCGCCATGGGGATCGCGAAGCGGATCGCGCTTCTCGTCGGGGCGCCGCTGCTGGGTCTCGCCTTCGTGCTGGTTCTGCCGTTCGCGGGACTGGCGATGCTGGTGGCACTTCCGGTCTGGTACGGCGGCAAGGCGATCGCCCGGCGCTCCGGTGCCATCGGGGCATGGGCGAAGAACGTCGCGCTCTTCCTCGCGGCGCCGGTGGTGGGGCTCGCCTACGTGATCGCGATGCCCTTCGTGATGGCCGGCATGCTCGTCTGGTCGATCGTGAAGGCCATCCACCAGCCCGCCGACAATGCCTGAGGCGTAACCTTCTACCAACCGGGAAACGGATGCCATGCCATGAGGGCTGATCGAGAAGCGAACGCGGGAAGGCTTGCGGTCCAGTGCGCGCGCTTCGTCGCCGCACTGGCCGTCGCCTGGTTCGGCGTCCTGCCGGCGGCGGATGCGGCCAAGAGCGGAAAGGCTGCCGAAGGGCTCACCGATGCCGACAAGGTCTGCGTCGCCTGTCACGATCCCGGCGGGTCGGGCGCCGCGAAGCCGGCCCCGTGCGCGGAAGGCCGGCAGGTTTTCGACGGCCGGACGTTCGAGCGCTCGCTGCACGGCTCGATCGGCTGCGAGGGTTGCCACGACGACATCACGATGCCCGATCACCCCGCCAACGTGAAGAGGATGGCGGAGAACTCGTGCAAGTTCGTGAAGGCGCGCTCGGAAGCCTGCCGCGCCTGCCACGGTCGCGTGTCCAAGGCCTATGACCGAAGCCTGCACGCGGTCAGCCTTCGCGAGGGCAAGGAAGGCTCGCCGGTCTGCGCCGACTGCCACAAGCCGCACGCGGTCACGCCGGCCTCCGTCCAGGACGGACTGAAGAACGCCTGCGTGGGCTGCCACGCCGATACGGTCGCGCACCATGAAAAGTGGCTGCCCAACGCGGCGAGCCACATGCGCGCCGTGGCCTGCTCGGCCTGCCATGCGCCCGCCGCGCTGCGCCGGGTGGACCTCCGGCTGCAAAGGAACGGCCAGCCCCTCACCGACACGGGCGGGTCGCTGCGCTTCGAGGAGCGCGCCCGCGCCGCCGACGCCAATGCCGACGGCCTGGACGCGAACGAACTGCGCGCCCTGCTCGCCGACCTCGATCGCGACGGCCCGAAGGTCGTGCTCAAGGGCCGGGTCGAGCTTCGCACGGGGCAGGACGCCCACGAGCTGCCCGCCAAGGCGCAGGCGATCCGCGATTGCGTGAAGTGCCACGACGAGGACGCCGCCCCGTTCCAGAGCGTCACCCTGTCGATCCTGGACGCCGACGGCAGGCCGGTGCGCTACGACGCCCACAAGGAGGTCCTCGGCTCCGCGATCACCTGGGACGCGATGCGCGGCTTCTACGCGATCGGGGGCACGCGCTTCAAGCTGCTCGACTACATCCTCGTCATCGGCCTGGCCGGCGGGATCGCGGTGCCGGGCCTGCACTACGCCGTGCGGCGCCTCATGGCCCGCCGGGCGAAAACCCACGGAGCAAGCCAATGACACGCGTCTATGTCCACCCCCTGCCGGTCAGGCTGTGGCACTGGGTCAACGCCCTGGGCTTCATCGTGCTGATCGCGACCGGGCTCGTGATCCGCTACGGCGCCCACGCCACGATGTCGCTGAAGACCGCCGTCGACCTGCACAACGCCGTCGGCTTCGTGCTGATCGCCAACTACTTCCTCTGGCTGGGCTTCTACCTGTTCTCCGACAGGATCACCGTCTACCACCCCGAGCTCAACCCGGGAACGCACTTCCGCAACGTGATGCGCCAGCTCGCCTACTACGGCTACGGCATCTTCAAGGGTCATCCCAATCCGCACCACGTGAGCGCCTACCGCAAGTTCAACGCGCTCCAGGCCATGAGCTACCAGATCATCATGATGGTGGTGGTGCCGCTGCAGTTCTACACCGGGGTGGTCCTCTGGGACCTGCAGCGTTTCGCCGGAACCGTCGAGTTGCTGGGCGGTCCGCGGGTGGTGAGCACGATTCACGTGCTGCTCTTCATCGTCCTGCTGGTCTTCGTCCTGGTGCACGTCTACCTCACCACGCTGGGACGCACCGCGAGCGAGCACGTGAAGTCGATGATCACCGGGTACGAGAACGTGGACGACGCTCCGGGCGCCGGCTAGCGGCTGCACCCGCCCGGCCCGCCGCCGGCTTCAGGCGTCGTGCTCGCCGGGCGCGCCGGCTTCGCCGTTGGCGGCGTCGCCTTCGCGCAGGCGGATGTCGTGCTTCTTCATGAGCGCCTGGAAATTCGGCCGCAGCATGCCGGTGTCGGCGGCGCTTTGCGTCACGTTCCAGGCATTGCGCTTGAGCGCCTCGAGCACGAAGAGCCGCTCGATGCCCTCCACGCTCTGCTCGCGCGCCGACTTCTTCATCCGCTTGAGCTCCTCGCCGGTCCGGGGCACGTCGCGCGCGAGATCGGGCCGTGCCTCGATGATGGCGAGCAGGTGGGCCTTGCGCAGGACGTGGTCGGTCGCGAGGATCGTGGCCCTGTGCAGGGCGTTTTCCAGCTCGCGGACGTTGCCGGGCCAGTCGTAGCTCATGAGCAGGTTCATCGCCCCCCCGGAGATCTCGTCCACGTCCTTGCCCAGCTCGGCGCCGAAGGACTTCGCGAAGTGGAAGGCGAGCGCGGGGATGTCCTCGCGCCGCTCGCGAAGCGGCGGCGAATGGATGGGAAACACGTGGATCCGGTAGTAGAGATCCTCGCGGAAGCTGCCCGCGTCCACCATCGCCTTGAGGTCCTTGTTGGTCGCCGCGACCAGGCGGAAGTCGGCGACCTGGGTCCGCGTGTCGCCCACGGCGCGGAACTCGCGCTCCTGGATCACGCGAAGCAGCTTCGCCTGGGTCGCGAGCCCGATGTTGCCGATCTCGTCCAGGAAGAGCGTGCCTCCCGCGGCGATCTCGAGCATGCCCTTCTTGCCGGAAATCGCGCCCGTGAAGGAGCCCTTCACGTGGCCGAAGAGCTCGCTCTCCAGCAGGTTTTCCGAGAGCGCGTTGCAGTCGACCGCCACGAAGGGGCAGGACTTGCGCAGGCTGTTGAAGTGGATGGCGCGGGCGATCAGCTCCTTGCCGGTGCCGCTCTCGCCCGTCACGAGGACGGTGGTGTTGGTGGCCGCGCACTGCGCGATCAGGCGATACACCTGCTGCATCCGGGCGCTCGACCCGATCATGTTGTCCAGCCGGTAGCGCGATCCCACGGCCACCTTGAGGCTCAGGTTCTCCTGGCGCAGGCTGCGGCGCTCGAGCGCGCGCGCGACCGCGAGCTTCAGTTCCTCGGGCGTGAAGGGCTTGGCCAGGTAGTCGAAGGCGCCGAGCTTCATGCAGGTCACGGCCGTGTCGACCTGCGCCAGGCCCGTGAACACGATGACCTCGATGTCGGGACTGGATTCCTTCACGCGCCGCAGCACCTCGAGGCCGTCCATCTTCGGCATCATGATGTCGAGGAGGATCAGGTCGCAGGGCGTCTCCGCGATCTTCTGCAGCGCCTCGGCGCCGTCGCGCGCGGTGTCCAGCGCATGCCCCTCGTTCTCGAGGATGCGCAGCGTGCTCCGGATGACGATTTCCTCGTCGTCGACGATGAGGATCCGCGCGCTCACGCCGGCCCGCCCGTCGGGGCTGCCGCCGGCGCGCCCATGGGCGCGGAGGCGGGCAGGTAGATGCTGAACGTGGAACCCTTGCCGACGGCGCTCTCGACCCGGATCGCGCCGCCGTGGGCCTTCACGATGCCGTGGCTCACGGAGAGCCCGAGGCCCGTGCCCTTGCCCACGCCCTTCGAGGTGAAGAACGGCTCGAAGACGTGCTGCAGGTCGCCCTCCGGGATGCCGCAGCCCGTGTCGATGACCGAGACCTCCACCATCTCGACGGCCTGCGCGCCGGGCTCCGGCGACATCGGCGCCGGGCAGCTGCGGCTGCGGATGCGGATGCTGCCGCCGCCCTCGGTCGCGTGCTGGGCGTTCACCAGCAGGTTCATGAGGACCTGCTTCACCTGGTCCTCGTCGACCCACAGGCAGGGAAGGTCGGCGGCGAGGTCGAAGCTGATCGCGGTGTCGTTCAGGTGCGCCGGGCGCACGATGAACCGCGCGACGTCCTCGATCACCGCGTTCAGGTTCGTGAACTTCATCTCCGGCTTCTTCTGGCGCGCGAAGTCGAGCAGGCGGCGGACGATGCTCGCGCAGCGCTTCGTCTCGCTGATGACGAGGTCCATGTCCTCGGCTTCGCGGGACCCGTCGGGCATCTTCTCGCGCAGCAGGTGCGAGAAGGTGAGCACGCCCGTCAACGGATTGTTGATCTCGTGGGCGACGCCGGAGGCGAGCAGCCCCACCGCGGCGAGCTTCTCGTTCTGGGCGACCTCGGCTTCGGCCGTGCGCAGCTGCTTCGTGCGCTCGAGGACCTTCTGCTCGAGCGTGCGGGCCGCCTCGCGAAGCTGCGACTGCGACTCCCGGAGCGCGGCCGTCATGGCGTTGAAGGATCCCGCCACCTGGCCGAACTCGTCGGCGCTTCGCACCGGGATTTCCCGGTCGAGGTTGCCGGCGGCCAGGCGCTTCGCCCCGGTCTCCAGGTCGCGCAGCGGCGCGTAGACGAAGCGGTTCACGAGCAGGCTCACGCAGGCGGCGGCGAGCACGACGAAGGCGAGGGAGAATTCCGCGATGCGGATCGTGCTGGCGCGGATCTTCTCGTCGAACTCGTGGAGCGAGTAGACGATGTCGACCACCCCGAGGATCGGCTGCTGCGCCATGTCGGCGTGGCAGCCGGCGCCCTTGCACGTGGGTTCGTTGCGGATCACCTGCATGATGCCCACCATGCGCCTGCCGTCGGCCTGCGCGAAGAGGCGCGCGCGGTCGGCATCTCCCAGGCGCTCGGGCGGCGCCTCGGTGCGGTGGCACGAGATGCAGCCCTGCGCCTTGCGGTCGAGCAGCAGGCCCACCTCGGAGGCGATCGTCGAGTCGATCACCACGCCCTTCTTGCTCAGGATGCGCACGCGGTCGATGTTCCGGTCGCGTCCCATGTCCTGGATGATTCGGTGCACGTAGTAGGGCTGGTTCTGGAGCATCATGAAGTGGGTGCTGCGCACGATCGCGTCCGAGAGCTGCATCACGTAGGCGACCGCGATGTCGAGCATGTCCGCGCGCTGCTGGCGCACCATGAAAGTCGTGTACAGGGCCGCGACCGCCGTGAGGACGGCGGCCAGGTACAGGGCGATCTTCAGCTTGAGCGTCCTGGGCATCGTGGGCCGTCCGGGCTCCTGGGCGCCGCGCCCGTGCGCGGCACTCCTGATGCTAGGCGCGCCCCCCCCTGTCGGCTTGATCCCCGTCAACGGGGAAAGCGGCGTGACGCGGCTTGCCGGGGGGGTATGCGGCCCGGCGTGCCGGGGCGTTGACCCAGGTCAATCGTGGCCGGGGGCCTCGGCGCATCGTCCATCTTGAGGAGGTGTCACGCCATGCTCGAGCCCATCGGCAGCATCGAGGAGTTCTACGCCCACGCGATCGCCATCGAGCGGGAATCGTCCAGTTGCTACCGCGAGTTCCAGGGGCACTTCGCCGACCACGGGGAGGATGTGCTGGCCGGGCTGTGCGCGAATCTCGCCCGCTTCGAGGAGGACCATCACCGGCTGCTGCTCGAGCGCTCGGCGAAGCTGCGCCTGCCCGAACTGCCCCCGGGGCGCTACCGCTGGCTCGAGTCGGGCCCGCCCGAGTGCGCCGACCACGACCTCGTGTTCCGCGTGGCCACGCCGCGCCAGCTCCTGGAGATCGCGCTCAAGGCCGAAAGGGGCGCGCGCCGCTTCTTCGAGTGGGTCTCGGGCACCACGGCGAGCGAGGAGGTCCGCGTGCTGGCCGACGAGATGGCCCGCGAGGAGGCCGAGCACGTCCAGTGGGTGAGCCGCGCGCTCGAGTACGTCCGCGCCGACGGGGTCGACTGGGACGGGCTGCTCGCCGCGGGCGGGGGCCCGGGACTGGCGCTCGGCGGCGAGCGACGGCTCCGCCGCCGCCCGGACCCGAAGTAGACGGGCCCGGCGCCGCCGCCGGATATCGCTAGGCGCGCGCTTCCAGCGCCTCGTGGATCGCCTGGGCGGCCCGCTTGCCCGCGCCCGCCGCGAGGATCACCGTCGCCGCGCCCGTGACCGCGTCGCCGCCGGCAAAGACCAGCGCCTTCGAGGTGAGCCCCGTCTTCTCGTCGGCCACGAGGCAGCCCTTCTTGTTCGTGAGCAGCCCCGAGGTCGTGCGCGTGAGGAGCGGGTTCGGCGTGGTGCCGATCGCGAGGATCACGTTGTCCACCGGCAGGACGAATTCCGAGTCGGGAATGGGAACCGGGCGCGCCCGGCCGGAGGCGTCGGGCTCGCCGAGCTTCATCTTCTGGCACCTGAGGCCCGTGGCCCAGCCTTCCGCGTTGCCTTCGATCTCGAGCGGATTGGTGAGCCAGTGGAACTCCACGCCTTCTTCCATCGCGTGGTGGTATTCCTCGACGCGCGCGCTCATCTCCTTGTCGCTTCGCCGGTAGACCACCATCGCCTTCTGCGCGCCCATGCGAAGGGAGGTGCGCACCGCGTCCATCGCCGTGTTGCCCGCGCCGATCACCGCCATGCGCTTGCCGACCTTCACCGGCGTGTCGGACTTCTCGGGGTCGTAGCCCCCCATGAGGTTCACGCGCGTGAGGAACTCGTTCGCGCTCATGACGCCGTTCAGGTTCTCGCCCGGGATGCCCAGGAACTGCGGCAGGCCGGCGCCGGTGCCGATGAAGACCGCGGCGTAGCCCATCTTGCCGAAGAGCTCGTCCAGGGTGAGGGTCTTGCCGATGATCACGTTGCAGACGATCTCCACGCCCATCGACTTGAGGAGTCCGATCTCCCAGTCGAGCACCTCCTTCGGCAGCCGGAACTCGGGAATGCCGTAGCGAAGCACGCCGCCCGCGGCGTGCAGCGCCTCGTAGATCGTCACCGGGTAGCCCAGGCGCGCGAGCGCGCCCGCGCACACGAGCCCCGACGGGCCCGCGCCGATGATGGCGATCTTCTCCGTCTTCGTGATCTTCGCCTGTACCGAGGGAGGCTGCGTGCGCTCCCAGTCGGCCACGAAGCGCTCCAGGTGGCCGATCGCCACCGGCGTGAAGCGCTGCGTCATGCTGCACTCGGCCTCGCACTGCGATTCCTGCGGGCAGACCCTCCCGCAGATCGCCGGCAGCGGGTTCGCCGAGCGCAGGATCTTCGCCGCGCCGGCCATGTCGCCCATCGCCACGGCGTGGATGAATTCGGGGATCGGCACGTTCACCGGGCAGCCGCCGACGCAGACCGGATCCTGGCAGCGCAGGCAGCGCTCCGCCTCGAAGGCCGCATGCGACGTGGTGTAGCCCGCGTTCACCTCGATGAAGTCGTGCGCGCGCTGCTGCGCCTCGCGCACCGGCATCGGGGTCTTGTCAGCTCTCTTGATGGGCATTACGCGATCTCCCTTCTGTCCATGCACGCGGCGCGATCCACGGCCCGCTTCTCTTCCTGCACATAGGCCTTGTTGCGCCGCATTGCCACGTCGAAATCGACCTCGTGGGCGTCGAAGCACGGGCCGTCGACGCAGGCGAACTGCGCCTTGCCGGCCACCGTGACGCGGCACCCGCCGCACATTCCCGTCCCGTCGACCATCAGCGGGTCCATGGACACCAGCGTCTTCACCTTCGGGCCGCGCGTGGTCTCGGCCACGGCGCGCATCATCGCCATGGGGCCGATCGCCACCACGCTGTCCGGGCGGCGCGCGGCGGGACCCTCGATCAGCTGCGCGAGGCGCTGCGTGACGAAGCCCTTGAAGCCCGCGGAACCGTCGTCGGTGCAGATCTCCAGGTGCGTGCAGAGCGGGCGCAGCTCGTCGGCGAGGATGAGGAGGTCCTTGTTGCGGGCGCCGAGGATGGCGGTGGTCGTGTCGCCGCGGGCGGTGAATTCGCGCATCAGGCAGAGCAGCGCGGCCGAGCCGAAGCCGCCGCCCACGCCGCAGACGTGCCCGCCGGGGGCGATGTCGATGTGCCCGCCCATGGGGCCGGCCACGTCGAGGATCTCGTCGCCGGTCTTGAGGGCGCACACGCGCTGCGTGGTCGCGCCGACGGCCTGCACGACGATGGTGATCGTGCCGAGCTCCCGGTCGTAGTCGGCGATGGTGATCGGGATGCGCTCGCCGCCTTCGCGCACCCGCAGCATCACGAACTGTCCCGGCCTCGCGGAGGACGCGATGAGCGGCGCCTCGATCCTGAAGTACTTCGTGACCGCGGTGAGTTGCCTTGTCTCGATGATGGTCGCCATGGTGGCCTCCGGCCTAGA
>DAORTX010000021.1:0-19893 GCA_035432885.1 Usitatibacteraceae bacterium
TCGCCACCCAGTCGAAGCAGCCGGCGTGGCAGACGAACGCCTTGTAGCGGTCCGTATGGCCGTTCATCCACGCGACCATGTAGCCCCCGTAGCTGCCGCCCGCCGCGGTGAGCCGGCGACGATCGATGTAGCCCGTCGCCAGCATGCAGTCCGTGCCGGCCTCGACATCGGCCAGCTCGCGCTTGCCCCACTCCCCGTCGATCGATTCCAGGAAGCGCTGCCCGAAGGACGAGGAGCCGTGGAAGTTCACGCACACGACGACGTAGCCCTGCGCGGCGAACACGTGGTTGTTCCAGCGGAAATGGAAGTTGTCTCCCCAGATCCCGTGCGGCCCGCCGTGGATGTTGTGCAGGAGAGGCCATTTCCTGCGCGGATCGAAGTCCGGCGGATAGATCGCCCACATCTGGACCTTCTCGCCGTTCCAGCCGCGGATCTCGAATTCGCGCACCTCGCCGAGCGCGATGCCGGCCATGACCTCGTCGTTGAACCGGTCGATGCGCCGCTCGCCCCGATCGGCCGACGTGCAGAAGACGGCGGGCGGCACGCTCATCTAGTTGCGCACGAAGGCGATCGAGCCTCCCGCCGCGGAAATATCCGTGATCGTGCCGCCCCGGGCCGCGATCTCCGGCGCTTTCGCGCCGAGGCGCCAGCGGTAGGCGTGGGTTCGCGCCCGGTCTTCCGCGAGGAAGATGACGCAGGCGGAGTCCCGCTCCCATGCGACCGGGGCGTTGACGCTGCGGTCCCAGGTGCCCGGGAACGGCTTCATCCGGCCCGACTCGCGGTCTATCAGGATGATTCGCGCCTCGGCCACGGGACTCCTGCGAAGGTTGCAGGCGAGCACGGCCATCGACTTTCCGTCGGGCGAATAGCTCGGGCTCGCGTGGCTCAGCCGCGATCCCTTCGTGAGCACCCGGAATTGCTTGGCGCGCAGGTCCAGCGCGACGACGTGGTACTCGTGGTCGAAGCGCTTCTCCGTGGCCGGATCGTAGGTAAAGGCGACCTCGCGGCCGTCGGGCGAAATGTCGTAGTGATGCGCGGAAGGATCCGCCGCGGGCAGTTCGTAGGGCGTGCCCGCAAAGAGGTCGGTGATCCGCTGGGTCGCCACGTCCACCACGAAGATCCGCGGCACGCGGCCATCCGAGAGCCAGTGATCCCAGTAGCGATAGGCTTCGTGCTCGACGACGTGCGCCTTCACTTTGCTGTCCTGGTTCGCCTTCCAGCGCGCGTTGAGCGCCTCGTAGCCGATCGCCTCGGGCCACACCCACGAGATGAAGGCGACTCGGCGCGAGTCCGGGAACCACTTGATGCCGAAGACCCCCGTTGGCATGCGCGTCACCCGGCGCGCCTCGCCCCCGTCCGGGGCGATGAGCCACAGCTGCGCCTCTTCGTCCTTGTCGCGCTTGGCCACGAAGGCGATCTGCGTGCCGTCGGGCGACCACCGCGGCTCGCCGTCCTTCTCGCCCGCTTCGGTCAGGGGACGGGGCGCACCGCCGAAGGTCGAGAGCAGCCACAGCTTCGAGGCGCCCTTGTTCTCCTCCATGTCGAAGGTGGTGACGCTCACGCACGCCTGTGCGCCGTCCGGGGAAAGCGCGGGCTGCGCGGGGCGCGCAAGCCGCCAGAGATCTTCGGTGCTGAGTCGTCGGGTTCGCTTGGCCATGGCGGGCGATTCTACCGGGGTGCGGCGGTAGAATGGGCGCAATTTTCCGGAGAAGCCATGAAGCCAAGCCATTCGAAGCCCGTCTTCCAGTGGGAAGACCCTTTCCTCCTCGACGCCCAGCTCACGGAAGAGGAGCGCATGGTCCGCGACAGCGCGCGCGACTATTGCCAGGAGCGGTTGAAGCCCAGGATTCTCGAGGCGCACCGCCATGAGCGCTACGACCGCGAGATCCTGAACGAGATGGGTGAGCTCGGCTTTCTCGGCTCCACGATCGAGGGTTACGGTTGCGCCGGCGTGAACCACGCCTGCTACGGGCTCATCGCGCGCGAAGTCGAGCGGGTCGACTCCGGCTACCGTTCCGCGATGAGCGTGCAGTCCTCGCTGGTGATGCATCCGATCCACGCCTACGGCACCGAGGCGCAGCGCGGGAAGTGGCTGCCGCGGCTCGCCACGGGAGAACTCGTCGGCTGCTTCGGCCTCACGGAGCCCAATCACGGTTCCGATCCGGGAGGCATGCTCTCGCGCGCGCGCAAGGCCGACGGGGGCTGGCGCCTCACGGGATCGAAGACGTGGATCACGAACTCCCCGATCGCCGACCTGTTCGTCGTGTGGGCAAAGGACGACGCAGGCGACATCCGCGGCTACCTTCTCGAGCGCGGCATGAAGGGGCTCTCGGCGCCGAAGATCGAGGGAAAGTTCAGCCTTCGCGCCTCGATCACCGGCCAGGTCGTGATGGACGACGTGTTCGTCCCCGACGACAACTACCTGCCGGAAGTGAAGGGCCTGAAGGGCCCCTTCGGCTGCCTCAACAAGGCGCGGTTCGGGATCTCCTGGGGGGCCCTGGGCGCGGCGGAATTCTGCTGGCACGCGGCGCGCCAGTACACCCTGGACCGCCAGCAGTTCGGGCGTCCCCTTGCCGCCAACCAACTCATCCAGAAGAAGCTCGCCGACATGCAGACCGAGATCGCGATCGGGCTCCAGGCGGTCCTGCGCGTGGCACGCCTGCTCGACGAGGGCCGCGCCACGCCGGAAATGATCTCGCTGGTGAAGCGCAATTCCTGCGGCAAGTCGCTCGACATCGCGCGCACGGCACGCGACATGCACGGGGGCAACGGCATTGCGGACGAGTACCACGTGATCCGCCACGTGCTGAATCTCGAGGCCGTGAACACCTACGAGGGAACGCACGACGTGCACGCGCTCATCCTAGGGCGCGCCCAGACGGGCTTGTCGGCATTCTGAGCAAAGGCGGGGCGATGCCCGCCCCGCGTCAGTGCAGCTCGCCGTCCAGTGCGAGTCCCGGCGGGAGGGACACCGCCTCGATGCCCTCTTCCGTGAGCTCTCCGGCCTCTTCCGACGTCACGCGACCGCGGATGCCGCGCTTCGACTCCTCGCCGTAGTGCATGCGGCGGGCGACTTCCGGAAACTGCCGGCCCACGTCCTCCGTATTGGCCACGACGTGCGCCCGGAGGGCGGCCATCGCCGCGGCCAGTTCCGGCGCACGGGATCCGGTGTTCGAGGCGACGGCATGGCTTGCACGATCGCGCGCCCCGGTGTTCACGTAAGGCGCCGAGGGAAGCTTCGTCACGTGGCGGTTCTCGCACAGGGGGCAGCGGATCTCCCCGGCCGCCTGCTGGCGGTCGAACTCCCCGGCGGAGGCGAACCACCCGTCGAAGTCGTGTCCGCCGGAGCAGGAAAGACGAAAGACCTTCATCCGCCGCACATGGGAGTGTCTAGCCCGGCGTTCAAGCGGGAGTGCCTGGCTGGGACTCGGGCCATTCGCCCTTGGCGAGCCGGGCCAGCTTCTCCATGGCGGGCGAACAGGCCACGACATGCCGGTTCACGTAGCTCTCGTGGTTGCGTTCCACGTCGTCCAGCACGTACACGTAGTTCACCATCATGCCCAGGGACTGGCGAAGGCCCCTCGTCGAGCTGTCCGCCAGCCAGTTGATGCGTTCCAGGCGGGCGCCATTGCCCAGGTGAAAGCGCGCCACGGGGTCGAGCGCGTGGCCATCCTCCCACTGGTTCGCGAGGTAGTGCGCCGCCAGGGCCTGGAGAGGCTCCCGGAGCTGGTCCCCGGCCGGCCGCGGTGGATCCGCGTCCGCGGCATGCCGGATGGGCGGCGCGGCCGCGAGCCCGCCCTGCCCCGCCTGGTTCCGAAGCCAGGCACGGAAGCCCGGCATGGGCGAGAGCGTCGCGAACTGGCGCAGGTTGGGAAGTTCCTCGTGGAGGTCCTGCGCGACCTGCTTGATGAGGAAATTGCCGAAGGAAATGCCCTTGAGTCCGGGCTGGCAGCTCGTGATCGAGTAGAACACCGCGCAGCGCGCCTTCTTCGGATCGCCGACCGCGCTTTCCATCGCGAGGATCGGCGCGACGGCGGACGGCATCTCGTCCACGAAGGCCACTTCGACGAAGACCAGCGGCTCGCCCGGAAGCGCCGGGTGGAAGAACGCGAAGCAGCGTCGATCGCGCTCGAGACGGCGCTTGAGGTCGGGGAAGCCCTGGATTTCGTGCACCGCCTCGTAGGTGATCAGCTTCTCGAGAATGGACGCCGGGGTTCCCCAGTCGATGCGCCTCAACTCCAGGAATCCGCGGTTGAACCACGACCCGAACAGGTGCGTGAGGTCATCGTCCACCGCGGCCAGTTGCGGCCTGTCGGCGAGCGACTCGAGCAGGGTCCGACGCAGCCCGACGACGGTCGCGGTGCCGTTCGGGGCGGTGTTCATGCGCCGGAACACTTCCTGCCGGGGCGGCTCGGTCACCCGCTGCAAACGTGCCAGCGTCGCCGGCGATGGGTCCATGCGATAGGCCTGGGCCGCCGCCAGCACTTCGTCCGGATCGGGCGAGAAGTCCCGGGCGAGCAGGTCGAAGAAGAGGCGCCGCCCGTCGTCGTCCAGTCCGCCGTAGAGGGCGACCGCGCGACGGGCCATCACCGCGCCCGTCGATTCGCCCCGCTCGGAGATGAGCGTGTGCAGGAGTTTCGCGAGCCGCAGCGCCCGCCGCTCGTTGCGGCTCCGGGTCGCCGCCGCGAAGGTTCCCACCAGCTTGTCGATCAGGAAGCGCGTCGTCGGCACTCTATCCTCCGGTCACCGAGTAGCGTTCGCGAAGCAGCTTCTTCTGCACCTTGCCCATGGTATTCCTCGGCAACTCCTTCACGATGAAGACACGCTTCGGGAGCTTGAAGTTCGCGAGGCGCGGCTTGAGCCAGGCGATCACGTCGTTTTCGGTGGGCGGCGCGGCCCCGGCCCGGGGCACCACCACCGCCGTCACCGCTTCGCCGAAATCCGGATGCGGAACCCCGACCACGGCCGATTCCGCGACGGCCGGCAACAGGTCGATGGCGAGTTCGACTTCCTTCGGGTAGACGTTGTAGCCGCCGGTGATGATGAGGTCCTTGGAACGGCCGACGATCGCGAGATAGCCGTCCGCCGAGAAGGTGCCCACGTCGCCCGTCCTGAAGTAGCCGTCGCCGGTGAATTCCTCGCGGGTCTTCTCCGGCATCCGCCAGTAGCCGGGCAGCACGTTGTCGCCTTTCACCTGGATCGCGCCGATTTCGCCCGCGGCGCAGGCTTGTTCCGCGTCATCGACCACGCGAACGCTGGTCCCGGGCAGGGGCAGCCCCACGGTGCCGGGTCGGCGCTCCCCCGCCAACGGGTTGGAGGTGAGCATTCCGGTCTCCGTCATGCCGTAGCGCTCGATGATGCGGTGACCCGTCTTCGCCTCGAACTCCGCGTGCGTCTCGGAGAGCAGCGGCGCCGAACCGGAGACGAAGAGCCTCATGGACTCGCAGGCGCGCCTGTCCAGTCCCGCCTCGGCCAGCAGGCGCGTGTAGAAGGTCGGCACGCCCATGAAGACGGTGCTTCGCCGGAAGTCCTCGATCGCGCGCCGGGGATCGAACCGGGCGTGGAAGCGCATGGCCGTCCCGTTCATGAGCACGCAATGGCAGGCGACGAAGAGCCCGTGGACATGAAAGAGCGGCAGCATGTGCACGAGGACGTCCCCCGGGACGAACCCCCAGAAGGCATGCAGCACCTTCGCGTTCGAGGCGAGGTTGCGGTGCGTGATCATCGCCCCCTTCGATCGACCCGTGGTCCCCGATGTGTAGAGGATCGCGGCAAGGTCGTCGGCTTGCCTCGCCACGGTGTCGAAGTCCGCGGCGGCGCCGGCGGCCGCGTCGGAAAAGCTTCCCTGTCCCGTCTCGTCGAGCGAGAGGACATGCCGGATGCCGAGCCTTGCCGCGAGGGGCTGGAGCCACGGCAGCGAGCGAGGCTGCGCCACGACCGCGCCGGGTTCGGCGTTTTCGAGGAAATAGCCCACTTCCCCTTCCTGGTAGGCGCTGTTCAGCGGCAGGTACACGAGCCCGGCCCGAAGGCAGGCGAGATAGAGGAAGAGCGCCTCGGGCGACTTCTCCACTTGCACCGCGACGCGTTCGCCCGGGGCAAGCCCCAGCCCGGCGAGCAGGCTCGCGAATCGACCGCAGGATGCCTGCGCCTGCGCGTAGCTGATCTCGCGCCCGTCGTCCAGGATCAGGAAGGGACGCGACCGGTCGTCGGGAAAGCGGGATTCGAAAAGCGAGTACAGGTTCTCGTTCATGGATTTCGCTTCATCGGTGGGCTCGCGCGGCGTCCGGGATCAGGGCGGCAGCCCCAGCTTCCTTTCCTCGTCGGCGACGCCCGCCTGGCGATAGTCCGCGATGTCGCCCACCGCATCGTGGCTGGCACCCAGTATGCTCGCGACGGACGATCCGGGCAGGACCTGGATGTCGGCGCCGTGAACCACCGCCACGCGCGCGGCGGGCGCGGCGAGCGCGACGTAGACTCCGCCGCCGGCCCGAACGAGGATCGTCAATTCGACGTGCGTGCCGTTCGACGCAAGGGCCGCGAGCGCCACGCCCATGTCGACGATGAACTCCGTCAGCACGGCTTTCTCGTCCTCAAGCCGGGGGGCATGGGACTCGCAATCGAGCAGCACCTCCAGGCGCGCGGGCGCCTGGATGGAAAGACGCCACGCGGCCTGGGCAAATCGCCAGGCACGCTCCGCGCCGACGAGGGAACTGCCGACCAGGCCCAGCACCGGAACCGTGGCGCCGTCGAGGTTTGCCTCGCCGGTCACGACCCCGTCGCATTCGCTCACCCGGTACCCCTGCGGGTAGAGGCGCTCGAGTTCCTTGCGGCGAAGCGCTTCCGGCTGGCGAGGGGTGAGGCCCTTTTCCAGGCGCGCGCGCAGCAGCTCGTGGCGCTCGTGGTAGGCGCCCCAGGTGGCGGCCCCCGTGCCGAGCGCATCCCGGATCCAGGACGCGAGATCCAGCGCCGGGGACCAGACGGTGTTGGCATCGCTCGCCATGGCTCGCGCACCCGCGCCGATCGTCGCCTCCGCGATCGCGCGAAACACCTCGTCGAGCGCGTTCGCGCCTGCCGTCTGCGCAAGGATGGATGGCCCCGACATCGCGAGCTGCGTGCCGGGACTGAGCAGGCGCCTCGCACCCAGGTGGGCGAGCATGCTCGCGCCGCCGAAGCAGTTTCGCCCGAGGACCACCGCGAGGCGCGCGCCGGCGATCCGCGCGGCGAGCACCTCGCGGAACAGCCGCCGGAACGCCCCGAGCGCCTCGAGCCCCTCGGAGACGCGCGCCCCGGCGCAGTCCAGGTAGAGCACCACCGCCGACTTCTCGCGCGCCGCGATCGCGAAGAGCGGCAGGAGCTTCGCCACCTCCGCCTTGCCGATGGAGCCGCTCGCGATCCGGTTCTCGATCAAGGCCACGCGAACCGGTTTCCCGTCGAGCGCTGCCTTGCCGAGCGTTAGGTTCCCCGCCGCCGCCCCGAGCGCCTCGAAGCCGAGCGCCAGCCGAAGCGACTCGAGCACCGGCGCGGCGGGCGACGAACGACTCATGGCGCGAGGGCTGCCGCCAGGGCAACGGCCGGATGCACGGCTGGCCGCGCGGCGCCGTGGTCGATCTGGTGGCGGCAGCTCGTGCCCGCGGCGACCACGACCGTCGCGGAATCCGCGTTTCGCACGGCGGGAAACAGCGACGCCTCGCCCATCGCCATGGAGACGTCGTAGTGGGAGCGCTCGTAGCCGAAAGAACCGGCCATGCCGCAGCAGCTCGATTCGACGGCATTCACCCGGGCGCCGGGAATGGCCCGCAAGGCAGCCAGCGTGTCCTCGAAGCTCCCGAAGGCCTTCTGGTGGCAATGGCCGTGAACGAGGATCTCCCGGGCTTCGCCTTCACGCCACGCGACCTTCGCGCCTTCCCGCAGCGCGCGAGCAACGAAGGTCTCGAAGGTGACGGCCAGATCCGCGAGCGACGCCGCCCGGGAATCGCCCGGGTGCATCGCGAGGAACTCGTCCTTGAGCGAGTAGAGGCACGAGGGCTCGAGTCCCACGACCGGCACGCCCATCTCGATCCACGGCGTCAGCGCGTCGATCATCCGCCGCGATTCCGCCTTCGCCCGGTCGACCATGCCCGCCGACAGGTAGGTCCGCCCGCAACAAAGCGGCCGAGCGTCCGGGCCCCGGGCCGGCGCGACCTCGAAGCCGGCGGCTTCCATGACCCGGCACGCGGCGGCGAGATTTTCCGGCTCGAACCAGTTGTTGAAGGTATCGGCGAAGAGGACGGCAACCCGCCCTCCCCTTGGCGCGTGCGGCGGCAGGCCGGCGAGCCAGGACTTGCCGCTGAAATCCGGGAGCGCACGCCGCGAATCGAAGCCGGCGAGCGCGCGCAAGGCGTGGGAGAGACCGGGCAGGCGCTGGGCGGCATTCACGACCGGCGCGAATCGGGACGCCCACGGCGCGTAGGCCGGCAGCAGGCCCACCAGGCGGTCGCGGGCACTGTGGCCATGCCGGGCGCGATCGTGGTGCAGGAATTCGATCTTCATGCGCGCCATGTCGACGCCCGTCGGGCATTCGCGCCGGCAGCCCTTGCAGGAGACGCACAGCTCGAACGCCTCGCGCACGGCATCGGAAGCGAAGCCTTCCCCGTCGAGCTGGCCCGAGAGCGCCAGTCGAAGCGTGTTCGCGCGGCCCCGCGTGAGATGCGCCTCGTCCCGCGTGGCGCGGTAGCTCGGGCACATGGTTCCGGCATCGAACTTGCGGCAATGGCCGTTGTTGTTGCACATCTCGACCGCGCCCGTGAGCCCGCCCCACGCGCTCCAGTCGAGGACCGTCTCGGGCGCCTGCGCGCGGTAGCGGGGACCGTATCGCAGCAGCGATTGGTCGTCCTGTCGCGGCGGGTTCACGATCTTTCCCGGGTTCATGAGGCCCCGGGGATCGAACCACCCCTTGATCTCCGAGAGCGCGGCCGTGAGGCGAGGACCGAAGAACGGCGCGATCCACTCCGATCGCACGAGCCCGTCGCCGTGTTCGCCGGAATACGCGCCCTTGTAGCGGCGCACCAGTTCCGCGGCCTCCTCGGCGATGGCGCGCATGCGGATCGTCCCGTCGCCCTTCATGTTGAGGATCGGACGAACGTGCAGGCACCCCACGGAGGCATGGGCGTACCAGGTGCCCTCGGTCCCGTGCTTGCGGAAAACCTCGGTCAGTTGCGTCGTGTACTCCGCCAGGTGCTCGAGCGGGACCGCGCAGTCCTCGATGAAGGAGACGGGCTTCCCGTCGCCCTTCATCGACATCATGATGTTCAGGCCCGCCTTGCGCACTTCCCAGAGCGCCTTTTGCTCGCCCGCGTCGAGAAGCTCCACCACGCCGCCCGGAAACCCGAGATCGCCCATCAGCTCGCCGAGGCGCCTCACGCCCTGCACCTGGGCCTCGCGGTCTTCGCCTGCGAACTCGACCAGGAGGATCGCGTCCGGCCGGCCGCGAACGAAGGCCTCGATGGTCGGTGCGAAGGCGGCAATGCCGCGCGAGAGCTCGATCATCGTCCGGTCGACCAGTTCCACCGCGCAGGGCCCGAGCTTCACGATGTGCTGCGCCGCGTTCATGGCGTCGTAGAAACGCGGGAAATGCGCCACACCGAGGGCCTTGTGCCTCGGAACCTCGGCCAGGTCGAGCGTGAGGCGCTCGAACCAGGCGAGCGTCCCCTCGCTTCCCACCAGGAGCTTCGCGAGGTTCTGTCCCTCGGGATCGAGACTGCCCAGGTTGTAGCCCGCCACCTGGCGCGCGACCTTCGGCAACCTGGCGGCGATCTCGTCGCGCTCCCGCAGCCACAATGCGGCGGCCTTCTGCGCGATCGAACGGATCGCCGGGTTCTCGATTTCCGCGAGCGGACCGAAGCGGCCCCGGGTGCCATCCGCCAGGCAGGCGTCGATGGCGGCGACCCGGTGAACCATGTAGCCGTAGGCGATCGAGCGCGATCCGCAGGAGTTGTTTCCGGCCATGCCGCCCAGCGTCGCCTGGGCCGCCGTCGAGACGTCTACCGGAAACCAGAGCCCGTGGCGGCGCAACCGCGCGTTGAGATGATCCAGGACGACGCCGGGCTCGACGGTCGCGCGCCTTGCCCCGGGGTCCACGTCGATTACGCGGTTCAGGTGCTTGCTCGCGTCGATCACGAGCGCCGCGCCGACCGTCTGGCCGCATTGGGACGTACCGCCGCCTCGGGGAAGAATCGGCACGCCCGCCTGCGCCGCGATCTGCAGCGCGGTCACCGCCGCCTCGGGCGTGCGCGGAACGACCACGCCCACCGGCACGATCTGGTAGATCGAGGCATCGGTCGCGTAGCGTCCCCGGCTCGCCCCGTCGAAGAGGACGTCGCCGTCGACTTCCCGGCGCAGGCGCTCGGCGAGGGGGTGGGAAGCGGCGTTGCGGTTGGAGGTGAAGCGGATGGGGCTCGGGATGGTCATCAGGGTTGTTACCGGGTCGGCATGGAGTCCGGCGGCTGCCTGCGGCATTATGGGCAGAAAACACCGGCCGGCCGCAATGACGCGCGCCGGTCGACAGCGAACCGAGGAGAACTTCCATGCCCGCCGGCCGGCACTTCCTGCAGATTCCCGGTCCCACGAACGTACCGGATCGCATTCTTCGCGCCATCGACCGCCCGACCATCGATCACCGGGGCCCCGAATTCCAGGCCCTCGGCCACGAGGTGCTGGCCGGCATCAAGCGCATCTTCAAGACCCGACACCCGGTCGTGATCTATCCCGCGTCGGGGACGGGCGCCTGGGAGGCCGCGCTCGTGAACGTGCTCTCGCCGGGCGACAAGGTGCTCATGTACGAGTCCGGGCAGTTCGCCGCGCTGTGGTGCAAGCTCGCCAGGCGCCTGGGGCTGGACATCGAATTGATCGCCGGCGACTGGCGCCGGGGAGCCGAGGCCCCGGAGATCCACGCCCGCCTCGCGGCCGACAAGGGCCATGGGATCAAGGCCGTCTGCGTGGTGCACAACGAAACCTCCACCGGCGCGACGACGCGCGTGCCGCTGGTCCGCAAGGCGATCGACGACGCCGGCCACCCGGCGCTTCTTCTCGTCGACACCATTTCCTCGCTCGCCTCGATCGATTACCGGCACGACGAATGGGGCGTGGACGTGACCGTCGGCGGCTCCCAGAAGGGTCTCATGCTGCCCCCGGGACTTTCGTTCAATGCCCTCTCGGACAAGGCGGTGGCCGCGCAGAAGACGGCAAGGCTGCCGCGCTCCTATTGGGCCTGGGACGAGATGGTCGCGTCCAACGAGAAGGGATTCTTCCCGTACACGCCGGCCACGAACCTGCTCTACGGCCTGCGGGAGGCGATCCGCATGCTCGAGGAGGAAGGCCTGGCCAATGTGTTCGCCCGGCACGACCGCCACGCCGAGGCCACCCGGCGGGCCGCGCAAGCCTGGGGACTCGAAGTCCTCTGCGCGGTTCCCGAGGAGTACAGCTCGTCGCTCACCGCGCTGGTGATGCCCGCGGGCCACGATGCCGACAAGTTGCGCGCCGCGATCCTCGACCGATTCGACATGTCGCTGGGCATGGGCCTTGGCCGGCTCGCCGGCAAGGTCTTTCGCATCGGGCACCTCGGCGATTTCAACGACCTCACGCTCATGGGGACGCTCGCGGGCGTCGAGATGGGCCTGGAACTCGCCGGCGTGCCCCACCGCAAGGGCGGCGCGCGCGCGGCCATGGACCACCTGGTCGCCTGTGCCTTGCCCACCGGCAAGGCGGCGAAGGCCGCTTGACCGTCGCGGTTTACAAGTAGCACCTCCATCGCGTAGTTTCGGGCGACTGCCGCAACAGACGGCACTTTTCACGAATCGACATCGAGGAGAATTCCATGAAGAGCCTCATCCGGCTGGGCGCCACCGCGCTCGTCGCCGCCGCCGCTCTGGCGCTGCCTGCCGTCGCCCAGGAAATCAAGATCTCGCACCAGTTCAAGGCCAACACCGACGGTCGCGACAAGGCGACGCGCGTCTTCGTCGCCGAGGTGAACAAGAAGGACCCCGGCGTCAAGTTCCGCATCTACCCCGGCAGCTCGCTCAACATCAAGCCGGCGGCCCAGTTCGACGCCCTGCAGTCCGGCACGCTCGAGATGGCCGTCTTCCCGATCTCCTACGCCGTCGGGAAGGTGCCGGAGTTCTCCATCTGCATCATGCCCGGCACGATCACGAGCATCGATCACGCGATGCGGCTCAAGGGCTCCGCCTTCCACAAGAAGCTCCAGGAGATCGCGGAGAAGAACGGCGTGCACATCGTCACGTGGTGGTGGACACCCGGCGGCTTCGCCTCGAAGGACCGGGAGATCGGCGGCCCGGACACCGTCAAGGGCGAGAAGATGCGCGCGGCAGACCCGACGTTCGAGAGCATGCTGAAGGCGGCGGGATCTTCCGTGATCAACATCCCGTCCACGGAAATCTACCCCTCCCTGCAGTCCGGGGTCCTCACCTCGACCCTCACGTCCGCCGAGACCTTCGTGAGCATGCGCATCTACGAACAGACCAAGTTCGCCACCGTGGGCGGCGACTACACGCTCTGGTGGCTGCTCCAGCCGCTGGTCATGTCGAAGGCGGCGTGGGACAAGCTCACGCCCGCCCAGAAGAAGATCTTCGAGGAAGCCGCCGACAAGAGCGATGCCTACTTCGCCGACGGGCAGCGCGAGGCGGTCACGAAGATGATCGAGGCCTACACGAAGGCCGGCGCCAAGGTGCGCTCGCTCACCAAGGGCGAGTTCAACGCCTGGATCGACCTGGCGAAGAAGACGTCGTGGCCCGAGTTCGAGGCCAAGTCGGCCGAAGCGAAGCAGCTTCTCCAGCTCATCACGTCGGTCAAGTGAGCCCGGCGGGGCGGCTGCGGCCGCCCCGTTTTTTCCTATCCTGACGGCCGAAGGCGGCCCCAGTCCGCCAGGGAGCAATGTGCGCCACCTCGTGCGTTTCATCGACCGCCTCTCGACTGCCTGTGCCGTCGCGGCAGCCGTCATGCTCGTGTCCGCCACGCTGATCGTCTGCTGGATGGTGGTCTACCGGGCGCTCGGCAACTCGACGTGGTGGGAGATCGAGCTCGCGACCTACCTGATCGTGGCCGCGGTCCTCGTGGGCTCGCCCTTCTGCCTCAAGACGCGGGGGCACATCGGCGTCGATCTCGTCTCGGAGTGGCTGCCACCGCGCGGGCGACGCATCCTCTCGCGCGTCATCGCCGTCGTCGGGCTGGCGGTGTGCCTGTATCTCGCCTGGGTGGGACTGGAACTCACGTTCGACACCTGGCACTCGGGGGAGACCAGCGGCTCGGCCTGGGACCCGCCCCGCTGGCCTTTCTTCGCCATGATGCCGCTCGGCCTGGGCCTCACCGCCCTGCAGTACGTGGCGGATTTCCTGCGCACCGATGACGGGGCCGCCGAGGCGAAGAAATCGATTTCCGGCCAGGGAGCCTGAGGCGTGAGCGAGCTGCAGATCGGCCTCCTGGTCCTGGTCGTCACGACGACCGTGCTCTTCTCGGGCTTCCCCATCGCCTGGGGCCTCGCACTGGTCGCGGTGGTCTTCCTGTTCGCCTTCAAGGGGCCCGCGAGCCTCGCGATCGTCGCCACGCAGTTCATGGACGAACTCAATTCGTTCGCGCTCCTCACCATCCCGCTCTTCATCCTGCTCGGCGCGGCCATCGGCGTTTCCGCGGCCGGAAAGGACATCTACAACTCGCTGTACCGGTGGCTGTCGCGCATGCCGGGCGGGCTCATCATCGCCAACATCCTGGCCTGCGGCATGTTCTCCTCGGTCTGCGGTTCCTCTCCCGCCACCGCGGCGGCGATCGGCAAGGCCGGCGTGCCCGAGATGATCCGCCGGGGCGTGCCGCCTTCGCTCGCCACCGGCGCCATCTGCGCGGGCGGAACGCTGGGCATCCTCATCCCGCCGTCCATCACGATGATTCTCTACGGGCTTGCGACGGAAACGTCGATCGGCAGGCTCTTCCTCTCGGGCGTGGTCCCCGGGATCATCCTGGTGTTCCTATTCTCGGTCTGGGCATGGTTCGCCACGCTGGTGGCCCGGCGGGAACTGATCGTCGTCGACGAGCATTTCACGTTCCGGGAAAAGATGGACGGCATGGTGCGCGTGGGGCCGTTCCTCGCGATCATCGCGGCCATCGCCTACTGCATGTACAGCGGCATCGCCACGCCCTCCGAGATCGCCGCCATCGGGGCCTTCCTGGCACTCGTCCTGGTGGTCCTGATCTACCGGACATGGCGGCTGTCGGACCTGTGGCACATCTTCCGGGACACGGTCCGCGAGTCGAGCATGATCCTCATGATCATCGCCTCCGCCGCGCTCTTCTCCTACATGATGTCGCTGCTCTACGTCTCGCAGGCCTCCGCGGAATGGCTGGTGGCGATCCAGCTGAACAAATGGGTCCTGCTCTTCGCGATCAATTGCTTCCTGCTCCTCATGGGGTGCTTCCTGCCGCCGGTGGCCATCATCCTGATGCTGATGCCGATCCTCACCCCGGTCCTCGAAGCCAACGACTTCGACCTCATCTGGTTCGCCGTGATGATGACGATCAACCTGGAGGTGGGCCTCATCACTCCGCCGGTCGGCCTGAACCTCTACGTCCTTCGGGGCGTGGCCCCGGAGGTGCCCCTTTCCGAGGTCCTGCGCGGCTCCCTGCCCTACGTCGTGATCATGATCGCGTTCATGGTGCTGCTGTGCTTCATTCCGGGCATCGCGACCTGGCTTCCGGATGCGTTGATGGGCCCGGGCCGCTGACCGACGCCGATTCCGCTGGAGATCCCATGGCAGACATCGACATCAGGCGCGTCCACAACCTCGGCATGAAGTCCGCGCGAGAGGCGGCGGACAAGATGGCCGAGGACCTGGGCCGCAAGTTCGGCCTGAGCGGCGGCTGGACGGGAAGCACGCACCATTTCGACCGCCCGGGCGTGACCGGAAGCCTGCAGCTCACCGACAAGGACCTGCACCTCACCGTGAAGCTGGGTTTCCTGCTGAAGGCGATGCGCGGCCCTCTCGAGGCGGCCATCGTCCGTGAACTCGATTCGCTTTTCGCGAAGCACGTCCACGATGGGCCGAAGCCCGCGAAGGCGCGTCCCAAGGCGCCCGTCAGCCCGAAAACGGGTTCGGGTGGCCGGAAAAAAGCCGGTTGAGCAGGACGGTTTCGCGACCCGAGATCGTCTCCAGGAACTCGGCGGCGCCGCCCATGTGGCGGAATGCCTTGAATCCGCGCTCGAGGAAGGACTGCAGTTCGCCCATGCCCGCGAGACTCGCGGGACGCCGCATCAGCTTGAGCGTGGCATAGACCATGGGCTTCACCACGAGCAGGTCGAGCCGGCGGCCCACGTCGTCGATGAGGTCGATCTGCCGGAGGCGCTCCTCCCGGGTTCCCGCCAGCCGGTAGGCGCGCGCATAGCTCGCCTCGCTGATGGGCCCGGGCTCGATGCCGGCCGCAAGACGCCTGTCGAGCGTCTCCGACAGCGCGTCCACCTCGATCGCCAGGGCCGCCGTCTCCACCGCGCCTTTCGGAAGCGTGCGGACCATGAGCGGATAGAGGCGAAGCATGGCCTCGTCGCGGCCGCTGAAGTCCTTGGCCCCGTACAGGTCGTCCAGGAAGAACCGGGTCGCCATGGCATAGCGCGGGCTGGCCGAAAGATCGGCATAGGTTCGCGCCAGCCGCTCCGCCTGCCAGGCCTTGATCTCGTCGATCCGCGGCGGCCGTGATCCCTTCGCTTCCCGCCCGCGCAGGTCCCGAAGGAATTCGAGGTGCCGTCGGAGTGACACGGGCGCGCTTCCATCGGGCGGAACGGGCATGGCTCGCAGGTTGCTCCGAGGGGATACGAAGGCTATTCTAACGAGTGATTGAAACGCTCGTTTGAATCTCCGTCAAGAATTCGGAAGTTGAATAGTTATATACTTAATATCAACCTATTAAGCGCTTTATTTAAAGTTATTTCCAGATCAGGAATCCCGCTTGCCACCCCTACTCGAAGCCGGTTTCGCCCGTCACCGCGAGGCCTTTGCCCGTCATCCGTTTCCGGATGCTCCCCGGCGAATCGAACGCCTGGCTCGGCTCGAAGCCCTCGTAAGGGAAAACGCCGATGCGTGGGCGGAGGCCATCTCGCGCGATTTCGGCAATCGCTCGAGACACGAGACGCAACTTCTCGAACTCTTCCCGAGCCTCGAGGCCATCCGCCATGCCCGCCGCCATGTGCGGCGATGGATGAGGCCCGAACGAAGGCCCACCAACTTCTGGTTTCTTCCGGGCTCCTCCCAGGTCCTGCCGCAGCCCCTGGGCGTGGTGGGCATCGTGGTCCCGTGGAACTACCCGCTCTACCTCGCCATCGGTCCCCTGGTCCCCGCGCTGGCCGCCGGCAACCATGCGATGGTGAAGATGTCGGAAACCACGCCCGCCACGGGGGATCTGCTGGCGACCCTGGCGGCGCGATACTTCGAAGAGGGCGAACTCACCGTCGTGAACGGCGGGCCGGAGGTCGCGCAGGCCTTCTGCCGCCTTCCCTTCGACCACCTGCTCTTCACCGGCTCCACCGGCATCGGTCGCCACGTGATGCGCTCGGCCGCGGAAAACCTGACGCCGGTCACGCTCGAACTCGGCGGCAAGTCCCCGGCGATCGTCGGGCGCGGTTATTCGGTGGAAGAAGCCGCGGGCCGCATCCTTTACGGCAAGTGCCTCAATGCCGGGCAGACGTGCATCGCGCCGGACTACGCGCTCGTGCCGGAAGGGTCCGTGGGGCCGTTCGTGGAAGCCGCGAAACGGACCGTGGCGTCGCTCTATCCCACCCTCGCGGGCAACCCCGACTACACGTCGATCGTGGATGAACGCCATCGCCGGCGCCTTGACCGGCTTCTGCTCGATGCGACGCAGAAGGGAGCCACGGCGATCGAGGTCAACCCGGCGGGCGAGGACGTGGCCGCGGCAGGCAAGCGGGCGCCGACCCTGCTCGTGGACGTCGACGATTCCATGGCCGTGATGCGCGAGGAGATATTCGGGCCCTTGCTGCCCGTCATCGCCTACGGCAGCCTCGAGGAGGCGATCGACTTCGTGAATGCCCGGCCTCGTCCCCTCGCGCTCTACGTTTTCGAGACCCGCCGCGATGCCGTCGACCAGGTCATCCGGAACACGGTCTCGGGCGGCGTCACGGTCAACGAGACGATCCTGCACATCGCCCAGGACGACCTGCCGTTCGGCGGCGTGGGCGACTCGGGGATGGGGCAATACCACGGGCGCGAGGGATTCGATGCCTTCTCGAAGCGCAAGGCCGTCTTCCGGCAATCCGGGCTCAACGGGCTCAAGCTCTTCCGTCCGCCCTACGGCGGTCGATTCGAGAAGCTCGCGCGCCTGCTGATGCGCTAGGGGCGCGATGACTAGCCGGCGCCAGTTCCTGAAGGTCGGGATCGCCTCTGCCGCCGTGCTGGCCGGCGCCGGCTGGCTCGCGTTTCGCCACGGCAACCGGGTCCCCGCCGGCGGCCGGCTCTGGCTGGACGAGCGCTCGGCGACCATCGTGGCGGCGCTCGCTCCCGCGGTCCTGGAGGGCATGCTGCCGGCCGAGCCCGCAGCCCGCGACAAGGCGATTCGCGCCGTGGTCGAGGCCTTCGACCGCGCCGTCATCGGGCTGGCGCCAGCCGTCCAGGAGGAAATCTCGCAGCTCTTTGCCTTGCTCGGCCTCGGTGCGGGTCGATTCGTCGTCGCCGGCGTTCGTTCGGCCTGGCCGGAAGCCACGCTCGCGGAAGTCTCGGCATTCCTCGCGCGCTGGCGCAACAGCCGCTTCGCGCTGCTCCAGGCAGGCTACCTGGCGCTCACCCAGCTTGTCGTCGCGGCCTGGTACGGCAA
This sequence comes from Usitatibacteraceae bacterium, assembly GCA_035432885.1. Classification (GTDB taxonomy): domain Bacteria; phylum Pseudomonadota; class Gammaproteobacteria; order Burkholderiales; family Usitatibacteraceae; genus FEB-7. Next base: position 17,857 of record DAORTX010000021.1, read on the forward strand.
TTCGGATTCCTGGGAGCGTATCGCCTACCCCGGCCCGCCGCTGTTGGAGTCCCCCCCGGCATGATCGCCGACCCCATTCGCGAAGGCCTGGCCGCCGGATGGAAGGTGGTCGACGCCGCCGCGGCCGATCGCGACTTCGCGATCGAGGCCGATGTCGTCGTCGTGGGAAGCGGGGCGGGCGGCGGAGTGACCGCCGAAATCCTCGCGCTGGCGGGGCTTTCCGTGGTGATCCTGGAGGAAGGGCCGCTGCGAAGCTCGAGTGACTTCCGGATGCGCGAGCGCGAGGCCTATCCGCAGCTGTACCAGGAATCCGCGGGACGCCAGACGAAGGACAAGGCGGTCACGATCTTCCAGGGGAGAAACGTGGGCGGCTCGACGACCGTCAACTGGACCTCAAGCTTCCGGACGCCGCCGCGAACGCTGGACCACTGGCGCCGCGCCCATGGCCTCGCCAGCGTGGGCGAAGCGGACCTCGCCCCGTGGTTCGAGCGCATGGAAGAACGCCTGTCGATCGCACCCTGGCCGGTTGCCCCGAACGAGAACAACGACATCCTGCGCAGGGGCTGCGAAACACTTGGCCTGCCCACCGGCGCGATCCGGCGCAACGTGAAGGGCTGCCGCAACCTTGGCTACTGCGGGATGGGCTGTCCCACCAATGCCAAGCAGTCGATGCTGGTCACGACGATCCCTTCCGCCCTCGCCCATGGCGCCACCTTGCTGCACCGGGCCCGCCTGGATCGGCTCGTCATCTCCGGGGACCGGATCACCCATGCGGTCGCGACCGGCGTGGCGGGATCGGGCGCGCTCCCGGGAGCAAGGGTCATCCGTCTCGTGGCCCGTCATTTCGTCCTGGCCTCGGGCGCCATCGGCAGCCCGGCGATCCTGCTGCGAAGCGGGGCACCCGATCCGCACGATCTCGCAGGCCGGCGGACCTTCCTGCACCCGACGGTCGTGTCGGCTGCCGCGATGCCATGGGAAGTGAAGGGATTCGACGGGGCCCCGCAGACGATCTATTCGGACCATTTCCTGGACGCGGCCCCCATCGATGGCCCGGTGGGCTACAAGCTCGAGGCCCCACCGCTGCATCCGATCCTCGCGGGGATCACGATGCCGGGATATGGGAATGCGCACGGTCGATGGATGCGCGAGTTCGCGAATCTCCAGGTCGTGATCGCCCTGCTTCGGGACGGCTTTCATCCCGACTCGTCCGGCGGGCGCGTCCAGCTGCGCGCCGACGGTTCCCCGGTTCTCGACTATCCCATCGGCGGGATTCTCTGGGAGGCGATGCGGCGCGCCTACCTCACGATGGCGGAGATCCAGTTCGCGGCGGGCGCGAAGACGGTGCTGGCGTTGCACGAGGACGGCGTCCCGATGTCGAGCTGGGCGCAGGCGAAGGCATCGATCGCATCGCTTCCGATGGCCGCGCTTCGCGCCCGCGTGGTGAGCGCGCACGTGATGGGCGGGTGCGCCATGGGACCCGACGCAAGTCGGGCCGTGGTCGACGAACGCGGCCGCCATCACCACGTGAAGAACCTGTCGGTGCACGACGGCTCGATCTTTCCCACGAGCATCGGCGCCAACCCGCAGCTGTCGATCTATGCGTTCGCCGCACGCCTGTCTGCGGGACTCGCGAGCGATCTCGCCGCGGCGCGACCGGCCTGAAACACGGGATCGTCCGGCGCGGCTACGATCCCTGCAACGGCGCGTTCTTCACTTCCCGGCGAAGCACCTTTCCCACGTTCGTCTTGGGAAGCTCCTTCCAGAACTCGATGATCCGGGGGACCTTGTATCCCGTGAGGTTCTTGCGGCAGTGCTCGAGAATCGCCTCCCGGGTGAGCGCCGGGTCCTTCTTCACGATCACGAGCCGCACGGCCTCGCCGGACTTCTCGTCCGGCGACGCCACGGCGCACACCTCCAGCACGCCCGGGATCATCGCCACCACGTCCTCCACCTCGTTCGGGTACACGTTGAAGCCCGACACCAGGATCATGTCCTTCTTGCGGTCGACGATCTTCACGTAGCCGCGCTCGTCCATGA